>NZ_JBKGGW010000010.1:0-152853 GCF_052041945.1 Pseudomonas sp. SMN11 | reverse complement strand
ACAGGTCCTGTGGGAGCGGGTTTACCCGCGAAAGGGCCGGGACGGCTGGAAGGGATCAGTCAGGAATACGCAGCACCTGCCCCGGATAGATCTTGTCCGGGTGCTTGAGCATCGGCTTGTTGGCCTCGAAAATCTTGTTGTACTGGCCGGCATTGCCATACACGACCACAGAGATCGCTGACAGCGTGTCACCCTTTTTCACGGTGACGAACCTTGCCGCCGCAACGACCGGCCCGGTCACGGTGATCTGGTCATCGACGCTGGCTACCCCTTCGATGTTGCCGGCGGCGAGAATGATCTTCTCTTTCTCTTCCTGACTGGCCACCTCGCCCTTGAGAATGACCTTGTCACCCTCTACAGTGGCCGAGATGTTCGGGTTGCCCAGGCCGACACTTTCCACGTGTTTCTTCAGCTGCTCTTCGGCATTGGCATTGCCGGGGGTCAGCAGGTCGATCAACTTCTCGCCGGCTTCCTTCACGAAACTGAACAGGCTCATGACGCGCTCCTTGTTGACGTAAACCTCGGAGCCAGGAGTCTAGGCCAGGATTGCCCCGCCCGCCCCTCTGCGACCAATCGACGCGGTCTATCAAGGCATAGACCCTAGCGATTAGACGCGCCCGGCCCGTCGGCCTAGGCTGGTGCTATCAAATAGCCGCCGGTTCTCTCGCCCGATGCAAAGCAAACCTCCGGTCTGCGCGGCCTCCATGCCCTTGGCACTGCCTGCCGCCAGCAACACCTACGACTACGTCCAGCTCAGCGACGGCGAACGCGCCTGCACGCCGCTGGCCGAAGAAGTCGCACTGGCCATTGCCTACAACGGCCTGAACCAGGCTGTGATGCTGGTCAGCCCCACCGACCTGGAAGACTTTGCGGTCGGTTTCAGCGTTGGCAGTGGCATCGTCGAAGGCACTTCGGAAATCTATGACCTGAAACTCTCCGGCAGTGGCTCGGCGATGTATGCCGACCTGGAGATTTCCAGCCGCGCCTTCTGGAACCTGAAGAACCAGCGTCGCCAGCTGGCCGGCACCAGTGGTTGCGGCCTGTGCGGGGTGGAAGCCCTGGAACAGGCGCTGCCGGAACTGACCGCACTGCCTGGCGCACCTCTGCCGCCAGCGCAATGGCTGGCAGGCCTGCGTGAGCGCATCGATGCGTTCACCCCGCTGGGCCAGCACTGCGGTGCCGTGCACGCTGCGCTGTTCATGAACGCCCAGGGCGAATTGCTGATGGGCCGCGAAGACATCGGCCGGCACAACGCCCTCGACAAGCTGATCGGCGCCCTGCTGCGCCAAGGCATCAGCACCGAGGGCGGCCTGGCCATCGTCACCAGCCGCTGCAGCCTGGAGCTGATCCAGAAGGTGCTGCGCGCCGGCATCCAGACCCTGGTCAGCCTCTCGGCGCCCACCGGCCTTGCCCTGCAATGGGCGCGCAAGCACAACCTCAACCTCATTCATCTGCCCAAACACAGTGCACCGCGGGTCTACAGCCCAGCGGCGGAGTCGTAACAGTCGTGACCTCGTACCAGCAACTCCCGGACAACGCCCCAGCCTCCACCCCTCGCTACCAGCCCTACCACGGCCCCGCCGGTGGTTGGGGCGCGCTGCGCAGCGTGGCCAAGGCCTGGGTCGGCAGCGATAACGCGCTGAAGAACATCCGCGCCCTGCTCAAGACTAACCAGAACGGTGGCTTCGACTGCCCCGGCTGCGCCTGGGGCGATTCGCCCGAGAGCGGCATGGTCAAGTTCTGCGAAAACGGTGCCAAGGCGGTCAACTGGGAAGCCACCAAACGCCGCGTCGATGCGGCGTTCTTCGAGCGCTACAGCGTCAGCGCGCTGCTGCAGCAGAGTGACTACTGGCTCGAGTATCAGGGCCGCCTGACCGAACCGATGGTCTACGACCCACAGAGCGATCGCTACCAACCGATCGCCTGGGATGCCGCCTACGCGCTGATCGCCCGTGAACTGAACAAACTGGCCACCCCCGACCAGGCCGAGTTCTACACCTCCGGCCGGGCCAGCAACGAAGCGGCCTACCTGTATCAGCTGTTCGTGCGTGCCTATGGCACCAACAACTTCCCCGATTGCTCGAACATGTGCCACGAAGCCAGCGGCGTGGCCTTGGGCCAGAGCGTCGGGGTCGGCAAGGGCACGGTCACCTATGACGACTTCGAGCATGCCGATGCGATCTTCGTCTGGGGCCAAAACCCTGGCACCAACCACCCACGCATGCTCGACCCGCTGCGCGACGCGGTGAAACGTGGCGCCCAGGTGGTCTGCGTGAACCCGCTCAAGGAGCGTGGCCTGGAGCGCTTCCAGCACCCGCAGAACCCGCTGGAGATGCTGACCAATAGTGACCGTCCGACCAACACCGCGTTCTTCCGCCCGGCGCTGGGCGGCGACATGGCCTTGCTGCGCGGCATGGCCAAGTTCGTCGTGCAATGGGAGCGCGAAGCCCAGGCCAACGGCGAGCCGGCAGTATTCGACCATGTGTTCATCGCCGAGCACGGCCATGGCGTGCAAGAGTATCTGGCCGCGGTGGACGCCACCTCCTGGGAGCACATCCAGGCGCAATCCGGCCTGACCCTGGCCGACATCGAGCTGGCTGCACGCATGTATTGCCGTGGCAAGCGGGTGATCATGTGCTGGGCGATGGGCATCACCCAGCACCGCCATTCGGTACCGACCATCCAGGAAATCGTCAACCTGCAGATGCTGCGCGGCAACCTTGGCGTGCCGGGCGCGGGCTTGTGCCCGGTACGTGGCCACAGCAACGTGCAGGGCGACCGCACCATGGGCATCAACGAGCGCCCGCCGGTGGCCCTGCTTGATGCCATCGAAAAGCGCTTCAACTTCCGGGTGCCACGGCACAACGGCCACAACACCGTCGAGGCGATCCACGCCATGCTCGATGGCCGTTCGAAAGTGTTCATCGGCCTTGGCGGCAATTTCGCCCAGGCCACCCCGGACACCGAACGGACCGCGCTGGCCCTGCGCAACTGCGAACTCACCGTACACATCAGCACCAAGCTTAACCGCAGCCATCTGATCCACGGCAAGCAGGCACTTATCCTGCCGTGCCTGGGCCGTACCGACATCGACCTGCAGGCCGATGGGCCGCAGGCGGTCACCGTGGAAGACTCGTTCAGCATGGTCCATGCCTCCAATGGCCAGCTCAAGCCACTGTCGCCCCAGATGCGCTCGGAGCCTGCCGTGGTCGCCGGTATCGCGGCTGCCACCCTGGGCAAGCACCCGGTGGACTGGCACTGGCTAGTGGCCGATTACGCGCGCATCCGCGACCTGATCGGCGACACCATTGCCGGCTTTGCCGACTTCAACCAGCGCCTGGCCCACCCGGGCGGCTTCTACCTGGGCAACAGCGCCGCCAGCCGCCAATGGAAGACCACCACGGGCCGCGCCAACTTCAAGGCCAACCTGCTGCCTGATACCCTGATCGACGAGCGCGTCCGCGCCAGCGGCCAGTTGCCGGACCTGATCATGCAGTCGATGCGTTCCCACGATCAGTACAACACCACCATCTATGGCCTGGACGACCGCTACCGCGGTGTGCGCGGCCAGCGCGAGGTGCTGTTCGCCAACGAGGCCGACATCATCCGCCTGGGCTTCCAGCCTGGGCAGAAGGTCGACATCGTCTCGCTGTGGGGTGATGAGCATGTGCGCCGTGTGCATGGCTTCACATTGCTGGCCTTCGACATCCCTGCCGGGCAGGCAGCGGCGTACTATCCGGAAGTGAACCCGCTGATCCCGCTGGAAAGCATCGGCGACGGCAGCCATACGCCGACGTCCAAGTTCGTTGCCATCAAGCTGGAACGCGCCCGGGACGACGGCAGAATCCTGTAAGCAGAAAGGCCCCGGTCAAAACGAAAAAAGCCCTGTTCCGCGAGGTCCAGGGCTTTGTCATAAATACCTCTGACAAGCGAAAATCGATAAAGTTTCACAGTAAATACAGCAACTTAGAGAATTGTGTACAACTCGTGCTACTCGTCGGATTTTCGTTGCCAGCCGCGCTCCGTAGCCTCAAATTCGCCCACGTCATCCCTATGAGGCTCTCTTGATGAAGAAGTACTCCTCGATTCTGTTGTTGTCTTTCAGCTTGCTCAGCGGCGTTGCCATGGCAGGCGGCAATACCGAGGCTGGCATTGGCGGCGCATTGGGTGGGGTACTCGGCTCCGTAGTGGGCAACTCCATCGGCGGTAGCACCGGCGGTGCCATTGGTGCAGGCCTGGGCGGTGCGGCCGGCGGTGCCCTGGGTGCCGACAAGCGCCAGCGTGGCGAGGCCGCCATCGGTGGTGCACTGGGCGCTGCAGGCGGTAACGTGGTAGGTCGCTCGGTGGGCGGCACCACCGGTAGCTACATCGGCGCGGCCGCAGGCGGTGGTGCCGGTGGTGCGCTGGGTAACTACATGGGCAACAAGGCCGATGAAGACGAGCGCCACGACGACCGTCGCTACCGTCGTGACTACGACGACCGTCGCCACTACGACCGCGGCCGCCACTATGGCCACCGCAAGCACCGTCACTGGCGTGACTGATACCTGAGGCCTGGCCTGCGGGTAAAAAGAGCCCTGCCCTCACCGGCAGGGCTTTTTCATGCCTGCGGATCCAGCTGCAGGCCAGCCAGGATCGCCTGTAATGCCTCGGGCAGCGGCACCGGCCTGCCGCTGGCGCGCTCGATGAACACCTGCACCACCGTCCCTGCCGCGCACGCATCGGTTTCCCCCGGACGGTAAAGCGCCAGGCGATACTCCACGGTACTGCCTGCCTGCCGCACCACCCCCAGCCCCACCTCGAGCACATCCGGGAAGCCCGGCAAGGCGAAGAAGTCTGCCGCCGAGCTCACCACGAACGCTGCCAGCTCGCCATCGCGCAGGTCGACATCCGCCTGTTCGACGAGGAAGGCCTGGATGGCAGTTTCGAAGAAGCCATGGACGGTGGCACCGGCGATGTGGCCGTTGACGTCGTTGTCCTGGGGGCGGGTGAGGATCGGGTGGAAGTGGGAGAAGGCCGTGCGGCTGGGGGATTCGGTCATCTGTTAGGCCTGTATCTTGGCAGTGGATGCAGACAGTGAAACAGAAATTCCAGTTTTTGACTGCCCACGATTCTTTGTAGGAGCGGCCTTGTGTCGCGAAAGGGCTGCGCAGCAGCCCCAGGATTTTTGCATTCAGGCAGATATTGCTGGGGCCGCGATGCGGCCCTTTCGCGACACAAGGCCGCTCCTACACTGACAGCGTCAGTGCTCCAGGAACAAAAAAGCCGCCCCAGGGGGCGGCTTTCTCGTTGCGGCTGGGGTCAGCTTACAGCTGTGGGCCAGCAGCCTTGATGGCGTCGGAAACTTCGAACTTCTTGAAGTTTTCGATGAACAGCTTGGCCAGGCCTTGGGCGGCCTCGTCGTAGGCAGCCTTGTCAGCCCAGGTGGCACGTGGGTTGAGCAGCTCGGTATCAACGCCGGGAACGGCCTTCGGCACGTCCAGGTTGATGATGTCCAGATGCTCGGTTTCGGCGCCGACCAGAGCACCGCTCTGGATGGCAGCGATCACGCCACGGGTGGTCGGGATGCTGAAGCGCTTGCCAACGCCGTAGCCTCCGCCGGTCCAGCCGGTGTTGACCAGGTAGACCTTGGAACCGAAGGCCTTGATGCGTTTGATCAGCAGCTCGGCGTAGACGCCAGCCGGGCGCGGGAAGAACGGTGCGCCGAAGCAGGTGGAGAAGGTCGACTTGATGCCGCCGCCCGAACCCATCTCGGTGGAACCAACCAGCGCGGTGTAGCCGGACAGGAAGTGGTAGGCCGCCTGCTCGTTGTTCAGGATCGAAACCGGCGGCAGAACGCCAGTCAGGTCGCAGGTCAGGAAAATGACTGCGTTCGGCTCACCGCCCAGGTTCTTCTCGGAGACCTTCGCGACGTGCTCCAGCGGGTAGGCGGCACGGCTGTTCTGGGTCAGGCTGACATCGGTGTAGTCAGCGTGCTTGGCATCGTTGATGACGACGTTTTCCAGCACTGCACCATGTTTGATGGCTTTCCAGATGACCGGCTCGTTCTTCTCGGACAGGTCGATGCACTTGGCATAGCAGCCGCCTTCGATGTTGAAGACAACGCCTTCACCCCAACCGTGCTCGTCATCACCGATCAGGTAACGGCTTTCATCGGCCGACAGGGTGGTCTTGCCAGTGCCAGACAGGCCGAAGAACAGGGTTACGTCGCCAGCTTCACCGATGTTGGCGGCGCAGTGCATCGGCAGTACGTCGGCAGCCGGCAGCAGGAAGTTCTGCACCGAGAACATGGCTTTCTTCATTTCGCCAGCGTAACGCATGCCGGCGATCAACACCTTTTTCTGGGCGAAGTTGATGATGACGCAACCATCGGAGTTGGTGCCGTCACGCTCTGGTACGCACTCGAAATTGGCGACGTTCAGAACCTGCCACTGATCACGGCCAGCTGGGTTGTACTGCTCCGGGTTGATGAACAGGCAACGGCCAAACAGGTTCTGCCAGGCAGTCTGGGTGGTCATCTTCACCGGCAGGTAGTGCTCGGCAGCGGACCCTACGTGAACGTAGGAAACGAAGTGATCCTGAGCGTTGTTGAACGCCTCGACGCGGTCCCACAGGGCATCGAACTTGTCGGCCGGGAACTTGCGGTTGATCGGGCCCCAGCCAATCTGGTCCTGGGTGGAAGGTTCTTCGACGATGAAACGGTCAGCCGGCGAGCGGCCAGTACGGTGGCCAGTTTCGACTACCAGTGCGCCAGTATCGGCCAGCACGCCTTCACCGCGGGACAGCGCTTCTTTAACCAGCTCATCGACGCTCAGGTCGGTGTACACGGTGTTGTTGGCTTGCGTCATGAGATACCCCATCCGGCCCGAGGCCGAGTGCTCCAAACGTTTTGTAGTTGTCTCGAAAAAACTACTACAGCGAAAAAAGTGGCCGGATTATGCCAGAAACGCCCAAAAAAAGTAGGCCCCTCCTGTCAGAACTGCTCTTTTGCGCAATTCGACAGGAGATTCCCCTGAAATTAAACGTTTCAGTGGCGAGTTTCTGACGCTGCTTCCGTGCCGCCACCGGCAAACAGTTGCGCAACATCGCTGGCATCGAAGTAATAGCGCTGGTTACAGAACTGGCAATCGATCTCCACCTGACCACCGCACTCCTCAACCAGCGCCTTGGCATCGTGTTCGCCCAAACTGACCAGCGCATTGCCGGAACGTTCGCGCGAGCAGCTGCATTTGAAGCGCAGTGGCTGGATGTCGAACAGGCGTACCGCATCTTCATGGTACAGACGGTGCAGCAGGGTTTCGTTGTCCAGCGACCACTCTTCAGCTTTGAGCGTCTTGGCCAGGGCAATCACATGCTGCCAGCTTTCTTCGCGCTCCTCATCGTCCTTCTGGAATTCGCGCGGCAGCTGCTGCAACAGCAGGCCACGGGCCTTGCCGCCTTCGGCGTTGAGCCAGAAGCGAGTATTGAGCTGCTGCGACTGCACGAAGTAGTTGGTGAAGCACTCCGACAGGTTGGCACCGTCCAGGTCGACGGTGCCCTGGTAACGCTGGCCCTTGACCGGGTCGATGGTCAGGGTCAGGTGGCCGCCGGGCATCAACTGCTCCAGGGTGGCATCGGCCGGGATCTGCTCCGCTTCGTAGCGAGCCATGCCGCGGATGTCGCGCTCGCCCGAGCATTCGACCATCAGCAGCGGGATCGGCCCTTCGGAACGCGCCTGCAGAATCAGCAGGCCGTCGAACTTCAGCGCGCCCACCAGCAAGGCGGTCGCGGCCATCAGTTCGCCAAGCAATGCCTGCACCGGCTGCGGGTACTCGTGACGCGCCAGCACCGCGGCGTAGCTGTCATCGAGAGACACCCACTCGCCGCGCACATCGCGCTCGTCGAAGATGAAACGTTGGGTGAAATCGGTATCAGGCAAATCGCTCATAGGTTTTGGCTATCTGAAAATGATGACAAAATGGTTACACGGGATGTCGAACCACTGCGCGATCCCGTGGTAGAGCGCTCACAAGGCGCTCTGATTTCCGTTGGCAATAGAGGTATTTTATGGACAATCGACCACTGTTCCAAGCAAGGTGGTCCTGGGGGCCATTGGCAGCCTGTACGCTGCTTCCCATCGCTCTACTGTGTTTCTGGTTATGGCCTATTGGCCAGATCCTGTGCCTGACTTTCGACGAGTGGCTATTCCATAGCCTCAATGCGCCACTGGCCGACAGCACGACCTGGCGCTACATCTGGACCGTCGGCAGCCTGCGCCCCTTCGATATCGTCGTCGGCCTGATCCTTCTGACCGTGCTGATTCGTGGCAACTGGGTGTTCAAGGCCAGCCAGGTTCGCGAAGCCTTCTTTGGCTTTCTGGTCACGCTGCTCCTATTAGTGGTGATTCGCGCGCTGTTTTCCAAGTGGGTGAATGCAATGGGTTGGCAACATGACAGCCCATCGATGGTGTTCGACAACGTGGTGCACCTCAGCAGCTACTACCCGAACCTGGAAAAAGCCTGGGAGCTGAAGGACCGTTCCAGCAACAGCTTCCCGGGTGATCACGCCTCGGTGCTGCTGATCTGGGCCTTGTTCATGAGCCTGTTCAGCCGCCGCCTGTTGCAGCACCTCGTGACTTGGGCGCTGGCTTTCCTGTTCATGATGCCGCGGCTGGTGGCCGGGGCGCACTGGGGACAGGACGATTACATTGGCGGCCTGCTGATGGCGGTACTGGCGTTGGGCTGGAGTTGCCATACGCCGTTGGCGGCCAAGGGCAGTGCCTTGCTGCTGCGGTGGACGGCACCTCTGTTTGCCATTGCCAAGAAGTTACCGTTGGTCGGGAGATTGGCGGTGATCCGCTAAATCTCTGGGGCTGCTACGCAGCCCTTTCCGACCGGTCCGGCGCCCCGGCAAGGCCGCTCCCACAAAGGGCCTGCATACGCCGATCATTGTGGGTGCGGCCTTGCCGGACCGGTCGGAAAGGGCCGTACAGCGGCCCCGGCTATTCAAAGCTCCCATGCAGCTGGTGAATCTGCCGCCGCTGCTTCTTGTTCGGCCGCCCATCGGTGGTCACCCCCATGGCCCCCGCCTTGCGCATCTCGGTCGCTTGCTCGCGGCGGCGCATACTTTCTTCAGTCTCCTCATACAACGTCTGCGCCTCGGGCGCCCCGCGCCGCACGATCGACAGCGCTTTGACCACCACCGTGCGTTCGTCGAACCCGGTACGCAACACGAATTCATCACCTACCCGAGGTTCCTTGCCCGGCTTGCAGCGCTCGCCCCGGCAATGCACCTTGCCGCTCTCGATCGCCGCCTTCGCCAGCGCGCGGGTCTTGTAGAAGCGCGCCGCCCACAGCCATTTGTCCAGGCGGACCTTGTCGTCGTCCTCGGCTTTTTGTGCCATCTCGTTTCCTCGAATTCTGTCTTTCATCGAACTGTACTACCGTAACTGACGGATGCAAAAAGTCCCCGCCGTGCTTACAGTTCACCACCTTATCCGCAGGGTGTGCTTTGTGAAGAAATTTGACCATCTGACAGTGATCGGCCTGCGCGAGTGGGTGGCCCTGCCCGACCTCGGCGTGGCGGGCCTGCGCGCCAAGATCGACACCGGCGCCAGCACCTCCAGCCTGCATGCCACCGAAGTCGAGCCGTTCGAGCGTGACGGCCAACCTTGGGTGCGCTTCACCGCCCACCTCGGCTCGGTCGTGCAACTGCGCCACCGCCGCTGTGAAGCCCCACTGGTGACCATGAAGACCATCAAGAGCTCCAACGGCCAGGCGCAGACCCGTTACGTGATCCGCACCACTCTGGCCCTGGGCGATGCGGTCTGGGAAGTCGAGTTTACCCTGGCCTGCCGCAAGAACATGCGCTATCGCCTGCTGCTGGGCTCCAAGGCGCTCATTCACGGCCAACTGGTGGTCAACCCCGGCCTGAAATACGTACAAGACAAACCGGCCTATCCGGCCACCCTCTCCCCTGTCACAGGTGCTGCATGAAGATCGCTGTGCTGTCGCGCAATCCGCGTCTGTATTCCACCCGCCGCCTGGTCGAAGCCGGTACCCAGCGGGGCCATGAAATGGTGGTGATCGACACCCTGCGGGCCTATATGAACATCGCCAGCCACAAGCCGCAGATCCACTACCGTGGCAAGCCGCTGGAGGGCTTCGATGCAGTGATCCCGCGCATCGGCGCCTCGGTGACCTTCTACGGCTGCGCGGTGCTGCGCCAGTTCGAAATGATGGGTGTGTACCCGCTGAACGAATCAGTGGCCATCGCCCGTTCGCGTGACAAGCTGCGCTCGCTGCAATTGCTGTCACGTCGTGGCATTGGCCTGCCGATTACCGGTTTCGCCCACTCGCCGGATGACATTCCCGACCTGATCCAGATGGTCAATGGCGCGCCACTGGTAATCAAGGTGCTGGAAGGCACCCAAGGCATCGGTGTGGTGCTGTGCGAAACCACCAAGGCCGCCGAGTCGGTGATCGAGGCGTTCATGGGGTTGAAGCAGAACATCATGGTCCAGGAATACATCAAGGAGGCCGGCGGTGCGGATATCCGCTGCTTCGTGGTAGGCGACAAGGTCATCGCGTCGATGAAGCGCCAGGCCAAGCCAGGAGAGTTCCGCTCCAACCTGCACCGCGGTGGGGTGGCCAGCCTGATCAAGATCACCCCCGAAGAGCGCATGACAGCCATTCGTGCCGCCAAGGTGATGGGGCTGAGCGTGGCGGGTGTGGATATCCTGCGCTCCAACCACGGGCCGTTGGTGATGGAAGTGAACTCGTCGCCTGGGCTGGAAGGCATCGAAACGACCACCGGCAAGAACGTGGCCGCGATGATCATCGAGCACCTGGAGAAGAATGGCGGGCCGAATCAGACCCGCACCAAAGGCAAAGGCTGATTCAAGCCTGCACCGGCCCGTGTGGGAGCGGCTTTAGCTGCGAAGAGGCCGGTGCACCTCACACCGCATTACGCGGCAGCAGCAATCCCAACGGCAAGCGCACTCGCGCCTCGATACCGCCACCGGACCGGTTGCGCAACTCGACATTCCCGCCATGCTGCGCCGCAATCCGCTTGACGATCGCCAAGCCCAACCCGGTTCCCTTGCCCCCACGGGCACGGTCCCCGCGAATGAATGGGTTGAAGATGGTTTCCAGCTCCGATTCGTCGATTCCGGTCCCCCGGTCCAGCACACTGAGCACCACATACGGCGCGCTCTCGTCTCCAGACACATAGGCCGCCACCTCGACGCCCTTGCCAGCGTGATGCAGGGCATTGCCGATCAGGTTGCCGAGCATGCGCTTGAGCGAAACCCGGCGCAACGGGAACGGCGGAATCGGCTCCAGACACAGGCGCACACGTTCTACCGGTTGGTTATAGGGCGCCACCACCTCGCGCACCAGGTCGGCGAGGTCGACCTCCTCGACCGGCTCGTCCCGCCCATCGCGAATGAATGCGAGGAACTGGTCGAGAATCGCATCCATGTCCTCGATGTCGCGGACCATGTCATCACTCAGCTCGTTGTCGCTGTTCAGCAGCGACAGCGACAGCCGAAGGCGCGTGAGCGGCGTACGCAGGTCATGGGAAACCCCCGCCAGCATCAACTCCCGCTCACGACCGGCCTGCTCGACATCTTCAGCCATCTGGTTGAAGGCCCGGTAAACTTCGGTCATTTCGCTAGGCGTGTCGCTGATCGGCAAGCGCACGCTGCGCCCCTGGCCTACCTGCCGGGCAGCAAAAACCAGGCGCTTCAACGGCTGGTTGAGCTGGCGAACGAAGATCCACGCCGAGGCAGTGGACAACAGGCCGATGGCCAGGAACCAGCCCAGCACGTTCCAGATTTTCTGGCCACGCAGCGGGTGCGGGTACAGCGGCACCTTGAGCCAGCCCGGGCCCAGGCTCGGTGCGTTCACCCACAGCGCTGGTGGCGCATGGATGCGCAGGCGCACCTCGGTGTCTTCACCCAGCTCAGCCTGCATCTGCCGCTGGTAGATCTCGCTGTAAGGCCAGTGCTGCTCACCCTCCGGCACACCGGAACCGGTGACCCGGATCAGCCCTGCGGCTTCGGCGATCTTGTCGCGGTTTTCTTCATCCGCAGCCCAATAGGCGCGCAGGGTCAGCGCCACACCGTGGCTGTACTGCCGATCGACCAGCACGTCCTCGTTCATCAACAGATAGACCAGCGTGAGGGCCTTGGAGAACAGGACAACGATCAGCACCAGCCACAGGGTGCGGGCAAAGAAGCTTTGCGGGAACCAGAGCGGCGTTTTCATCGACGGCGAAGCATCATTTGCCAGCGTTTCCGTCTGGTACGAACACGTAGCCTACGCCCCAGACTGTCTGGATGTAGCGTGGCTTGGACGGGTCCGGTTCGATCATGCGGCGCAGGCGCGAGATCTGCACGTCGATGGAGCGCTCCAGGGCGTCCCACTCGCGGCCACGGGCCAGGTTCATCAGCTTGTCGCGGGTCAACGGCTCGCGGGCGTGCATCACCAGTGCCTTGAGCACGGCGAACTCACCGGTGGTGAGCATGTGCACTTCGTCGCCACGCTTGAGTTCACGGGTGGCCAACGACAGCTCGTAGTCGCCGAACGTGACCGACTCATCCTCGCTGCCCGGGGCACCCGGTACGCTCGGTGCCTGGCGGCGCAGCACGGCCTTGACCCGCGCCATCAGCTCGTCAGGGTTGAACGGCTTGCCCAGGTAGTCGTCAGCGCCCAGTTCCAGGCCCTTGATGCGGCTGAGCTCGTCACCCTTGGCGGTGAGCATGATGATGGGAATCTGGTTGTTCGACTGGCGCAGGCGCTTGCAGGCGGACAGGCCGTCTTCGCCTGGCAGCATCAGGTCGAGTACCACCAGGTTGAACACTTCGCGCGCGAGCAGGCGGTCCATCTGTTCGGTGTTGGGCACCGCGCGGGCGCGATAGCCCTTGCTGGTGAAGAAACGTTCCAGCAGGCTGCTGAGCCCCGGATCGTCGTCGACGATGAGAATCTTGTCACCTTCAGCGGTGTTTGCGGTGCCGGTCATGAATAACTCCTCTGATATCGCCGCGCATTATGGCGTAGCCATTGCTGCACGTTGCGTGAGCATTGTTAGCAGATTTTTCCCCGGGCGCCAGTTCCGGCTGGCCGGGCGCCATCACCGCAAGCCGTTTGCGATGGGTATAATGCGCGGCTTTCATCCAGCGCCACCGGGCCAAAGGCCCACCGGCGACCCCCGTATTCACAAATGTCAGGTGGTTTACATGGACAGCATCAACAGCCGTATCGCCGAGGAACTGGGCGTACGCCCCCAGCAGGTCGAGGCGGCCGTGGGCCTGTTGGACGAAGGCTCGACCGTGCCTTTCATCGCCCGTTACCGCAAGGAAGTGACCGGTAGCCTCGACGACACCCAGCTGCGCCACCTGGAAGAGCGCCTGCGCTACCTGCGCGAACTTGACGAGCGCCGCGCCAGCATCCTGTCCAGCATCGAGGAACAAGGCAAGCTGACCCCGGAGCTGGCCCGCGAGATCAAGCTTGCCGACACCAAGACCCGCCTCGAAGACCTCTACCTGCCGTACAAGCAGAAGCGCCGCACCAAGGGCCAGATCGCCCTGGAAGCCGGCCTCGGCGAGCTGGCTGACGGCCTGTTCAACGACCCGAACCTGGCCCCGGAAAGCGAAGCTGCGCGCTTCGTCGATGCCGGGAAAGGCGTGGCCGACGTCAAGGCCGCACTGGAAGGCGCCAAGTACATCCTCATGGAGCGCTTCGCCGAAGACGCCGCCCTGCTCGACAAGCTGCGCAACTTCCTCAAGCAGGAGGCGGTACTCAGCGCCCGCGTGGTCGCCGGCAAGGAAGAAGAAGGCGCCAAGTTCCGCGACTACTTCGCCCATGACGAGCTGCTGCGCACTGCCCCTTCGCACCGCGCCCTGGCGATCTTCCGCGGGCGCAACGAAGGCGTGCTGAGCGCCTCGCTCAAGGTCGGCGAAGAACTGCCTGGCACCCTGCACCCGTGCGAACTGATGATCAGCAACCACGTCGGCATCGAAAACCGCAGCCGGCCGGCCGACAAATGGTTGGGCGAGGTGGTGCGCTGGACCTGGAAAGTCAAGCTCTACACCCACCTGGAAACCGACCTGTTCGGCGAGCTGCGCGACAACGCCGAAGGCGAGGCGATCAACGTCTTCGCCCACAACCTGCACGACCTGCTGCTGGCCGCCCCGGCCGGCCCGCGCGCCACCCTGGGCTTCGACCCGGGCCTGCGCACCGGCTGCAAGATCGCCGTGGTCGATGCTACCGGCAAGCTGCTGGACCACACCACGGTCTACCCGCACGCGCCGAAGAACGACTGGGACCGCACCATTTCCATCATGGCCGCACTGTGCGCCAAGCATTCGGTGGAGTTGATCGCCATCGGCAACGGCACCGCCAGCCGCGAGAGCGACAAGCTGGTGGCCGAGCTGGTCAAGAAGTATCCGGCGCTGAAGATCACCAAGATCATGGTCTCCGAGGCAGGTGCGTCGGTGTACTCGGCGTCTGAACTGGCCGCCCGCGAATTCCCGGACCTGGACGTATCGATCCGTGGTGCCGTGTCGATTGCCCGGCGCCTGCAGGACCCGCTGGCCGAACTGGTGAAGATCGACCCGAAATCCATCGGGGTCGGCCAGTACCAGCACGACGTTTCGCAAATCAAGCTGGCCCGTGGCCTGGACGCCGTGGTCGAGGACTGCGTGAACGCCGTGGGCGTCGACGTGAACACTGCTTCGGTGGCGCTGCTAACCCGTATTTCGGGCCTGAACGCGACCCTGGCGCAGAACATCGTCGCCCACCGCGACGCCAACGGCCCGTTCGCTACCCGTGCAGCACTGAAAAAGGTCAGCCGCCTGGGCGAGAAAACCTTCGAACAGGCCGCCGGCTTCCTCCGTGTGATGAACGGCGACAACCCGCTCGACGCCTCCGCCGTGCACCCTGAGGCCTACCCGCTGGTACAACGCATCGCCGCCGGCACCGACCGCGACATCCGCTCGCTGATCGGCGACAGCGGTTTCCTCAAGCGCCTGGACCCGAAAAAGTTCACCGACGAGACCTTCGGCCTGCCGACCGTCACCGACATCCTCCAGGAACTGGACAAGCCCGGCCGTGACCCACGCCCGGAGTTCAAGACCGCCACCTTCCAGGACGGCGTCGAGGACCTCAAGGACCTGGAGCCGGGCATGATCCTCGAAGGCGTGGTGACCAACGTCACCAACTTCGGTGCCTTCGTCGACATCGGCGTGCACCAGGACGGCCTGGTGCACATCTCGGCGCTGTCGGAGAAGTTCGTCAAGGACCCGCGTGAAGCGGTCAAGGCCGGCGACGTGGTCAAGGTCAAGGTCATGGAAGTGGACATCCCGCGCAAGCGGGTCGGCCTGTCCATGCGCATGAGCGACACCCCGGGCGAGAAAGTTGAAGGCAACCGTGGCGGTAACCGTGGTAACGGCGGCAACCGCCAGCAGCAGGCGCCACGTCAGCGTGAAACAGCCACTGCAGCCCCGGCCAACAACGCCATGGCCGCCTTGTTCGCCAACGCCAAGCAGCTGAAGAAGAAGTGATGGACATCCCCAAGGACTTGGTCCAAAGCGCCTACAGCCAGCTCCTTGGCTGCCGCGTGCAACGCCTGGACACAGGCGTTGCCGAGGTAGCCCTGGCGCTCGAGCCGCACCTGCGCAACCGTGGCCAGAAGCTACACGGCGGGGCGATCTTCAGCCTGGTGGACATCGCCATGGGCCTGGCCTGCTCGGCCAGCCACGGCTTCGACCAGCAGAGCGTGACCATCGAATGCAAGATCAACTACATGCGCGCCGTCAGCGACGGTGACGTGCTGTGCACCGCCCGAGTGCTGCACGCCGGGCGCCGTACCCTGGTGGTCGACGCCGACGTAGTTCAAGGCGACAAACTGGTGGCGAAAGCGCAAGGAACCTTCGCGGTTCTCTAGCTCACCAAGGGGTATCTGCGGTATTTTTCGGCAGTGCGCTGGCACTGCCGGAACCGCGTAAACCAGGCGACAACGCCAGTTCCTTTCTTCCTACCCTTGTAGACCGTCATCTCTACCCCCATATTGGGGCGACTGACGCGTGAAGGAATACATCTTGAGCGACCTCCTCAACCGCCGCCTGAGCCTGCTCGGCGCCAATCTTCCCCTGCTCAAGCAGTGCCTGCACGGTATTGAGCGCGAATGCCTGCGCGTGACCGACGAAGGTCGCCTGGCCCAGACCCCGCACCCGGAAGCACTGGGATCGGCGCTGACCAACGAGCAGATCACCACCGACTACTCCGAGTCGCTGCTGGAGTTCATCACCCCGGCCCTGCCTGACCCGGCCAAGGTGCTCGAAAGCCTCGAACAGACCCACCGCTTCGTCTACAGCAAGCTCGGCGACGAATACCTGTGGAGCCCGTCGATGCCCTGCACGCTGCCGGCCGAGGAGGACATCCCGATCGCCGAGTACGGCACCTCGAACATCGGCAAGCTCAAGCACGTCTACCGCAAGGGCCTGGCCCTGCGTTACGGCCGCACCATGCAGTGCATCGCCGGTATCCATTACAACTTCTCACTGCCTGAAGCGCTGTGGCCACTGCTGCGCGATGCCGAAGGTGGCGAGGAAAGCGACCGCGACTACCAGTCCTCGGCGTACATCGCGCTGATCCGCAACTTCCGCCGCTACAGCTGGCTGCTGATGTACCTGTTCGGCGCCTCGCCGGCACTGGACAAGGGCTTCCTGCGTGGCCGCCCGCACCAGCTCGACGAGCTGGATGCCGAAACCCTGTACCTGCCGTACGCCACCAGCCTGCGCATGAGCGACCTGGGCTACCAGAGCAATGCCCAGGCCGGCCTCACGCCGTGCTACAACAACCTCGCCAGCTACACCGACAGCCTGCGCAAGGCCGTAGGCACGCCCTACCCGCCTTACGTCGAGGTCGGTACCCACGTGGATGGCGAATGGGTGCAGTTGAACACCAACATCCTGCAGATCGAGAACGAGTACTACTCGAACATCCGCCCGAAACGCGTCACCTACACCGGCGAGCGGCCAATCCAGGCGTTGACCTCGCGCGGTGTGCAGTACGTCGAAGTGCGCTGCCTGGACATCAACCCGTTCCTGCCGGTAGGCATCGACCTGACCGAGGCACGCTTCCTCGACGCGTTCCTGTTGTTCTGCGCCCTCGAAGAGAGCCCGCAGCTGGACAACGGCGAGTGCGGCCAGTGCACCAGCAACTTCCTTACCGTGGTCAAGGAAGGCCGTCGCCCGGGCCTGGAACTGCAGCGCAACGGCCAGCCCGTCGGCCTGCGCGAGTGGGCTACCGATCTGATCGGCCGCATCGGCCAGCTGGCGACGTTGCTCGACAGCGCCCAGGGCGGCGGCGAACACGCCAAGGCTCTCGCCAGCCAGCAGGCCAAGGTCGATGACGCCTCGCTGACCCCGTCGGCCCAGGTGCTGGCGCGCATGACCGAACACGATGAAACCTTCGTCCAGTTCTCCCTGCGCCAGAGCCGCCTGCATGCCGAGACCTTCCGCGAGCAACCGCTGTCGGTCGAGCAGCAACAGGCCTTCGAGACCTTGGCGCGCGAATCGCTCGCCAAGCAGTCCGAGCTGGAACAAGAAGAAGTCGGTGACTTCGACCTGTTCGTTGGCGCCTACCAGGCCAGTATCCTGGCGATCAGCAACTGATGAGCCGCACTGCCACCCCACGCAAGCCCCGCGCCAGCAGCCAGGCCAGGATCGAAGCGATCCTGGCGGCCGCGCGCGAGCTGTTGGCGGAACAAGGGGTGGCAGCCCTGTCGATCTACAGCGTGGCCGAGCGGGCACAGATTCCGCCTTCGTCGGTCTATCACTTCTTTGCCAGCGTTCCGGCCTTGCTGGAAGCGTTGACCGCTGATGTGCACCGGGCGTTTCGCGAGGCTTTGAGTGCGCCGATCGACAGCAGTGCCTTCACCACCTGGCACCAACTGTCGCGGCTGATCGAGCAACGCATGCTCGACATCTACCGCGAGGATGCCGCGGCTCGACAGCTGATACTTGCCCAGCATGGTCTGAGTGAAGTGGTCCAGGCCGACAGGCTGCACGACATGGAACTGGGCGACCTGATGCACAGCCTGTTCAGTCGTCACTTCCAGTTGCCGGCAATGCCGGACGATGTCGATGTCTTTGCCTTGGCCATGGAGCTGAGCGACCGCGTCTATGCGCGCTCGATGCAGCTGTTCGAACAGATCACGCCGCGCATGGCGGAAGAAGGCATGCGGGTGTTTGAGGCGTATCTGGCGCTCTATCTGCCACCCTTCCTGCCAAGACGCATCCCCGCCTGAGCAGAAATACCTACCACCGGGCGTAACACAATGATCGTTTCAATGAGGCTTCAGCGTAAGCGCAACCTCAGAGAGACTTTTGTTCATGCCCCCTTCAAAAGCACCCCTTGCCGTCACCCTCGAAACGCTCGACCTGGCCGGCCGTGTCAGCCACGACCATCAACTGCCAGGTATGGGCAACCTGCTTGTAGCCGCTCGGCAAGCCTTGGCCCCAGCTGCCAGGCAGCTGCGAACCCTGTTGAGCCAGGCGCCCGACCTGCAGCAGACCGTACGCACCGCATTGCAGGCGAACCTGCAGATCTCGCCTGACGCCTGCGGCTTGCGCCATGGCGATAGCCAGGTGACCTTGCTGACCTTCGCCACCCGCTTGCTGGCTAGCCCGGTGTTCGCCAATCCCTTTGCCGATTGGTCTACCTGGGGTTTCGACGAAGGGTCAGCACACGCGCAAACGACTGCCGCACAATTGGCCAGCCACCTCAGTCCGGTAGTGAACGCGGCGAAGCTGCACACGCCCCTCAACTACTGGGGAGAACGAATGCCGGGGAAAGACGTTTCACGGCAAACACACGCAGTGAGACTGCTACGTCAGCATTTCAACAGCAGCCTGGACATTGCATACGGCCGGGGTGCACTGAGCACCAGCAGCTGGCAGCAAGGCCGGCAATCATCACCACGCCATGCGCAGTTGCAATGGCGATTGGCGACTGGCAGAAAACTGACCAGCACGGCTGCGCTGTTGATCGCCCCCGCGTCCGGCCAGGCGCACTGGCTGATCTATATTCCGGGCACCCTGAACAGTGTGCAGCAATTCGCCAACGTTGAGAGTCTGCGCGACTGGATCTACCAAAATCGCTACAGATTCTGGTCGGACCCGAGGGATCCGATAACGGCCGGCACCCGCGACGACGTTCTGGTCACCGAGGTTCAAGGCGATGGCATCAGACTGATCATGGATCAGACCTTGCGCCAGCATCAGGAAATCACTGATCACTTCCTGCTCGAGGCCTGCATGGAAAGTGAAACCGATCCCTTGGACTGGACCGCCCTGCAAGCTTGGGAAAACGAGCGTGGCGAAATTGTTCCAAAGGCTCTGGACCCTACCGTCGAAGCAGCCATCGATGAAGTGATCACCAAAGATGCTGCACTGCCGGAAGAGGAAGTACACTTTGCCTGTTTGGAGCAACACTTGCCCACAGGCTGGCGCCAACTGCTAGTCGAGCGCCAGGAAACGCTGCTGGAACAGTATCTGGGCAGTGACCTGAAACTCACTTCAGACAAGGTATCGCTGTTACGAGAGCGTCAGGCGTTGCTCGACCAGCTGCAGGACACGCATGACACATTACTGCTGGAGTTGCCCGATCCAGTAACCAATACCGGCCTGCAGCAGCGCGTGGGTGAAGTAACACGGATAGAACGGATCGCCGACGGGCTATGCCAGGCTTTGCTGAAAGAAGCTCGTCTGCAGCATACTTTGGGTGATCTGTCCGCCAACCATCTGGACTGGGTTGAAAGGCTCGTCGAAAGGCCTGAAGCAAGCCTGCAACGCCTAGTGCAAGCCAGCACACTGGAGCTGGTCAGCGTAAATCGCAAGTGGCAGCTGCGTGGCTACATGGCGTTTCGCGCCATCCCGATGGATGACGAGGAGACAGAAGACCAAACGGTGCTGCTGTACAGGCCAGGCCTGCGTGGCGGACTGATGGCGTTCGAAGACGAATCAGCGCTTGCCAGGCGATTGCGTGCCACGCTTCACGGCGCATGGCCCGATGCGCTGCTGGAGTCGACGCAGCCAGCCGATGAAATGCAGATCCTGCAAGCATTGTCCGACTCGCCTTCGGTGACCTTCACCCACGTTACCGTTTCGTCGCATTTCATGCAGCACTGCGTGCAAGCCATTGCAGCCGGCTTGCCTGCCGATACCAGCCGGGAGCAAGCCCGGCAGCGCCTGTGCATAAGCGAGAACCGCGCCAGGGCGATAGCCTTGGCACGCTTTGCCGAACAGAACCGCAGCAGCCACATCCACGGGCGATTGAGTGCGTTGCGCCACCTTGACGCAAACCAGCTCACCACGCTGAGGACCCAGACAGACGCACTGAAAGATGCGCTGCGTGCCTCCACCGAGCTGCTCAATCTGAGCTTGCCATCACGCAAGCAATTTGCGCAGCGCAGGTTGAATGCCCATCTACGCCGTGAATTTGCCCAGCAGACAATACCGCACATTACCCTCGATATCGCCGACAGCGTGACCGTGAGGCGCGAAGTGACGGGCCAATCGGCGACTGGCGGAGCTGGATCCCGAGAAGTGCCCGTATTCAGCACGTCGCGTAGCGAAGTCACACTGGCGTCTTTCATGTTATGGGCATTGGATGATGAGCGGCGCCTGCGTTTGAACAATGCCAACGTCAGGTTCGAGCCAGCGGTTGATCCCTCTCTGCAACGCACACTGACGCCTGCCTACCTGGCCAACCTTATCCAGCAGCTGGATATCGCCGGCAGCTACGAGAATCGCATTACGCAAACGTATCTGGGCTTTGAACACGAGTCCGACTGGCAAGTGCAATGGCGCCAGGAAACCCTTCGCACCCCGTACGAAATTCGCCTGCAACTGCTAGTGACGAGCCGACCGACCAACCTGGCAGCCGACGGCCAGCAGCTTTTGGAAACGTTCTGCAGCGAACAGCTCGACGCCGTTACCACCAGAACGATCAAATACCATTCGGTGATGCTCAAGCCAGGCACGGCGGCAGATGGCTCCAGCGACAGCGTCGGGCTTTCGGGCATCTACCTGATCAAGGGCGCTGCTGGCCCCGTGCTACTGTACATGCCCGATGTGCCAAACGGCAAAATCATCAGCCAGTACCCAAGCCCTACCGCTGCCTGCCAGGCACTGCAGGACATGGCACTGGACAGCAAGATGGCTCGATACCTGGCCAGCCAGTCCCAATCGGGTAACCCTGATCACCTTGAAAGCTACATCAACACCGCTCTGCAACAAAACTTCCGGGGCTTCATCGAGCCAGGCCCAACACATTACGAGCCCTTGCCTACATACGAGTGCCGCCAGGAGATGGGCGAGCACATACGCAACCACCGCGCCACGTCACGCAGCCAGGCCGACCTGGCCCTCGCCGAGCCTGAAGTTGCCATTCGGCACTTGTTTCTGGGTTTGAGAATAGCGTTCGGCATCTTGCCAGGCGTCGGTACGGCCATGGCACTGTACGATGGTTGGCATGCAACATACGCTGCGGTCAGGGCCTTCGGGCAAGGCCGGCTCGAAGAGAGCCTTCAGCATCTGGTCAGCCTGCTGCAGTCATTGACCGACGCCATGATCTCGCTCGTGCCGCTGGCAGCCACCTCCGGCAACCCTGCAGTAGCGGCCCGTCTGCTGACCCAACAACGACAGCGCATTGACCCGCTGCGACCGTTGCCCGCGATTCGCAAGGCGCCCCCCAGCCCGTTCGTGGGCTACGAGGCAGAGTTGCCAACCGGCCCCATGCTGCCCTCGACGCTGCCGCAAGGGGCGGGCGTGTTCGAACACGTGGCAACGCGGCAGCGCTACATATCGAGGAACGGCGCCTGGTACACCGTCGAGTGGGACCCGGCATATCTCACCTGGAGGCTCAAACCCCAGGGTACTCGCTCCTATCGTCAACCCGTACGGCTGAGTGAACAGGGAATCTGGGAAACCCCCGGCAGGCTCAGCGGGCTGCTGGTCGACAATGGCCTGGAGGGCGGCGGCGGTGCCCTTACCACGCTCTACAACCACGGGGTTGCCTACTGGCGTCAAGCCATTCGTCGACAACCACGACAACTGACCGGCATGGACCTCGCGCATGACATCAACGATGAGCTGATACGCATAAGAACCCGCATGGAAACCAGGCAAGCGGACTACCGCACGGCCTTGCAAGCCATCGCGGAAGGCGCTCAACCAAGCGACGCGCAACGCGCGGCGATCGTCAATGCACGCAAACAACTGAGCGACGAACTCAACCGGAGTATCGAATTCAACTTGCACAGCATGGTGCGCCTCAGGGAGCAACGTGCAACGCTGAGCAGGGCGGACTACAGCAGGTTCACGGCACTGTGCGAGGCGAACATCAGCGAGATGAGCGTGCTCGACATGCGGCTGGCATCTGGCCGCCTCAACCTGGCCGCGACCCAAGCGTCACTCGCGGCCGCCGCCATCCACGCCCTGCCCGCGCCCTCAGCCCCGGCTGCAGTGGTGAAGCCCCTGACCCTGGCCGCACTGAAGGCAAACCAGGAAATGATCGAAACCTTGCAGCAAATCGAGCGCCTTGCCATGCGTCACCAAGCCAGGCTCAATCACCTGCAGGGCAAAGCACGGGCCGACTACCTCGAGCTGGCAGAAAGTACAGGACTTACCCTGGACGTCGACAATGCACGCCTGGTTCGGGCCTCAATCCTCTCGACCACGTTATTCAACGAAAGCGCCGTGGAGCATCCCCTGTTGGGCTCGTTCATGGATCACTTCCATGAACAAGGCATTGCCTTGCGCAGTACCCTTTTCAGTCATTTGAAATTACCCAGGGCCGGGCTTTCCCGCCCTCAGGAGCGTACATTTCTGAGCAGCGCGCAAACCCGCTACGCTCGCTACCTGAGCCATCTCACGGCTTGGGAGGACAACTTCCACGACTTGCTGTCGCCTAACGAAACGCGTGCATTCCGGCAACTGATGCGCCAGTTCATGGACGACATTGAGGAACACCTCGGCAGGGCCACCGCCGGCCGACAACGCCCAGATATCCAACCCGATCGCGGCCCTAGCCGCCCACGCTTGTTCGAAACCGTGGAGGGGCCGCTTATCGGCGAAGCCTTCAGCGAGCAGGGGCAGCTGCGCATGCGCATCAATCGACCCCACTCCGACCGCCCGCACACGGTCTATGCCATGGACGAAGCCGGCCAATGGCGGTTATCCACAGCCGAACGCGCAGCACCCACGCAGTCCCTGTCGAACCTCGTGAACGCTGGCAACGCTCGACTGGCGGATGTCGCCAGGCAGCAGGCCAGGTTGCGCCGCTTTCAGACAGCCGATGCAATCCCTCTCGACCTGGAAGACATCGCCCAGGGGTATGCGCAACAGCTGCGCTTCATTGCTGACAGGATCCGCCAGAAGGCCGGGCTCTCGATCACCGCCGAGCACTCTGGCCTTTCGCAAAGACTGGAAGCTGCCGCCGAGCAGGTGCAAGACCTTGGCCGTCAGCTACGAATCGCCCAAACCAAGGCCACCCACAAACCGACCATCGGCTACCTGGAATACCTGGTTGAACAGCATGAGGTGGAAGTGGCCTGGTCTCGTACGTTGAAGCCGAAACTGGACAACAAGGGCAGGCCGATCGAATACCTGGAGGAATACCGCATCGATGACCTGGGTACGCGGCAGCCACTGTGGTATGCCCACTTCCACTTCCGGCAGAAACCGGCGCAGGGTTTCTCACGGCTGGAAGCGGGTCACCTGAAACTGGCCAGTGAGCGCGACCTGGGCACAGGCGCCTGGCGGGGAAGCATGAGCGAAACGCAAGCCAGCCGACTGTTCGCCAACCTGCGACCGGCCAACTGAGTTGGCATCCCCCTGGGCGGCACAGCCGCCCAGAGACGAGTGCTTACAGCTTGGCAATGGAAACTTCAGTCGATTTCACGAAGGCGATCACTTCGCTGCCCACCTGCAGTTCCAGCTCTTTCACGGAGCGGGTAGTAATCACCGAAGTGACGATACCGGAGGCCGTCTGCACGTCGATTTCCGACAGTACCGGGCCTTCGAGGATTTCTTTCACGGTGCCTTTGAACTGGTTGCGGACGTTGATGGCTTTGATGGTCATGGCTTGACTCCTTCTCTATGGCTTCAGTCTGGTCAGTGGTCATTCAGTGCGCCCAGCGCAATTGCGTGGGCAAAGGGGCTACAGGGTCCGGCTCAGGCGCAGAGCCCGGGGTCGACAGAACACGGTTGAGCACTTCGCTTTCCAGCGCAGCCAGGCGATGCGAACCACGCGCCCTGGGCCGAGCCAGGTCGACAGTGAGGTCCAGGCCGACTTCGCCGTCCTCGATCAGGATTACCCGGTCAGCGACGGCCACCGCCTCGTTGACGTCGTGGGTCACCAGCAGCACGGTAAAACCGTGCTGACGCCACAGGCGTTCGATCAGTTGCTGCATCTCGATGCGCGTCAGCGCATCCAGCGCACCCAGCGGCTCATCCAGCAGCAGCAGGCGCGGTTGGTGGATCAAGGCGCGGGCCAGGGCCACGCGCTGCTTCTGGCCACCGGACAACGCCGCCGGCCATTCATTGGCGCGATCGGCCAGGCCAACCGCCTCCAGGGCATCCAGCGCACGCTGGCGCCAGTCACCGCGCAGGCCCAGGCCGACGTTGTCGATCACCTTCTTCCAGGGCAGCAGGCGTGCGTCCTGGAACATCAGGCGGGTCTCCTCGCGGGCCTCGCTCAGCGGTGCGGCGCCGGCCAGCAACTCGCCGGAGGTCGGCTGGTCGAGCCCCGCCAGCAGGCGTAGCAAGGTGCTCTTGCCGCAACCACTGCGGCCGACGATGGCGACGAACTGGCCGGCCGGAATGTGCAGGTCGATGCCTTTCAACACGTCCCGCTGGCCGAAGGCCTTGCGCAGGCCGTTGGCGGCCAGCGGGATACCACGCAGCAGGCGTGGCGGCTGTTCCTTGAGCACGGTCATGCGCCCTCCTTCTTCGCAACCTGGTAGGCCGGGTGCCAGCGCAGCCACACCCGTTCCAGGCCGCGGGCGGCGAGGTCGGCGAGCTTGCCGAGTACGGCGTACAGGACGATGGCCAGCACCACGACGTCGGTTTGCAGGAATTCACGCGCGTTCATGGCCAGGTAACCGATGCCGGCGTTGGCCGAAATGGTCTCGGCAACGATCAGCGTCAGCCACATGAAACCCAGGGCGAAACGCACCCCGACCAGGATCGAAGGCAACGCCCCGGGCAAGATCACCTGGCGGAACAGGCCGAAGCCGGACAGGCCATAGCTGCGGGCCATCTCCACCAGTGCCGGGTCGACATTGCGGATGCCGTGGTAGGTATTCAGGTAGATAGGGAACAGCGTGCCCAGCGCGACCAGGAAGATCTTTGCCGACTCGTCGATACCGAACCACAGGATCACCAGCGGGATCAGCGCCAGGTGCGGCACGTTGCGGATCATCTGCACCGAGCTGTCGAGCAGGCGTTCGCCCCAGTTCGACAAGCCGGTGATGAAGCCCAGCACCAGGCCGATGCTGCCGCCGATCACGAAGCCCAGCCCGGCTCGCCAGCCACTGATGGCCAGGTGGGTCCAGATTTCGCCGCTGCGCACCAGTTCGACGCCAGCACTGACCACCGCGCTCGGCGCAGGCAGGATGCGGGTCGACAGCCAGCCGGCGCTGACCGCCAGTTGCCAGGCCGCCAGCAGCAGCACCGGCAGCGCCCATGGCGCCAGGCGCTGGCTCAAGGTGGTAGAGGTTGCACGACTCATGGCCCGGCCCTCAGCTCTGCGCGACGGACTTGGGCAGAATGTCGTTGGCGACCATCTCGCCGAACGGGCTCACGTAGCCACCAGTCTTGGCCTGCTCCGGGCGTTGCACATCGATGTGCGGGAACAGCAGTTCGGCTACCCGATACGACTCCTCCAGGTGTGGATAACCGGAGAAGATGAAGGTATCGATACCCAGCTCGGCGTATTCCTTGACCCGTGCCGCCACGGTCGGGCCATCGCCGACCAGCGCGGTGCCGGCACCGCCACGCACCAGGCCGACACCGGCCCAGAGGTTGGGGCTGACTTCCAGGTTGTCGCGGTTGCCCTTGTGCAGGGCTGCCATGCGCTGCTGGCCGACCGAGTCGAAACGCGCCAGCGAGGCCTGGGCACGGGCAATGGTGTCGTCGTCCAGGTGCGAGATCAGTTTGTCGGCGGCAGCCCAGGCTTCTTCGTTGGTCTCCCGCACGATCACATGCAGGCGGATGCCGAAGCGTACTTCGCGGCCCTGGGCGGCAGCTTTCTCACGTACCTGGGCGATCTTCTCGGCCACGGCGCTCGGTGGCTCGCCCCAGGTCAGGTACAGCTCGACCTGCTCAGCCGCGAGGTCCTGGGCCGCTTCCGACGAACCACCAAAGTACAGCGGTGGACGCGGTTGCTGGATCGGTGGGTAGAGCAGCTTGGCACCCTTCACCTGGATGTGCTTGCCGTCGTAGTCGACGTTCTCGCCTTCCAGCACCTTGCGCCAGATGCGGGTGAACTCGACCGAGGCTTCGTAGCGTTCCTGGTGATTCAGGTGCAGCCCGTCACCGGCCAGCTCGTCCGGGTCGCCACCGGTCACCAGGTTGAACAGCGCACGTCCGTTGGACAACCGGTCGAGAGTCGCGGCCTGGCGTGCGGCCACGGTCGGCGAAATGATGCCTGGGCGCAGGGCCACCAGGAACTTCAGGCGCTGGGTCACCGGAATCAGTGACGCTGCCACCAGCCAGGAGTCCTCGCAGGAACGCCCGGTAGGGATTAGCACACCTCCGAAACCCAGGCGGTCGGCGGCCTGGGCGATCTGCTGCAGGTAACCATGATCGACCGCGCGCGCGCCGTCGGAAGTGCCCAGGTACTTGCCGTCACCGTGGGTAGGGAGGAACCAGAATATGTTAAGGCTCATTGGAGTTGTCTCCTCAAGGGTGGCTCAGCCGGGGCGGCGCCCCGACGCAGGCGAATCAATCAAGGCGCAGTGGCGACCTTGGCCGGGGGTGTCCAGATCACGTCCTTGATGCTCAGCGGCTTGGGAATCAGCTTGAGCGCCTGGAAGGTGTCGGCGATCTTCTGTTGCGCGGCCACCACTTGCGGGGTGAGCGGCTGGGCACCGTAGCCTTGGCGCTTGACCGAGGTCAGGGTGATGTCGGCAGGCAGGCCGAGCAGTGGCGCGACCTGGTCGGTGACTTCCTGCGGGTTGGCCTGGGACCACTGGCCCACGGCACGCACTTCGTCGATCAGGGTGCTGATCACCGCCGGGTGCTGGGTGGCGTAGTTGCGGGTGGCCAGGTAGAACTGGTGGTTGTCGACCAGGTCCTTGCCGTCACGCAGGGTACGGGCCTGCAACTGTTGCTCGGCGGCGGCCTGGTACGGGTCCCAGATCACCCAGGCATCGACACTGCCACGCTCGAAGGCGGCGCGGGCATCGGCAGGTGGCAGATAGACAGGCTGGATGTCGCTGTACGTGAGGCCGGCGTCTTGCAGGGCGCGGACCAGCAGGTAGTGAACGTTGGAGCCTTTGTTGAAGGCTACTTTCTTGCCTTTGAGCTCTTTCACCGACTGGATCGTCGAGCCTTTCGGCACGAGGATGGCTTCGCTGTGCGGTGCTGGCGGCTCGTAGGCCACGTAGAGCAGGTCGGCGCCAGCGGCTTGGGCGAACACGGGCGGTGTCTCGCCGGTGACACCGAAGTCGATCGAGCCGACGTTCAGCCCTTCGAGCAGCTGCGGGCCGCCAGGGAACTCGGTCCACTGCACTTGCACGCCCTGCTCGGCCAGGCGCTTCTCCAGCGTGCCCTTGGCCTTGAGCAGCACCAAGGTGCCGTATTTCTGATAACCGATACGCAGGCTTTCGGCCTGGGCTTGGGTGATGACGCCGAAGGACACAGCCGCCGCAAACAGGGCGACCAGACCACGACGCAAGAAGACTGTGCGCATGGCGCTCTCCTGTGCGATTAGGTTCGGGTTGCACCTGCTTGCCTCGTTGGCGGGCGAGTAAGGTGGTGGAGCGATGGCTCGGCCGGTCAGTGGTCTCGGCGTTGCCTGGTGTTCTGTTGGAGTGACATTACCAGCCCGTTCATATATCTAGAAATCATATTTATTTATTTGTTTATTCCATTTTTGACTATTTCATTCAGCATTTCGCAGGCATAAAAAAGGGCCGTCGAAACGGCCCGAAAATCCCTGCTATGGCTAAGAGCAATGCAACGAGGAATTCATCAGCGATTTGGTTGCGGGGTCAGCCGCAGATACGGTTTCACCGCTCGATAACCTTTCGGGAAGCGCTGCTTGATCTCGTCTTCGTCCTTCAGCGAAGGCACGATCACCACCTCGTCGCCGTCCTGCCAGTTACCTGGCGTGGCGACCTTGTGGTTGTCGGTGAGCTGCAGCGAGTCGATCACACGCAGGATTTCGTTGAAGTTGCGCCCGGTACTGGCCGGATAGGTAATGGTCAGGCGCACCTTCTTGTTCGGGTCGATGACGAACAGCGAGCGCACGGTGAGGGTGTCGCTGGCGTTGGGGTGAATCAGGTCGTACAGATCGGATACCTTGCGGTCGGCGTCGGCGATGATCGGGAAGTTGACCACGGTGTTCTGGGTCTCGTTGATATCCTCGATCCACTTATGGTGCGAGTCGACCGGGTCGACCGACAGGGCGATGGCCTTCACGCCGCGCTTGGCAAAGTCTTCCTTGAGCTTGGCAGTCAGGCCCAGTTCGGTGGTGCACACCGGGGTGAAGTCTGCCGGGTGGGAGAACAGCACACCCCAGCTGCTGCCCAGCCATTCGTGAAAGCGGATCTTGCCTTCGCTGGATTCCTGCTCGAAGTCCGGGGCGATGTCGCCGAGTTTGAGGCTCATGGGGTGCGGCTCCTGTGCTGTGTTCTGGCGTGTGGGTTCAATGTGCCTGCAATCGATGAGAAACAAAAAGAATAAATAAAGATTTATTTATAACTTTTAAACATACGAAAACGCGGCCACAAAAAAGCCTCGCACTAAGCGAGGCTTTCTGTGTGGCTACGATTTACAGGAAGCTGTAAGTGTAGTTCACGATGAAGCGAGCCTGGTCCTGGTCGGCACTGGCTTCGTTGCTGCCACCACGGTAGACGCCCTGGCGCAGGCTGAAGCCCAGGCCTTTGAGGGTGCCTTGCTGAATGGTGTAGTCGATGCGTGCGTCACGTTCCCACTCGTTGTAGGTGCCGTGGCCGCTCTTGTAACGAATGTCGTCACCGCGCAGGTAGGCAACCGAAGCCTTCAGGCCTGGAACGCCCAGCGAGGCGAAGTCATAGGAGTACTGACCGAAGTTGGTGTTCTCGCCAGCACGGGCGAACTGATTGATCATGCTGTCGGTGAACAGGTAGAAGCTGGAACCGCCGGCACCTTCGGGACGGTTATTGCCATCAACCACGTTACCCTGGTTCAGCCAAACGAAACCGCCGTCATCGCTGACTTGCTGACGACCGAGCATCAGCGCATGGCCACCGAGGGTATAGGTGAACATGGCAGACCAGGTCTTGTTGTCTACCTTGCCAGTGTTCTTGGCATAGCCACCGTTGTTGTTGAAGTTGTAGCCGCCGCCATGACCGTTGTTGCCATCGCTGCTGCTGTCGAAGTAGCGCAGGTCGGTCTTGAACGACTGGTCGTCAGCGATCTTGAACACGTGAGTCGCGCCCAGGAAGTGCTGCTTGTAGAAGTCTTCCAGGTTCGAGTAGTAGTACTGCAGGGTCAGGTCTGGAGTGAGCTTGTAGTCCAGGCCACCGAAGCGGAACTTGTTGCTGTCGGCAGTAGCGCCAGCAACGGACAGACCGGTGCGGTTGCTCGAAGCACGGCCCATGGCGTGGGTCAGCTGACCGGCGTTGACGGTCAGGTTGTCGATTTCCTTCGACTGGATGGTGCCACCTTCGAAGGTCTGCGGCAGCAGACGACCGTCGTTGGAGACCAGGATCGGCAGGTTTGGCGCCAGGGCGCTACCGAAGTGAACTTCGGTCTTCGAGAAGCGGGCCTTGGCGTTGGCGCCGAAGCGTGCCCACTGGTCTACCGCCGAACCGTCGCTGTCGCTAGGGAAGAAGGTGCCGACATCAGGGTGCTTGCCACGGCCGCCGTCCAGGTGAATACCCCACAGGGCCTGGGCGTCAACACCGAAGCCTACGGTGCCTGGAGTGAAACCGGAGATGTAGTCGAGCTTGAAGCCCTGACCCGACTCACGGTTGTCGGCACCGCCATCGCGGTTGTCGTTGTTGAAGTACATGGTGCGCGAGCTCAGCGACAGTTTGCTGTCTTCAACGAAACCGGCGGCACCTGCTGCTTGGGCGAAAACCCCCACTGCCACGGCCAGAGCCAGGCTGGACTTGTACATGTTTTGCTCCTCTACGTTCTAATTCTTGTGTATCTCTGGCGGCAGGATCTGTTGCCCCGCTCAACCGTGGATGGGCGATTAGCCCCAAAGCGTGACCATTTAGTCAATCGTTTCTAAACGTTTCTCGACTTTGGTCTAAGAAGCCCCCTGCGCTACAGGATAATGACAATCCTATAAATCCAAAATGACCGTTTTATGAATTTGTAAGATTTTTACGGAATATGGTACGAACCTTTACTGCGAAAAGTTGTATCGGCGCCGTCAATCATACCTTTAGGTTATTTGCAAACGTTTGCCGACCAGCAACCGGTCACATCCCCTTACGAAGGGAAAAAAGACTAGCAGCGGATCGCCGTTGCGCCAGGTGGCTTTTCCGGCTATGGCCTTCGTTAAAGCGTTTGGCTCCTAAGCTAATTCTAAAAAGTTATTTATTTTCTATTTCTTAGATCATTTAGCCTTCTCGCCATCCAGTACATCCATTGCCTGACGAGAGGTTCACCATGATCCCGCATGCTCCGCTGCGCCTGTTCGCCGCCCTGACCCTCGCCAGCGCCAGCTGGATGGCCCAGGCTGCCGACCTCACCGTTGCCTACCAGACCACCGTCGACCCGGCCAAGGTGGCCCAGGTTGATGGCAACTACGAAAAAGCCAGCAAGGCAAGCATCGACTGGCGCAAGTTCGATAACGGCGCGGACGTGATCACCGCCGTGGCCAGCGGCGACGTGCAGATCGGCTACCTCGGCTCCAGCCCGCTGGCTGCCGCAGCAACCCGCAAGCTGCCGGTCGAGACCTTCCTCATCGCCACCCAGATCGGTGCCGGCGAGGCCCTGGTCGCCCGCGACAGCATAAAGACTCCACAGGATCTGGTCGGCAAGAAAGTCGCCGTGCCGTTCGTTTCCACTGGCCACTACAGCCTGCTGGCCGCGCTGAAAAGCTGGAACATCGACCCGTCCAAAGTGCAGATCCTCAACCTCGCGCCACCGGCGATCATCGCCGCCTGGAAGCGCGGTGACATCGACGCCACCTACGTCTGGGACCCGGCCCTGGGCGTGGCCAAGGAAAACGGCAAGGTGCTGATCACCTCGGGCGAGCTGGCCGAAAAAGGCGCACCGACCTTCGATGCCTGGATCGTGCGCAAGGACTTCGCCACCAAACACCCAGAGGTGGTCAAGGCCTTCGCCAAGGTCACCCTCGACGCATACGCCGACTACCGCAAGGACCCTCAAGCCTGGCTGGCCAACCCGGACAACGTCGCCAAGCTGGCCAAGCTGTCCGGCGCCAAGCCTACGGATATCCCGGCGCTGCTGCAGGGCAACGTCTACCCGCTGGCCGCCGACCAGACCCGGGAACTGGGTGCACCCACCACCCAGGCGCTGACCGACACGGCCACCTTCCTCAAGCAGCAAGGCAAGGTCGACGCGGTGCTGCCGGACTACTCGCCGTACGTCAGCGCACAGTACATCCCCAACTAAGACTGCAACCGTACGGAGCCTGCCATGGCCTTGCTCGAACTGGAGCGCATCAGCGCACAGTACCCCGGCGCCACCGCCCCGGTGCTGGCCGACATCAACCTGAGCCTGGGGCCGCGCCAGCTGCTGGTGGCCCTGGGGCCATCCGGCAGTGGCAAGACCTCGCTGCTGAACCTGATCGCCGGCTTCGTCGCCCCGAGCAGCGGGCGCATCACCCTCGACGGCACGCCGGTACAGGGCCCAGGGGCCGAGCGTGGCGTGGTGTTCCAGGATGATGCCCTGCTGCCTTGGCAGAACGTGCTGGGCAATGTCGCCTTTGGCCTGGAGCTGGCCGGTGTGCCACGCGAACGGCGTGAGGCCAAGGCCCGCGAGATGCTGGCCCTGGTCGACCTCGACGGCTTCGGCGAGCGGCGCATCTGGCAACTGTCTGGTGGCCAGAAGCAGCGCGTGGGCCTGGCCCGCGCGCTGGCCGCCGACCCGCGGGTGCTGCTGATGGACGAACCGTTCGGCGCCCTTGATGCCTTCACCCGCGAGCAGATGCAGGAGCTGCTGCTGCAGGTCTGGCAACGCACCGCCAAACCGGTGTTCCTGATCACCCACGACATCGAAGAAGCGGTGTTCCTCGCCAGCGAGCTGGTGCTGCTGGCCCCCAACCCCGGCCGCGTGGTCGAGCGCCTGCAACTGGACTTCGGCCAACGCTACGCCGCTGGCGAGTCGGCCCGGGCGATCAAGTCCGACCCACGCTTCATCGAAACCCGCGAGCATGTGCTGGCCCGCGTGTTCTCTCAACGCCAAAGCCTGCAGGAGCGCGCATGAGCAGCCTGGATCTGCCGGTCGCCGGCAAACACGACAATCAAACCCGGCCCGCCCCCCAGGCCCGCCGCCCATTGTCTACCCGCTGGATCAGCGCCCTGACTCTGGCCAGCCTGCTGCTCGCCTGGTGGCTGGTGACGGCCGCCGGCTGGATCGAACCGCTATTCCTGCCCTCGCCCGGCGACATCCTGGCCAAGGCCTGGACCCTGCTCACCCAGGGCTACATGGACGCCAGCCTGTGGCAGCACCTGGGCGCCAGCCTGGGCCGTATCGGCCTGGCCCTGGTCGCCGCGACCCTGACCGCCATCCCGGTCGGCATCGCCATCGGCTACAACCGTGTGGCCCGTGGCATCTTCGACCCGCTGATCGAGTTCTACCGGCCGATCCCGCCGCTGGCCTACCTGCCGCTGATCGTCATCTGGTGCGGCATCGGTGAGCTGTCCAAGGTGCTGCTGATCTACCTGGCGATTTTCGCCCCGATTGCCATCGCCACCGCAACCGGCGTGCGCACCGTAGACCCTGCCAAGCTGCGTGCGGCGCAGTCGCTGGGCGCGACCAAGGCGCAGCTGATCCGCCACGTGATCTTGCCCAGCGCCCTGCCCGACATCGTGACCGGCATCCGCATTGGCCTGGGCGTCGGCTGGTCGACTCTGGTCGCCGCCGAGCTGATCGCCGCCACCAGCGGCCTGGGCTTCATGGTGCAGTCAGCGGCGCAGTTTTTGGTAACCGACGTTGTGGTGCTGGGCATCCTGCTGATCGCCCTCATCGCCTTCGCCCTGGAAATGGGCCTGCGTGCCCTGCAACGCAAGCTGGTGCCCTGGCACGGGCAGAGCCACTGAATTCCTGTTGACCACGCCAGCAGCCTGGCGCCTGATTGAAGAGACCGACATGAGCCTGACTATCACTCCCCTCAGCCCGGCGCTCGGCGCACAGATCAGCGGCGTGGACATCAGCCGCGACATCACCGCCGAACAGCGCGATGCCATCGAGCAGGCGCTGCTCCAGCACCAGGTACTGTTCTTCCGCGACCAACCGATCAACCCGGAGCAACAGGCACGCTTCGCCGCCCGCTTCGGCGACCTGCACATCCACCCGATCTACCCCAACGTGCCAGAGACGCCGCAGGTACTGATCCTCGACACAGCAGTCACCGACGTACGCGACAACGCCGTATGGCACACTGACGTGACCTTCCTGCCAACCCCGGCGCTGGGCGCGGTGCTCAGCGCCAAGCAGCTGCCGGCCTATGGCGGCGACACCTTGTGGGCCAGCGGTATCGCTGCGTTCGAAGCCTTGTCGGCGCCGCTGCGCGAGATGCTCGATGGCCTGACCGCCACCCACGACTTCACCAAGTCGTTCCCGCTGGAGCGCTTCGGCACCACGGCCGAAGACCTTGCGCGCTGGGAAGCGACCCGGCGCAACAACCCGCCACTGTCGCACCCGGTGGTGCGCACGCATCCGGTGAGCGGGCGCAAGGCGTTGTTCGTCAATGAAGGTTTCACCACGCGCATCAATGAGCTGAGCGAGCTGGAGAGCGAGGCGCTGCTGAAGCTGCTGTTCGCCCATGCGACGCGGCCGGAGTTCAGCATTCGCTGGCGTTGGCAGGAGAATGACGTGGCGTTCTGGGACAATCGCGTGACCCAGCATTTTGCAGTGGATGATTACCGGCCGAATCGGCGGGTGATGCATCGGGCGACCATTCTTGGGGATGCGCCGTTTTGACGGGCAGCTGGGAGGCCTTCGGCCTCCTTTCCGACCGGTCCGGCGCCCCGGCAAGGCCGCTCCTACAGAAGATCGCGATCCCCTGTAGGAGCGGCCTCGTGTCGCGAAAGGGCCGTAAAGCGGCCCCGGCGATCTAACGGACCAGATGCAGAAACTGCATGTGCCGCTCGTACTGGTCGAGGATGTCGTTGATGATCTGCTCCTTGCTGTAGCCCACCAGGTCATAGTTCTGGCTGCCTTCACTCAGGTGCACCTCGGCCCGGTAGTAGCGGCGGTTCTTCAACTCCTGCGTGCCCAGCCCACCCAGCGCGAACGACGGCGTGAAGTAGCCACGCATCTGCACCTGGTAGATGAACGGCTGTTCCTCGCCATGGCCAACCTTCAGGCTGACGTTGTCATGGCTCGGGTCGTCCTGGGTCACCAGCACCAGGCCCTTCTGCTCGAACACCTCACGCACTTCGGCAATCGCCGGGCGCACCACGTCGTCCATGAAGCGGTACACCTCGTCCCGCGACGGGAAGTGCACGGCCTGGCTCAGGCGTTGACGCCAGCCACCACGGCCACGGCGTGACTGGGCGAACGGTGCCAGCGAGTGCATCTGCGCGATCTGCCGCTGGCTCTCCAGGTAGAAGGCCTTGTGCAGCCCCCACATCATGCATAGCAAGATCAGCGAGAACGGCAGCGAGGTCAGTACTACCGCCGACTTCAGCGAATCGATGCTGCCCGCGAACAACAAGCCGCTGGTGATCAGCGCAGTCATCGCGCCCCAGAAGATGCGCAACCAGTTCGGCCCGTCTTCATCTGCACCGCCGCCCTTGGCAGACAGGGTCGACAACACCACGGTGCCGGAGTCGGCCGAAGTGACGAAGAACACGAAGCTGATGAACACCGTCACGGCTATCACCGTCTTGCTCCACGGGTAGGTTTCCAGCAACAGGTACAGGCTCATCGACGGGTTGTCCAACGCCGACTGGCCGAGCGCGGTCATGCCGTGGTTGATCACCTGGTCCAGCGCGCTATTGCCGAAGATCGACATCCACGCCAGGGTGAAGCCCAGCGGGATCAGCAGCACACCGAAGACGAACTCACGGATGGTACGGCCACGCGAGATGCGCGCGATGAACAGGCCCACGAACGGTGCCCAGGCAATCCACCAGGCCCAGTAGAACACCGTCCAGCCACCCAGCCAGTCACGTTGCTCGCCATAGGCGTACACGTCGAAGCTCTTGCGCGGCAAGGCACCGAGGTAATCGCCGAGGTTCTGGATCAAGGTATTGAACAGGTGCTGGGTAGGCCCGGCGAACAGCACGAACAGCAGCAATGCGCAGGCCAGGAACAGGTTGATGTCGCTCATCACCCGCACGCCCTTTTCCACACCCGCAACGGCTACCGCCACCGCCGCGCCCATCATCAGCGCGATGAGGATCACCTGCACCCACTGGCTGTGGCTGATGCCGAACAGATAGTCGAGACCGGCGTTCAGGTGCAGCACTCCAAAGCCCATGTCGGCGCCCAGGCCGAACACCGTGGCGATGATGCCGAAGCCATCCACGGCATAGCCGATAGGGCCATTGATACGCTTGCCGATCAGCGGATACAGCGCTGAACGCAAGGCCAGCGGCAGGTTGTGCCGGTAGGCGAAGTAGGCCAGCGCCATGCCGACGAAGGCGAATACGCCCCAGCCATGCAGGCCCCAGTGCAGGAACAGGATCTCCATCGCCTGGCGCCCTGCCTCGGCTGTGCCCCCCTCACCCTGGGGCGGGGTGAGCATGTGGGTCAACGGCTCGGACACGCAGAAGAAGAACAGCGTGATGCTGATACCCGCGGCGAACAACATGCCGGCCCAGGACAAATAGCTGAACTCGGGCTCGTCGTGGTCGGCACCGAGCTTGATCTTGCCGTAGCCAGACAAGGCCGTGACCACCACGAACACCAGGTACAGGGTCATGGCCAGCATGTAGTACCAGCCGACCGTGTTGGCCGCCCAGTTCTGCGCAGCCAGCAGCCACTCGCCGGCAGCCTGCGGGAAGGCGATGACCACCAGGCCGAAGAGAAGAATGAAACTGGCCGCGAAGTAGAACACCGGCGGGTTCATGCGGATCTTGCCAGTGGCAAGGGATGGGGACGGTGCACTCATGAAACAGGCACCTCGTCGATCGACGTGAGGTTCGGAATGAACGGGTTCAGCAAAGGAATCCTCCTGTTGAACACCGGCAGCGGACCAGCGTTTTTCATTGAACAAGCGTTCAAGTTAAACATGGATCGGCTTTCAAAGCGAACCAGGGCGCCGATTGGCGCCCTGGTAACTCAGTTCTTGTCCTGGCAGTCCAGCTGCAGGTTGGCCTGGGTGATGTTGCTTTCGGCCGGCACGCTGCGGGTCAGCCAGACATTGCCGCCAATGGTCGAGCCCTTGCCGATGGTAATGCGCCCCAGGATGGTTGCCCCGGCATAGATCACCACGTCGTCCTCGACGATCGGATGGCGTGGCAGCCCCTTGTGCAGCGTCCCCGACTCATCGCTCGGGAAGCGCTTGGCGCCCAGGGTAACCGCCTGGTAGATGCGCACCCGCTCACCGATGATCGCGGTCTCGCCAATCACCACGCCGGTACCGTGATCGATGAAGAAGCTCTGGCCGATCTGCGCACCGGGGTGAATGTCGATACCGGTGGCCGAATGCGCCAGCTCCGAGCTGATCCGCGCCAGCAGCGGGAGGCCCGCCTTGTAAAGGTGGTGAGCCAGACGGTGGTGGATGACCGCCAGGATCCCCGGATAGCACAGCAGTACCTCGTCAACGCTACGCGCCGCTGGGTCGCCGTGATAGGCCGCGAGCACATCGGTATCAAGCAGCACCCGCAGCCCCGGCAAGGCCGCCGCGAAGTCCTGGATCAGGCGCAGGGCCTGGGCGTCGATGCCCTGCAGTTCCGTCCTGCTCTGGCGGGCGGCGTAACGCAGCTCCAGCCGAGCCTGCGCCAACAAGGCCGTCAACGCCGCGTCGAGGGTATGGCCAACGTAGAAGTCCTCGCTCTCTTCACGCAGGTCTACCGGGCCCAGGCGCATCGGGAACAGCGCCCCGCACAGCTGCTCGAGAATCTGCCGCATGGCCTCGCGCGAAGGCAGCTCGCGCCCGCCCTGTTCGCCACTGCTGCGGCCATTGCGGCTGCGCCATTGCTCGCGGGCACCGCGCAGGCCACTGACGATGCTGTGCAGTTGCCAATGCCCAGATGAAGGTTGTTCGCTCACGGTGTTCTCCTGCCGAAGGTGGCCAATCTGTCGTTATGCGATCCACTCTACGGCAAATCCGTCCCTTGGAAAAAACAACGCTTTATTCCATCCTGCGCTAAGTCGGGCATAAGCCGCGATGACGGCGGCAGCATCCTGGCCTACCCTCAAAGCAGCCAAAACCTGGCATAGATCAAAATGGAAATAAGAAAATAAGTTTTTATTATTTCCTGACCTATCGAGCCAACTCTATAGTCGCCACCCACTACTTCAACAACAAGCGCGGGCCCTGACATGTCGAAATTCGCCAAACCGCTTCTCAACGCCAGCCTGGCCATCCTGCTGGGCGCCGGACTGCTCGGCCAGGCCTTCGCCGGCGAGCAACTGAAGACCATCGAGGAAAAAGGCGTGATCAACGTCGGCCTCGAGGGCACCTACCCGCCGTTCAGCTTCCAGGATGAAAACGGCAAGCTGACCGGCTTCGAGGTCGAGCTGTCCGAGTTGCTGGCCAAGGAGCTGGGGGTCAAGGCCAAGATCCAGCCGACCAAATGGGACGGCATCCTCGCCGCGCTGGAATCCAAACGCCTGGACGTGGTGGTCAACCAGGTAACCATCTCCGAGGAGCGCAAGAAGAAGTACGACTTCTCCGAGCCCTACACCATCTCCGGCATCCAGGCGTTGGTCCTGAAGAAGAAGGCCGAGCAGCTGAACATCAAGAGCGCACAGGACCTGGCCGGCAAGAAGGTTGGCGTGGGCCTTGGCACCAACTACGAGCAATGGGTGAAGCAGGACGTGCCGAAGGCTGACGTGCGCACCTATGAAGACGACCCGAGCAAATTCGCCGACCTGCGCAACGGCCGCATCGACGCCATCCTGATCGACCGCCTGGCTGCGCTGGAATACGCCCAGAAGGCCAAGGACACGGAACTGGCTGGCGACGCCTTCTCGCGCCTGGAAAGCGGCGTGGCCCTGCGCAAAGGTGAGCCTGAGCTGCTGGCTGCAATCAACAAGGCTATCGACAAGCTCAAGGCCGACGGCACGCTGGCCAAGCTGTCGGAGAAATACTTCGGTGCCGATGTCACCAAATGATCGCTGAAAGCCTGCAACTCGTTGCCGACTCCACGCCCTTCCTGCTGAAGGGCGCGGGTTATACGGTGCTGCTCAGCGTTGGCGGCATGTTCTTCGGCCTGGTACTGGGCTTTGCCCTGGCACTGATGCGGCTGTCGAAGATCCTGCCGCTGAACTGGCTGGCACGCATCTACGTGTCGTTCTTCCGTGGCACACCGCTGCTGGTGCAGCTGTTCGTGATCTACTTCGGCATGCCGCAGATCGGCATCGAGCTCGACCCGATCCCGGCCTCGCTGATCGGCCTGTCGCTGAACATGGCGGCCTACATCTGCGAAATCCTGCGTGCGGCGATCTCCTCGATCGACCGTGGCCAGTGGGAAGCCGCAGCCAGCATCGGCATGACCCGTACCCAGGCCATGCGCCGGGCGATCCTGCCCCAGGCGCTGCGCACCGCGCTGCCACCACTGGGCAACAGCTTCATCTCGCTGGTCAAGGACACCGCCCTGGCAGCGACCATCCAGGTGCCCGAGCTGTTCCGCCAGGCGCAGCTGATTACCGCGCGCACCTTCGAAGTGTTCACCATGTACCTGGCCGTTGCCGTGATCTACTGGATCCTCTGCAGCATCCTCGCGCACTTCCAGAACCGCATGGAAGCGCGGGTCAACCAGCACGACCAGGAGCAATAAGATGATCGTCGCCAAAGGCCTGACCAAGCAGTTCAAGGGCCAGACTGTGCTCAACGGTATCGACCTGACCGTGCAACCCGGTGAAGTGGTGGCCATCATCGGCCCCAGCGGCTCGGGCAAGACCACCTTCCTGCGCTGCCTCAACCTGCTGGAAACCCCGGATGCCGGGCAGATCCAGATCGGTGACATCAGCATTGATGCCAACCGCCCGCTCGGCGGCCAGCAAAGTGCGATCCGCCGCCTGCGCCAGCAGGCTGGCTTCGTGTTCCAGAACTTCAACCTTTTCCCCCACCGCACCGCGCTGGAAAACGTCATCGAAGGCCCGGTGATCGTCAAGAAAACGCCTCGCGAACAGGCCATCGACCTGGGCCGACGGCTGCTGGCCAAGGTCGGCCTTGCGGGCAAGGAAGACGCCTACCCGCGGCGCCTTTCCGGCGGCCAGCAGCAGCGCGTGGCGATTGCCCGTGCGCTGGCCATGGAACCTGAAGTGATCCTGTTCGACGAACCCACCTCGGCCCTCGACCCGGAGCTAGTCGGCGAGGTGTTGGCGACCATCCGCGGCCTGGCCGAGGAGAAACGCACCATGATCATTGTTACCCACGAGATGAGTTTTGCCCGGGACGTGGCCAACCGGGTGATCTTCTTCGACAAGGGTGTGATCGTGGAACAGGGCGAGGCCAAGGCGCTGTTTGCCAATCCGAAGGAAGAGCGTACCCGCCAGTTCCTGCGCAAGTTCCTCGGTACCGCCGCCTCCGAGTAAATCCTCTGTGGCCTCATCGCAGATAAATCCGCTCCTACACGCTGCCCTGTAGGAGCGGATTTATCCGCGATGCCGTCGGCACGGCCACTGAAAGTCCTCTCTTCTATGTATATTCCAAAGAGTTAGTTCATAAACGCTTAATAAGCCTTTATGGTATATAAACCGGACCACCGGACCAGCAAATGTCTGTCGCCATCAGCTGAAGCGACGCATCCACTTTGTGAGGTTCGGTTCTGATGACCACCCAGCCAAATACCCCATTCCACAGCGACCTCGACAGCTCACCCCTGCTGCTGCCGGCCAAGGTCCTGCGCAACGACGCCGAAGCCCTGCAAGCTGCCCGCGAACTGGCCGAGAGCGCCCGTGAGCAGGCCGCCCGCCGTGACCAGCAACGCAAGCTGCCCTGGGCAGAAATCGAACAGTTCACCCGCAGCGGCCTGGGCAGCATCAGCGTACCCAAGGCCCATGGCGGCCCGGACGTCTCGTTTGAAACCGTCGCCGAGGTGTTCCGCCTGATCAGCGCCGCCGACCCGGCCCTGGGGCAGATCCCGCAGAACCAGTTCGGCATGCTGCAATTGCTGCGCCTGGCCGCTACCGAGGCCCAGCAGGCGCTGATCTTCCGCAGCGTGCTGGACGGCTGGCGCATCGGCAATGCCGGCCCCGAGCGCGGCACCAAGGACACCCTGACGCTCAAGACCAGGATCACCCGCAGCGGGGACGGCTATCGCATCAGCGGCGAGAAGTTCTATTCCACCGGCGCGTTGTTCGCCCACTGGGTGGCGGTCAAGGCGCTGGACGACGAAGGCCGCCAGCGCCTGGCCTTCGTCCGCCGCGGCAGCCCGGGGCTGCGCATCGTCGACGACTGGTCCGGCTTCGGCCAGCGCACCACTGCCAGTGGTACCGTGCTGCTCGACCAGGTACCGGTCGATGCAGAACTGGTCATCGACAACTGGCGCCAGTGCGATCTCCCCAATATCCAGGGCGCGGCCTCGCAGCTGGTTCAGGCGGCCATCGATGCCGGCATCGCCGAGGCCGCCCTCGACGACGCCATCACCTTCGTCCGCGAAAAATCCCGGCCATGGATCGAGGCCCAGGTCGAGCGCGCCAGCGATGACCCATACGTGATTGCCGACATCGGCCGCCTGAAGCTTGAGCTGCATGCCGCCGAGGCGCTGCTGCGCAAGGCCGCGCGCGTGCTCGACGAGGTCAATGCCGGGCCGATCGATGCCGCCGCCGCAGCGCGGGCGTCGATTGCCGTGGCCGAGGCCAAGGTGCTGACCACCGAGATCTCGCTGCAGGCCAGCGAGAAGCTGTTCGAGCTGGCGGGTAGCCGCGCCAGCCTGGCTGAGTTCAACCTCGACCGGCACTGGCGCAATGCCCGGGTGCACACCCTGCACGACCCGGTGCGCTGGAAGTACCACGCGATAGGCGCCTATCACCTCAACGGCACCCTGCCCGCCCGGCATTCCTGGATCTGACTTGAAGGCCTTGGGGCTGCTTTGCAGCCCTTTCGCGACACAAGGCCGCTCCTACAGGCGATCGCAGTTCCTTGTGGGAGCGGCCTTGTGTCGCGAAAGGGCCGCACAGCGGCCCCAATGGCCCCGGAGAACATCATGACAACATCCGTTATCACCAGCGACAGCCAAGCCCTGGCTACCGCCGAACATATCGCCCAGCAACTCAAACGCGACAGCGCCCTGCGCGACCGCGAACGCCGCCTGCCCCACGCCGAACTGCAGCTGTTCAGCCGCTCCGGCCTGTGGGCCATCAGCGTCCCCAAAACCTTCGGCGGCGCGGGCGTGTCCAACGTCACCCTGGCCCAGGTCATCGCTTGCATCGCCCAGGCTGACGCCTCCCTTGGCCAGATTCCGCAAAACCATTTCTACGCCCTCGAAGTACTGCGGGTAAACGGCAACCCCGAGCAGCAGCGGCGCCTCTACGCCGAAGTACTGGCCGGCCGCCGTTTCGGTAACGCCCTGGCCGAACTGGGCACGAAAACTGCCCACGACCGCACCACCCGCCTGACCCGCGACGGCGCCGGCTACCGCATCAACGGCCGCAAGTTCTATGCCACTGGCGCGCTGTACGCCCAGTGTATCCCGACCTCGGTGATCGACGACCAAGGCCGCCAACAGTTGGCCTTCGTCCCCGCCGACAGCCAGGGCCTGCAAGTGATCGACGACTGGAGCGGTTTTGGCCAGCGCACCACCGGCAGCGGCTCGGTCACCTTCGACAACGTCTGGGTCGATGCCGACGACCTGGTGCCGTTCCAGAGTGCCTTCGAACGCCCGACGCCGGTTGGCCCTCTGGCACAGATTCTCCACGCGGCCATCGACACCGGTATCGCCCGCGCCGCCCTGGACGATGCCCTGAACTTCGTGCGCACACGCAGCCGGCCATGGGTCGACTCCGGCCTGGACAAAGCCAGCGACGACCCGCTGACCCTGAAAAGCTTCGGCCAGCTGGTGAGCCGCCTGCATGCCGCTGAAGCGTTGCTTGAACGCGCCGGCGAGTTCCTTGACCGCGCCCAGGCCGACAGCAATGCCGACACCATTGCCGCTGCCTCCATCGCCGTTGCGGAAGCACGGGCCATCAGCACGGACGTCTCCCTCGCCGCCGGCACCACGCTGTTCGAGCTGGCCGGCAGCCAGGCCACCCTGGCCGAGCACAACCTCGACCGCCACTGGCGCAACGCCCGCGTGCACACCCTGCACGACCCGGTGCGCTGGAAGTACCACGCCATCGGCAACTACTACCTGAACAACGAAAACCCACCGCGTCGGGGGACCATCTGATGGCCAAGCAGATCCTGCTCAATGCCTTCAACATGAACTGCATCGGGCACATCAACCATGGCCTGTGGACCCACCCACGGGACACCTCGACCCAGTACAAGAGCCTGGAATACTGGACCGACCTGGCGCGCCTGCTGGAGCGGGGACTGTTCGACGGGCTGTTCATCGCCGACATCGTCGGCACCTACGACATCTACGGCAATTCCTTGGATGTGACCCTGAAAGAGTCGATCCAGCTGCCGGTCAACGACCCGCTGCTGCTGGTCTCGGCCATGGCCGCCGTTACCCGCCACCTGGGTTTCGGCCTCACCGCCAACCTCACCTACGAAGCGCCCTACCTGTTTGCCCGGCGCCTCTCCACCCTCGACCACCTGAGCAACGGCCGGGTCGGCTGGAACATCGTCACCGGTTACCTCGACAGCGCTGCCCGCGCCATGGGCCTGGAGCAACAGCCCGAGCACGACCGCCGCTACGACCAGGCCGACGAATACCTGCAGGTGCTCTACAAGCTGCTGGAGGGCAGCTGGGCCGATGACGCTGTGGTCAACGACCGCCAACGCCGGGTGTACGCCGAGCCAGGCAAGGTGCGCAAGATCCGCCACCAGGGCGAGTTCTACAAGGTCGAGGGCTACCACCTGTGCGAACCCTCGCCACAGCGCACGCCGGTACTGTTCCAGGCAGGCAGCTCGCCGCGCGGCCTGGCCTTCGCCGGCAACCATGCCGAGTGCGTGTTCATCAGTGGCCAGGACAAGGCCGCCACCCGCGCCCAGGTCGACAAGGTCCGCGCGGCTGCCCGGGCCGCCGGCCGCGATCCGCAGGCGGTGAAGGTGTTCATGGGTATCACCGTGATCGTCGCCCCCACCGGGCAGCAGGCCCAGGCCAAGCATGCCGAGTACCTGCAGCATGCCAGCGCGGAAGCCGGCGTGGCGCACTTCGCCGCCTCTACCGGCATCGACTTCGCCGCCTATGGGCTGGACGAGCCGATCGGCGCCAGCAAGGGCAACGCTATCCAGTCGGCCACCCGCCAGCTGCAGGAGAACGCCTGGACCCGCCGCCGCCTGCTGGAGCAGCACGCCCTTGGTGGGCGCTATGTAACCTTGGTCGGCGCGCCCGATCAGGTAGCTGAACAGCTGATCGCCTGGATCGACGAAACCGGCCTGGACGGCTTCAACCTGACCCGCACCGTCACCCCGGAAAGCTATGAGGACTTCATCGAGCTTGTGATCCCGCAACTGCAGCAACGTGGCCGCTACAAGACTGCCTACGCCGACGGCACCCTGCGCGAGAAGCTGTTTGCCAGCGACCACCCGCACCTGCCTGCCGACCACCCAGGTTCTACCTACCGCAACACCCCAACCCCTGCCCCGACTGGAGCCCTGCACCATGCTTGAGAAACTGTTCCGGCCCGTCGCGGCCATCGCCATCACCCTCGGCCTGTCCACCAGCGCCTCCGCTGCCGAACCGCTGAAGATCGGCACCACTGCGGCCTTCGCCATCCCCATGGAGGCGGCGGTGGAAGAAGCCCACAAGCAGGGCCTGGAGGTGAAGCTGATCGAGTTCAGCGACTGGATCGCGCCGAATGTCAGCCTCAACAGCGGCGACATCGACGTGAACTACTTCCAGCACATTCCCTTCCTGGAGAACGCCAAGGCTGCGGCCGGTTTCAACCTGGTGCCCTACGCCCCGGGCATCATCAACAACGTCGGCCTGTACTCGAAAAAGTACAAAAGCTTCGCCGACCTGCCCAAAGGCGCCAGCGTGGCCATCGCCAACGACCCGATCAACAGCGGCCGCGGCCTGCAGTTGCTGGCCAAGGCTGGCTTGATCACCCTCAAGCCGGGGGTAGGCTACAAGGCCACCGAAGACGATATCGTCGCCAACCCGAAGCAGCTGAAGATCCTTCAGGTCGAAGCCGTGCAACTGGTGCGTGCCTACGATGACGCCGACCTGGTCCAGGGCTACCCGGCCTACATCCGCCTGGCCAACAGCTTCGATGCCACTTCGGCATTGCTGTTCGATGGCCTGGAAAACAAGGAGTACGTGATCCAGTTCGTCATCCGCCCGCAGAGCAAGGACGACCCGCGCCTGGCCAGGTTCGTCGACATCTACCAGCACTCGCCTGCCGTGCGTTCGGCCTTGAACAAGGCCCATGGCAGCCTGTACCAGGCCGGTTGGGAGGGCTGACATGAGCCAGGCCAGCGCGCTCCGGGCGCCCACTGCACAACCATCTCCGACTACGGCCAGGGAGCAGGCCCTGCGCCCGGAGGTCAACGAAGCCCACGTGCGCTTCATCGGCCTCGGCAAGACTTACCCTGGCCAGCAGCAACCCGCGCTGCACGGCATCGACCTGAATATCCGCCGTGGCGAGATCTTCGGCATCATCGGCCGCAGTGGTGCGGGCAAGTCGTCGCTGCTGCGCACCATCAACCGCCTCGAGCAGCCGAGCCAGGGCCGTGTACTGATCGACCAGGTGGATATCGCCCCCTTTGACGAGGATCGCCTGGTAGCTCTGCGCCGACGCATCGGCATGATCTTCCAGCACTTCAACCTGATGTCGGCCAAGACCGTGTGGCAGAACGTCGAGCTGCCGCTGAAGGTGGCCGGGGTGGCCAAGGCCGAGCGCCAGCGCAAGGTCCGCGAGCTGCTGGAGCTGGTGGGTTTGCAGGAGAAACATCACGTCTATCCGGCGCAGCTGTCCGGCGGGCAGAAGCAGCGGGTCGGCATCGCCCGGGCGCTGGTGCATGACCCGGAAATCCTGCTGTGCGACGAAGCCACCTCGGCGCTGGACCCCGAGACCACCGCGTCGATCCTCGAGCTGCTGCGAGACATCAACCAGCGCCTGGGGCTGACCGTGGTGCTGATCACCCACGAGATGGCAGTGATCCGCGACATCTGTCACCGCGTTGTGGTGCTGGAGCGTGGCGCGATCGTCGAGCAGGGCGAGGTCTGGCGCGTGTTCGGCAACCCACGCCATGAGGTTACCCGCACCCTGCTGGCACCTTTGCAGACCAAGCTGCCCGCGGCTTTGCAGGCAAACCTGCGCGCCAGGCCGGTGGGCCGTGACAGCGCATTGGTGCTCAAACTCACCCTGCTCGGCGAGCCAGCGCTGTCCGACCTGTTTGCCGAACTGGGCGGGCGCGTGCGGCTGCTGCAGGGTGGCGTGGAGACCATCGGCGAACATGCCCTCGGGCAGTTGATCCTGTCGATTCAGGGCTCGTCCCATGACACGCATCAATTGCTCGAACGCGCCCGCCGCTGGGCCGAAGACGTCGAGGTACTGGGCCATGTGGTTTGATCGCTTGCTCGAAGGCCTGCTCGACACCTTGCTGATGGTGGGGGTGTCCTCCCTGGTCGCGCTGCTGGTAGGCGTGCCGATGGCGGTACTGCTGGTCACCAGCGACAAGGGTGGCATCTTCGAGGCACCGTTGCTGAACCGGGTGCTGGGCGCCTTCGTCAACCTGTTCCGCTCGATCCCGTTCCTGATCCTGATGGTCGCGCTGATCCCCTTCACCCGGCTGGTGGTGGGCACCACCTACGGTGTGTGGGCCGCCGTAGTGCCACTGACCATCGCCGCGACGCCGTTCTTCGCACGGATTGCCGAGGTGAGCCTGCGCGAGGTCGACCATGGCCTGGTGGAGGCGGCGCAGGCCATGGGCTGCCGACGTTGGCACATCGTCTGGCATGTGCTCTTGCCAGAAGCACTGCCGGGGATCGTAGGCGGGTTCACCATTACCCTGGTGACGCTGATCAACTCGTCAGCCATGGCCGGGGCGATTGGTGCGGGTGGGCTGGGGGATATTGCCTATCGGTATGGCTATCAGCGCTTCGACAGCCAGATCATGTTGACCGTGATTGCCATGCTGGTGGCCTTGGTGGCGTTGATCCAGCTGGGTGGGGACCGGTTGGCGAAAGGCTTGAACAAGCGTTGAAGGCCTGGGGCCGCTTTGCGGCCCTTTCGCGACACAAGGCCGCTCCTACAGACGACCGCGATCCCTGTAGGAGCGGCCTTGTGTCGCGAAAGGGCTGCAAAGCAGCCCCGGCAATTTCAGCCCCAATGCAGGTCTGCAGCCGGCACCGGCCGCCCGAACCAGTACCCCTGCCCCAGCTGGCACTGCTGCTCCAGCAGGAACCGCGCCTGCTCCGCCTGTTCGATCCCCTCGGCATGCACCTGCATGCCCATGCTCCGTGCCAGCGCGACAATTACCCGTACGATGGCGATGTCATCGTCATCTTGCGGCAAGCCGGCCACGAAGCCTTGGTCGATCTTCAGTTTCTGCACCGGCAAGCGCTTGAGCCGAAGCAACGACGAGTACCCCGTGCCGAAATCATCGATGGCCAGGTTCAGCCCCAGTTCGCGCAAGCGGTGCAGCTGCTCCAGCGCCACCTCCGGGTCTTCCATGACCGCACTCTCGGTCACTTCCAGCTCCAGGAGCGTCGGGTCCAACCCTGTCTGATGCAGCACGTCGGCCACCTGCCGGTACAACTCGCGCTGGCCGAACAAGCGACTGGAAATATTCACGGCAACGAACGCCAGCATGCGCCCCTCCTCCCGCCACTTGACCATCTGCCGGCAGGCTTCACGCAACACCCAGGCATCGATCTCGGCAATCAGACCGGTGCGCTCGGCGATGGGGATGAAGTCGCCCGGCGGCACCAAGCCTCGCTGCGGGTGCTGCCAGCGGACCAATGCCTCTACCCCGACCATTTTCGCCGTGGCCAGGTCATGCACCGGCTGGAAGAACGCCCGCAGCTCATCCTGGGCCAGCGCCCGGCGCAGCTCGCCCGCGGTTTCCACCCGGTGCTGGGCGTGGGCGGTCAGCTCCTCAGTGTACAGCGCATAGCAGGCACGGCCATTGCCCTTGGCCTTGAACAGCGCCGAGTCAGCATTGCGCAAGAGTTGCTCGGCGCTCAGGGCGTCATTGGGGAACAGGCTGATACCCACGCTGGCACTGATGAACAGCCGGTGGCCATCGAACTCGAAGGGCTCACGCATGCGCTCGATGATGCCCTGCGCCAGCTTGCCGGCCTGGCCAACCTGCTGGCAGTTCTCGGCCAGCACACCAAACTCGTCCCCGCCCAGGCGTGCCAGGGTCACGTTGCTGCCCACGGTTGCCCGCAAGCGTTCGCCAACCAGCTTGAGCAACTGGTCGCCGATGGTATGGCCAAGGCCGTCGTTGATGCTCTGAAAATGATCCAGATCGAGCAACAGCAAGGCGCAGCCGCGCTTGTTGGCCTGTGCCGACGCCAGCGCCTGCTCAGCACGATCGTTGAACAGCAGGCGGTTGGGCAAGCCGGTCAGCGGGTCATGGTGCGCCAGGTAGGCAAGTTCCTGCTCGGAGTGCTTGATCGCACTGATGTCACTGAACACCGCCACGTAATGGCTCAATTCGCCGCTGTCGTCGTAGATAGCGCAGATCGTCTGCCATTGTGGGTAGATTTCACCGCTTTTACGGCGGTTCCAGATCTCGCCGCTCCATTCACCCTTTTCGGCCAGGGCCGCAAAGATCTGCTGGTAGAACGGCGCACCGTGGCGGCCCGACTTGAACTTGCTGGGGCGATGGCCCAGCACCTCATCCTGCTGGTAGCCGGTGATGCGCATGAATGCGCGATTGACATGCACGATCAGGCCTTGGCGGTCTGTGACCAACACCCCTTCCAGGGTGCTGTCGAACACCGCCGCAGCCATGCGCAGGCGCTCGCGGTCCTCGCTGCGCAGGCGCGCGCCGATACCGATGAAGTTGAGCAGGCGGGCACGGGACACGAAGATCAGCAAGGCGCTGACCAGTACCCACACCACCACGTTGATCTGCCGGCCCACGGTCAGTGCCAGGGGGTCGTCAGACATACTGTGCAGGACCACCTCGGCCAGCACCAGCCAGAGGAACGAGAGCACCACATACAGCGCGGCCATGCGCAAGGCGTCGCGAACGGAAACAGACATGTCGGGGGGGAAAGCCCATGAAAAAGGATGGGGCATTATAAAGGCTGAAACATGCCGTGACTTCCTATCTGAAAGGGTGACTGGTTTTATTTCCCCGCCAAGGGATAATCACCCCTTTCCCCTGCATTCCCGAGGGCTTCTACACCTATGTGGTACAACGGTCTGCTCGACTTGTCGGCCTGGCAACTGGTTGGCGTCACCCTGCTGATGACCCACGTGACCATCGTCAGCGTCACCATCTACCTGCATCGCTACTCCGCCCATCGCGCCCTGGAGCTCAATGGCGCGCTCAAGCACTTCTTCCGTTTCTGGCTGTGGCTGACCACGGCACAGAACACCCGCGAATGGACGGCCGTGCACCGCAAGCACCACGCCAAGTGCGAAACTCCGGACGACCCGCACAGCCCGGTGTACAAGGGCCTGGGTACGGTGCTGCGCAAAGGCGCCGAGCTCTACCGCGAAGAGGCGCGCAACCCCGAAACCCTGCGCATCTACGGCAAGAACTGCCCGGAAGACTGGATCGAGCGCAACCTCTACTCACGCTACAAGCTCGGCGGCATCGTGCTGATGGCAGTCATCGACCTGCTGCTGTTCGGCACCATTGGCATCACCATCTGGGCGGTGCAGATGATGTGGATTCCGTTCTGGGCCGCCGGCGTGGTCAACGGCCTGGGCCATGCGGTCGGCTACCGCAATTTCGAATGCCGCGACGCTGCCACCAACCTGGTGCCGTGGGGTATCGTCATCGGTGGTGAAGAGCTGCACAACAACCACCACACCTACCCCAATTCGGCCAAGCTGTCGGTCAAGCGCTGGGAGTTCGACATGGGCTGGGCGTGGATCCGCCTGTTATGCCTCCTGCGCCTGGCCAAGGTGCAGCGTGTGGCGCCCATCGCCCACCGCGTCGAGGGCAAGGCCAGCCTGGACATGGACACTGCCATGGCCATCCTCAACAACCGTTTCCAGATCATGGCCCAGTACCGCAAGCTGGTGATCGGCCCGCTGGTCAAGCAGGAACTGGCCAAGGTCGATGAGTCGGTACGCCACCGCTTCCGCCGTGCCAAGCGCCTGCTGTCGCGTGAAACCAGCCTGCTGGAAGAGCGCCACCACGTACGCATAGAGAGCCTGCTTGCCCAAAGCCAGGCACTGAAGACCATCTACGAGAAGCGCCTGGCCCTGCAACAGATCTGGGTTCGCACCAGCGCCAACGGCCACGATATGCTGGCCGCCATGAAGGACTGGGTACACGAGGCCGAGGCCAGCGGCATCCATGCCCTACGCGACTTCGCAGCACAGCTGAAAACCTACTCCCTGCGCCCCACCGCCTGATAGCCGCTGATCGGCACGCCCTGCAGCGGGGCGTGCCTGCTGGAACTTCCCCCCTGAAAATCCACTCAAACCCGTCACATCGCCCGCGTGGCGGGCCGGTTTGTGGCCGCGCGCCTCATCAATGAGAACTGCTCCGTGCTCATGGCCAAGAACCTTCCTCCACCATTGTCAGGTACACCGCCACCCGAAGCTGCGCAAACCTTGCTGGCCCTGCTCCACGCCCAGGGCGAAGTCGCCCGCCTGAGTGAACGCGAACAGCTCTACAGCTCGTTGCTCGACAGCGTCAACGCCGTGCTCTGGGCCTTCGACTGGGAAACCCGCCAGGTGCTCTACGTCAGCCCCGCCTACGAACGCATCTTCGGTCGCCCGGCCAGCCTGGTGATGGCCGACTACAACGAATGGCGCGACAGCATCTACCCCGACGACCTCGAATTCGCCGAACGCAGCCTGGCCCAGGTGCTGCTCAAGGGCGCAGTGGAAGACCGCGAATACCGCATCCTCAACGCCAGCGGCCAGGTGCGTTGGCTCAGCGACAAGTGTTACATCAACCAGCAGAATGACGGCGACCGGGTAATCATCGTCGGCATCGCCGAAGACATCACCGAAAAGAAGCAGCTCGAGGGTGAGCTGCAGCGCCTGGCCACCACCGACGTACTGACCCAGAGCAGCAACCGCCGGCACTTCTTCGAGTGCGCCCAGCAGGCCTTCGACAGCGCCCGTGAAGACGGCACGCCATTGGCCTTCCTGCTGCTGGACATCGACGACTTCAAGCGCATCAACGACAGCTACGGGCACCAGGAAGGCGACCAGGTGCTGCAGCGCATCGCCGACAGCGGCAAGGCCGTGCTACGCCGTGGCGACTTGTTCGGGCGAATCGGCGGGGAGGAATTCGCGGCGGTATTTCCGGGCTGCAACGCGCAGGTGGCCGAGCAGATTGCCGATCGGTTGCAGCGGGAGATTCAGCGGCTGGGCTTCAGCCACGGCGATGAGGCGTACAGCGTTACGGTGAGCCAGGGGCTGACCGGGCTGACGGATGAGGACGAGTCGCTGGACAGCTTGTTCGCACGTGCCGATGCGGCGATGTACCGGGCCAAGCGGCAGGGCAAGAACCAGATAGTCCGAGGCTGACTGGGGCCGCTCCGCGCCCCTTTCGCGACACAAGGCCGCTCCTACAGAAGATCACGCAGTCCTGTAGGAGCGGCCTTGTGTCGCGAAAGGGCCGCAAAGCGGCCCCAGGATCTCAAGTCGATGCAGGCTCTTCGGAAGCTGGCGGTGTCTCCTGTTCCTTGGCCTCTGGATTATCCACCTTGCGCAACCGGCTCAGCTCCGGCAGCCCAACTTTCAGCAAGCGCGCAGTCTTGTTGTTGGCGATCTTCTCCAGCCCCTGATCCGCCGGCAGGCGCGCCAGCTGCCCGGCCAGGTTCAATGCCAGGATCTCCCGCGAATACACCCCGCCCCCCAGCTGGTAGATCGCCGCAATAAGCTCGCGCAGGCTCAGCGGCAAACGCCAACGGGTACGCAACGCCGAGCCGAACGCTGCGCCAAATTCATTGAGCGACAGCTGCACTCGGTCCTCGTCCAGCTCGCCACCGGCCAGACGCCACTCCTGCAGGCAGCGCAGCACCGCCAGGTCGCCCAGGCAATGCAACAAGCCGGCGCAATAGCAGCGCTCCTGATCCAGTTCGAGCATGCGTGCCAGCGTGCGGGCGTATTCAGCCGTGTGCAGCGAAAGATTCCAGTAGCGCGTGGCATGTTGCGTCAGCAGCGGGTCGCTCAGCCGTGCACTGCGCTTGAGGGTGAGGCCGAGAATCAGGTTCATGCTCTGGGTGCTGCCGAGCTTGTTCAGCGCCTGCATCAGCGTTTGCACAGGTGCGTCACGGTGCAGGCTGGCACTGTTGGCAGCGGCGATGAGCACTGCCGTGATCTGTGGATCCTCGCGCACTTCCTCTTCAAGCACCTTGAGGTTCAGGCCCTGCGGGTTGAGTGCGCGCTTGATCGCCACCTGCACATCGGCGAACAGCGGCCCACCGTCGGCGGTTGCGCGGCGTTGCTCGAGGTAGGCCGGCAGGTTGGCGCCAGGCTGCAACGGCGGCACCGGGCAGGCGATCTGCTCGCCCACGGCCAGCAGCAGTTCTTCCAGGCTCTTGCGCAGCTTGTCCAGGTTCAGCGGTTTGCTCAGGTAAGCGGTAGGGTGCAGCGGCAGTGCTTCGCGCACGCTGGCGCTATCGCTGCGGTCGCTCATGAGAATGAACGGCAGCCCCGGGCCTTTGGCGCGCACCTTGCGCAGCAGGTCGAGGCCATCGAGCCCCGCCAGTTCACGGGCAGCGATGATCAGGTCAGGTTTGCTGGCCAGCGCCGTGAGCGCCTGCGAGCCATCGGCGCAGACTTGCAAGCGGGCGTCGCAACGCACGCTGAGCAGCATTTCGCTCAGCATTTCGCGTACCCAAGGATCGCCTTCGGCGATCAATACGCAAGGTGGGGTGGGGTCTGCAGCACTCATGGCCAACTCCTGGTTATCCCTGACACACAGTCCTTCGCAGCTTCCAAGGCGAATCCTTTCACCACCATAGCTTCACCCGGCTTTTCTGGGCACAAAAAAAACCCGCCTAGGCGGGTTTTTTTATGAAGCGCGTCACATCAGGCGAGTTCAGCGAAGCACTCTTCGATGATGGCCAGGCCTTTGTCCAGCAGCGCGTCTTCGGCGGTCAGCGGAACCAGGATACGCAGGACGTTGCCGTAGGTGCCGCAAGACAGCAGGATCAGACCCTTGTCGCGTGCCTTGGCCACAACCTGGGCAACGGCAGCAGCGTTCGGGGTGTGGGTACCTTTTTCGAAGACTTCCACAGCGATCATCGAGCCCAGACCACGGACGTCGCCGATGATCGGGTGCTTTTCCTGGATCTTGCGCAGGCCAGTGGTCAGGTGCTCACCAACAGCCTTGCTGCGGTCCAGCAGCTTCTCTTCCTCGAACACCTGGATAACGGCCAGGGCCGCGGCACAGGCGATCGGCGAACCGGCGTAGGTGCCGCCCAGGCCGCCTGGAGCGATAGCGTCCATGATCTCGGCCTTGCCGCACACACCGGCCAGCGGGAAGCCGCCAGCGATGGACTTGGCGAAGGTGGTCAGGTCAGGCGCAACGCCCATCTGCTCCATGGCGAAGAAGGTGCCGGTACGGCCAGCGCCGGTCTGCACTTCGTCGGCGATCAGCAGGATGCCGTGCTTGTCGCACAGCTCGCGCAGGCGCTTCATCAGCTCTTTCGGCGCTGGCAGGAAGCCGCCTTCGCCTTGTACTGGCTCGAGGATGATTGCAGCGATGTCGCGTGGCTCGGCGTCGTTCTTGAAGATGCGCTCGACCGAAGCGATGGCGTCGTCAACGCTGACACCGTGCAGTTCGCTCGGGAACAGGGCGCGGAAGATGCCGCCTGGCATCAGGCCCATGCCAGCGGAGTACGGCACGACCTTGCCGGTCAGGCCCAAGGTCATCATGGTACGGCCGTGGTAACCGCCGGTGAAGGCGATCACGCCAGCGCGGCCAGTGGCGGCACGGGCGATCTTGACGGCGTTTTCAACGGCTTCGGAGCCGGTGGAAACCAGCAGGGTCTTCTTGTCGAAGTCACCTGGGACCAGCTTGTTGATCTTTTCGCACAGCTCGACATAAGGCTCATAGGCCAGCACCTGGAAGCAGGTGTGGCTGACCTTGGTCAGCTGCTCTTGCACGGCTGCAACCACTTTCGGGTGCAGGTGGCCGGTGTTCAGTACTGCGATGCCGCCGGCGAAGTCGATCAGTTCGCGGCCTTCAACGTCGATCACGGTCGAGTTCTTCGCGGATTCGACGAAGATCGGGTGGATCTGGCCAACGCCACGTGGGACGGCAGCTACACGACGTTGCATCAAGGATTCATTGGTCTTGCTCATAATGCCCTCATTTGCGCCGATCAGCGGCGCTTTTATTCGGGGGTGGCTGGGTGTGCTCGCGAACAGTATTCGTTGATCGACTGCCGTAAACGCCCTGGCCACCAGGTACTGCGATGTCAAAAAGGCCAGCGAGACGTCGCTCTCGCGCCCCGCTGGCAGAGGTAAAACCTTTTACCCGGCGATCAGACGCTGATGCACAGGTATTTGATTTCGAGGTAGTCCTCGATACCGTATTTGGAACCTTCGCGGCCCAGGCCCGAAGCCTTGATGCCACCGAATGGCGCGACTTCGTTGGAGATCAGGCCGGTGTTGATACCCACCATGCCGTATTCCAGGGCCTCGGCGACACGGAACACACGGCTCATGTCACGAGCGTAGAAGTACGAGGCCAGGCCGAACTCGGTGTCGTTGGACATGGCGATGACTTCGGCTTCGTCTTTGAAGCGGAAAAGCGGCGCCAGTGGGCCGAAGGTCTCTTCCTTAGCGACGGCAGCGGTTTTCGGCACGTCGACCAGGATGGTCGGCTCGAAGAAGTTGCCTTCGATCAGCTTGCCACCGGACAGCACCTTGGCGCCTTTGCCGACGGCGTCTTCGATGTGTTCCTGGACCTTGGCGACAGCCTTGCCGTCGATCAGCGGGCCAGTGGTGGTGCCTTCTTCCAGGCCGTTACCGATCTTCAGCTTGGCGACAGCAGCGGCCAGCTTCTGGGCGAACGCGTCGTAGACGCCGTCCTGCACGTAGATACGGTTGGCGCAGACGCATGTCTGGCCGTTGTTGCGGTACTTGGAGATGATCGCGCCCTCGACTGCCTTGTCCAGGTCGGCGTCGTCGAACACGATGAACGGAGCGTTGCCGCCCAGCTCCAGGGAAACCTTCTTGATGTCCTTGGCGCATTCTTGCATCAGCTGGCGACCGATTTCGGTCGAGCCGGTGAAGGACAGCTTGCGTACCAGGGAGTTGCCGGTCAGCTCGCCGCCGACTTCGCCAGCGCTACCGGTAACGACGCTCAGCACGCCAGCCGGGATGCCGGCACGGTTGGCCAGCTCGACCAGGGCCAGGGCGGAGTACGGGGTCTGCGACGCAGGCTTGAGCACCATGGTGCAGCCAGCGGCCAGGGCCGGGCCGGCTTTACGGGTGATCATGGCGGCCGGGAAGTTCCACGGGGTGATGGCCGCGGTAACGCCGATCGGCTGCTTGATGACGATCAGGCGCTTGTCTGGCTGGTGGCCCGGGATGGTGTCGCCGTAGACGCGCTTGGCTTCTTCGGCGAACCACTCGATGAACGAGGCGGCGTAGGCGATTTCGCCCTTGGCTTCGGCCAGCGGCTTGCCTTGTTCGGTGGTCATCAGGCGAGCCAGGTCGTCCTGGTTCTCGATCATCAGTTCGAACCAGCGACGCAGCTTGGCCGAACGCTCCTTGGCGGTCAGTGCACGCCAGGCCGGCAGGGCCTTGTCGGCGGCTTCGATGGCGCGGCGGGTTTCCGCAGTGCCCATCTTCGGCACGGTACCGATGACTTCACCAGTGGCCGGGTTGGTCACTTTGATGGTCTGGCCGCTGTCCGCATCCAGCCACTCACCGTTGATGAAGGCTTGCTGGCGGAACAACTGAGCGTCTTTGAGCTGCATGTCGGCTTCCCGAATTGTTGATTGTTTGAAAAGCGCCCAAGGCAGGGCATCGAGCGTTTGAAATCTCAAACGAATGCTAAGCGGCTGCTGGGGTGTTGGACAATAGCCTGTTCGAAAAAAAGAACGAATGGTTGAACAGCCCGGCGGAAATTTCACAATTTTGTGCTGTGCCCGCGAAAGGGCCAGTACAGGTTAGACGAACGAGCTGAAGGAAATGTGATGGGAGGACCGGCGGCCCTCCCGGAGGGAATGAATCAGAACGCCTTGGCCAGGTCGATCACCAGGGCGCGGTAGCCAACGGAACCCGGCTGGCGGCTGTGTACCTTGAGTTCCACCAGTACTTCCTGGGTCCCTCGACGTACCTCATTAAGCACCGTGGTGGTCAGCTTCGCGGGTGTGAGGAAGTTGACCGAAGCCGAATAGATGAACTGGGTATCGGTCTCTGGCCGGTAGGCCACTACCGAGGTCACCGGGCTGTACCATTCGTCGCCACGCGCCTTGCCGTACTCCCACACCTGTTCGACCGTGCCGTTGGTTTCGTCGATCTTGTACTCCACCGCCCGGCTGTAGTTGCCACTGAGCCTTGTCGGTGCAAAGTCGCGCCCCCAGCCGTTATCGAACACGGTCAGTGTGCCTTTGCCGGTCAGCCAGGCGGTGTGCTGGGTCCAGGACCAGTCAAAGCCTTCGCTTGCGACCGGTGTCAGCACCTTTTCGCGCAGGTGCTGGGGCCAGCCTTGCGGTGAAGCGAGAATCCACTTCACCTGCTTGTCACGGCCGATCTTCGCCACACCCTGATGACGAGCTGAAACGATAATGCTGTCGTCATCGGCGTCGTAGTCAATGGCATTGACGTGTGCCCAGTTGCGCCCGGTGCCCACGCCCGGGGTATCACCGAACGGCAAGTCGCCTTCTGCCAGTTCGTTGGCTAGCCGATCATCCTGCTTCTGTACACCTGCAGGCAGTTGAATCGCCGCCTTGCCCAGGGTTTCCAGCAAGTCGCCACGATAGGGATCGAGAATCTGGTTCAGGTCCCAGAAGTCCAGCACATCCCCTGCCTCGCTGACCTCGATGATGTGGTCACGGATCGAGCGCACCCGCTTGCCATCCGGGCGACGATAATCGCTGGTGCCGACGCGCAGCAGGTAGGTGCCATTGACGGTTTCGCGGATCTCGTGGGAGAAGTCGGCGAACTTGTCCGGCAAATTGCGCTGCCAGATGCGCCGGCCGAGCAGGTCGAACTTGGAGTAGGTCTGGCCCTGCCCCCAGATCAGCTTGCCGTCGCGGGTCTGCTGGAAGCCCATGGTCCCGCCCAGGCCGTCGCGGCGGTTGGAATCGTGGATCTGCTCGATGTCCAGATACCAACGCACGTCGCCGTTGCTGTCAGCGATCCAGTTGTTGCCGACCTGGTCCCACTCGGCGGCACCGCCCAGGCCGTTCCACTTGAAGGCACGGCCACCGGGGATGTCACCTTGCAGGTGGTTGAACAGGTACAGGCGCTGCTCGAAACCTGGCGCCACCTTGACCGGCTCCACTTCCGGCAGCGCGGCGGTCTGTTTCGCCACCACCGGCAGGCGCACGGCCGGCCCGTAGATCTGGTACTGCTCGCGGATGCGCTCGCCGTCGAGCTTGTAGGTCACTTCCACTTGGTTGACGTGATCCGGGTACAGGCCGAATACAGGGATGCCGCCATAGGTCCACAGCGAGCGATCCGACACCTCATAGGCGATGTCGACACCGCGTTCGCCGCGGCCGCGCACCCGCACATGGGCGGCGCTCAGGCTACGCCCACCGTCGCGGATGATCGCGGTCAGCGGCGCCAGGCGGTAGGGGTTGACCACCACGTCGCCGAGCAGCGCGTCGCCGCGCTCGGGCACCTTGGCAGTGAGGCAGGCGCCTTCGGGCAGTACTGGGCTTTCAGTCTTGGCATTCATGGCAAAGCTCCTTTTTACTCAGAAGTCGTAACGGGCAGTGGCGCCGAAGGTGCGCGGAGTACCGAGCACGCCGGCATAACCACCGTTGGCGGAGTTCCACAGGCTGGTGAAATAGGTCTTGTCGCCGGCGTTCTTCACCCACAGCGACAGGTCGACCACGCCGTCGCCCTGGTCCAGGCGCACACCGGCGGAGAGGTTGACAAGCGCATAGCTGGGGATCTGGCCGAAGTCGGAATCGTCGATGGTGCCCACCGCCCGCGAGCGGAACGCGTAGCTGGCGGTGACGTAGGGCTCGACATACTGGCTGGCCTGCCACTTGTATTCGCCGTTGAGGTTGGCGATGTACTTGGAGGCGCCGACCACCTGGTGGCCAGACAGGTCGCAGGTGGCCGTGGCATTGGCCAGGCTCACCTCTGGCGGGCACGGGGCGTCGTCGTACTTCAGGTAGCGGACGTCGTTCCACGAGCCGTTGAAGTTCACCATCAGGCCTTTGACCGGCAGTGCCGTGGCTTCGAATTCCAGGCCGCGCGAGCGTACGCTGCCGGCGTTGGCCAGGTACTGCACGCGGTTGATCTGGTCGTAGACGTTGGCCTGGTAGCCATGCACCTCGGTCCAGAACAGGTTGGTGTTGAGTTGCAGGCGGTTGTCGAACAGCGTGCTCTTGAGGCCCAACTCGGCGTTGTTGGCCCGCTCGGTGCCGACCAGCAGCGAGTCGGTGCCCAGGCGTGGCGCGGCGCCGACGGTGAGGTTCACGCCACCAGACTTCTCGCCGTGGGTCAGGGTCGCGTAACCCAGCAATTGCTCGTTGAAGCGGTAACTCAAACCGAGCAGGCCGGAGGGGCTGAAGCTGTACTGGTTGAGGTCACCCGAGTCGTATGCCCCCACCCTGCCCTGGCGTGCAGCAGCGGCAGCACCGGTCACGGCAGCACCGCCGGTTGGCGCATCGCGGGTCACCCAGGCGCTTTTTTCCTCGTAGGTACCGCGGATGCCGGCGGTGAAGTCCAGGCGATCGGTGACGTGCCAGGTGCCTTGGGCGAACAGCGCGTAGCTGTCGGTATCGATATGGCCGTTGCCGATGGTGTTGACGTTGTTCAGAGCGCCAGCCGGCGTCAGGTTCCAGATATCGGCCTGCGGCCCGTAATAAGTGAAGGACTTGTTGTCCAGGTCCTGCTTGAAGTAATACGCGCCAAGCACATAGTCGAAGAGGCCACCGGTAGGTGAAGCCAGGCGGATTTCCTGCGAATACTGCTTGTCGCGTACCGATACCCCGGCGCTGTAGAACACCGGCACATCGAGGCCGTCGTCATTGCGCGGGGTGAAGTCCCACCAGCGGTAGGCGCTGATCGAGGTCAGGGTGAAGTCGTTGGGCAGGGTCCAGTTGGCCTCGACCGAGGTACCACCCTGGAACACCGTCACCTGTTGGTCGGCGTCGAAGTTGACCTTGCGGTCCTTGCCCGACACCAGCGTCGCGCCGGCCTGGGCCGCCAGGCTTTCGTAGCGGTTGACGCCATTGATGGTCGGCCCGGTGCTGTACAGGCTGAGGATGCCGTTGTTGGAGTCTTCTTCGTTGTACTCGCCGATCCAGCGCAGGTTGAAGGTTTCGCTCGGTTGAAACAACAACTGGGTACGAAAGCCCTGGCGCTTGCCACCATTGAGCTCGTCGCCGTTGTAGATGTTCTTCACATAGCCGCCGTCTTCGGTGTGATAGGCGCTGATGCGCCCGGCCAGCGTCTCGGTGATCGGCCCCGAGTAGCTGCCCTGAGTCTGCAGGTAGCCGTCCTCGCCAATCGATTGCTGGATGCTGCCTTCCGGGTGAAAGGTCGGTTTGCGCGTGGTGATGTTCAGCACCCCCGCCGTGGTGTTCTTGCCGAACAGCGTGCCCTGCGGGCCGCGCAGCACTTCCAGCTGCTCGACATCGAGCAGGTCGAACACCGCCATGCCCGGGCGGCCGAGGTAGACGTTGTCCAGGTAGATACCGACGCTGCCCTCCAGGCCATCGCTGGCCGGGTTGTTGCCCAGGCCACGAATCGAGATGCTCGACTGCCGCGCATGCACATAGGCGACGTTGGTGCTGGGCACCAGCTGTTGCAGATCCTGCACACGATAGATGCGCTGGGTCTCCAGGGTTTCGCTGCTGAGCACGCTGATGGGCGTGGGCACGCTCTGCGCGGTTTCTTCGCGGCGACGGGCATTGACCGTGACGGTGCCAAGCTTGGCTTCCTGTTCCACAGCCGGGGGAACGCTGGCGGGCTCTTCGGCGAAGCTGCCGTTGGATGCCGCCAGCAACACGCCGGCGGCCAAGGGTTGCAAGGTGAAACGCGACGCGCGCGCAGGCCAACGGGAAAGTCCGGACATGCAAATGCTCCTTGAGGCATGGGCCCTGGGCGAGCATTTCCGTTGGCGGAACCGAATCGCGGTCAGTTGGGCTTATATTCTTTTAAGAGATATAAATATTTGTAATTCATATTTTGTGGAATAAGTAAGTCCCTTTATAAGGGGACTCGCCCTTGTCAGCAATTGCATTTGACCGAAGGTTTTAATGTAGAAAATGCATATCGATCTGCGTCAGCTGCGCCACTACATTGCCCTTGTCGAGCACCGCAGTTTTGTCGCCGCAGCTGCGGCGGTAAACCTGTCGCAATCGGCCTTCAGCCGCAGCATCCAGACTCTGGAGCACAACATCGGCTGCCGCCTGGTCGACCGTGCCAGCAAGGAGCTTTCACCCACCCGCCAGGGCCTGCTGGTGCTGGAGCACTCACGCCGCCTGGTGCATGGCGCGCATAACCTGGTCAACGAGATCCACCAGTTCAATGGCGCCACTACTGGCGTGGTGCGCTTCGGCTCCGGCCCGGCACCTGCAGGCGGCCTGGTGCCAAGGGCGGTGGCGCGCTTCGTGGCCGAATACCCGGCGGCGCGCACCTGCTTCCAGGTGGATAACTGGCAGGTGCTGAACCGCAAGCTGATCGCCGAAGAGATCGAGTTCTTCGTGGCCGACACACGCCAGTTCGAGTCCGACCCGGATTACCGCGTGCACAAGCTGGCACCGCAGCGCTGGCATTTCTGCTGCCGGGCCGGGCACCCGCTGACCGAGCAGGCCGAGGTACGCGCACGGGACGTGTTCGACTACCCGCTGGCAACCACTTTCCGCCCACCGAACATCCGCAAGATCCTCAGTGACCTCAGCGGCCGCCAGGACTTTCTGCCGACAGTGGAGTGCGAGCATGGGTATGCGCTGCTGAATGTGGTGATGCATTCAGACACCATTGGCATCGCCTGCAATGCCAACTTGCGGCCTTACCAGATGGAGCGGGGACTGGTGGCGCTGAAACTGGTGGACCTGGCAGCGGAGCAGGAAGAAGCGTTCTATACCCGCTATGGGGTGGTGAGCCGGGTGGGGTATGGCTTGTCGCCGTTGGCGCAGGGGTTGGTCAGGCAGTTGATTGCCTGTGATACCGAGGTGTAGCTGGCGGGCGCTTCGCCCCCGTTTCGCTACACAAGGCCGCTCCTACAGGAGATCGCGCCCCCCTGTAGGAGCGGCCTCGTGTCGCGAAAGGCCGCAATGCGGCCCCGGCGATATCAGCCTTTACGCGTGATCCGGCTCAACTGCCCATCAACCCCCACCGGCACCTCTCCCGCCAAGGTAACCCGCCGCACCACCCGCGGCTGGGTGCCGTAATCATCCACCGCATAATGCTGCGTGGCGCGGTTATCCCAGATCGCCACATCCCCCGCCTCCCAGCGCCAGCGCACGGTGTTCTCCAGCCGCGTCACATGCCCCTGCAGCACCGCGAACAGGTGCTGCGAGTCGGCCAGCGAATAGCCTTTGATGCGCTTCACGAAGTGCCCCAGCTGCAACAGCCGTTCACCACTGATCGGGTGCACCCGAACCACCGGATGCTCGGTCTCGTAGACGGTCGAGGTGAACACCTTGCGATAACGCTCAAGCTTGGCCGGGTCGACATCGGGCTTGATGCTCGCATAGTCATATTCATTGCTGTGCACCGCCCACAGCTTGTCGGCCAGCTCGCGCAACGGCTCAGGCAGCTCCTGATAAGCCGCCGCGGTGTTGGCCCAGACAGTGTCGCCGCCGGAAGCCGGTGCCACCACGCTGCGCAGGATCGAAGCCTTGGGGTAGGCATCGACGAAGGTCACGTCGGTGTGCCAGGAGTTGGCCCGCTGGCCATCCGCACCGTCCAGTTGCAGCAGATAACTGGTGCCGTCCACCACCGGCACGGTGGGGTGCGCGACCGGCTCGCCGAGCAGCTTGGCGAAGCCTTCCTGGCTAAGGTCGTCCAGGTGGGTCTGGCCACGGAAGAAAATCACCTTGTGCTTCACCAGGGCTGCCTGGAGGGCGTCGACGGTGGCGGCATCGAGGTCGGCGGACAGCTTCAACCCACGGATTTCGGCGCCAATGCGGCCGGCAACCGGGTGGATGTCGAGTTCGAGGGCGTGTGGCGCGGAGGCCAGTGCGGCATTGCTCATGGTCGTGGTCCTTGCGGTCATGGTCGGGTTTGGGTTCAGCGGGCGGCCTGCACGGCCTGTTGGTGTTGCAGTGCGGCATCGAGGAAGCGTGGTTCGATCCACTCGGAAACCTGGAAACCACGGCGGATCAGGCGCTCGCGGGCGGCCAGGTCGACGCCCTGCTGCAGCTGGGCAACGAAATCGGCGTCCAGCCGTGGGTCGAAGTAATGGGCAAGGTCTTCCTTGGCCAGGTCATCGCTGAGGATGCTGCGTGGCCAGTTGGCGTTGCTCGCAACCAGGTCGACATAGGCCTCACGGTTATGCTCATCGCGCAGCCAACTGGCGGCCTGCTCCTGGGCATTGACCAGGCGCTCCACCAGCTCGGGGTATTTGCGGATGAAGTCGCCGGTGCCGAGCAAAACCGCCTGGGTGCTGCCGGCGCCGGCCAGGTCGCGGGAATTTACAGGCAGCTCGACCAGCCCGCGTTCACGCAGCGACAGCAGGCTGGAGAGGCCCCAGGTGGCGTCGATCTGCTTGGCGGCCAACGCGGCGTTGGCGGCGTTGAAGTCGAGGTTGATCACTTTCAGGTCACGCTCGGACAGCCCCTGGCTGGCCAGGGCACTGGCGAACGACAGCTGGTTGGCGGTGCCGCGGAACACTGCCACGCGCTTGCCCTTGAGGTCGTGCAGGGTCTTGATGCCGGAGCCCGGCACCACCCCGAGGTAGCTCTTCACCCCACGCACCCCTGCCGTCAGCACGCGGGTGTCGAGGCCATTGGCCTTGCCGACGATCGCCGCCAGGTCGCCCAGGTAGGCGAAGTCGGCCTGGCCATTGGCCAAGGCTTCGTTGACCACAGGACCTGCGCCCTTGAAGAAATGCCAGTCGATGCGGATGCCGTCTTTGGCGAATTCCTTCTCCAGCAGTTGCTGGTCACGCAGTACATCGACCACGCCGCCAGCACTGTGCTTGCTGCCGGCGCTCAGGTCGGGCACGGCGATGCGGATGCTTTCCGGCTTGGCCGGCTCGGCCGCATGGGCGCTCACGGTAAAGGCCAAACCGAGGGCGGTGATCAGGTGGCGCAGAGGGGTTTTCATGGCAAGGCTCCTTGGCAGGCTGCCACCGGCGATGGCCGGCGCTTTGTCCAGAAGCTAGGCAGGTCTGGTTAGAACCTACAAAGATCAAAACTTCATTTTTTAGTAACTGGAAGACATAAACGAAGACTGATGCGGGGCGCGGGGCGGCTTGCGGGAAACGCATTGAAAATATGAGGAAAACGCAATGGCGAGAGGGTTCCGCATGCATGGACAACATGCTCTTATCTCTTGAAAGTCACTTATGTGAATTTTTAATTCCATTAGTGAATAACATTGGAACGCTTCGAGAGATTGCCGATGAATGGAGTTCTGAGCAGAGGGCGGGGTTGGCTTCGGGGGCCGCTGCGCGACTCAATCGCGACGCAAGGCCGCCCCCACAGAGGCCGCGTCTTGCCATGGCTAGTGCCAGTGTTGATTGCACTGTTGTGGGTCGTGGCGAGCCGGCAGCACTGGATGAGCGAGCAGATCCTCCCGGCACCCTCGGTGGTGTGGCAAAGCGCGCTGGAGTTTGGCTCCGGGGAGCTTTGGGGGCACTTGTGGATAAGTCTGCAGCGGCTGTTCTGGGGGCTGCTGGCGGGCGTTGGCAGTGGCTTGCTGCTGGGCACCTGGCTGGGCACCTCACGGCATGCGCAGACCTTGGTGCTGCCGACCTTCGTGGCCCTGGCGCAGATCCCCACCCTGGCCTGGATTCCGCTGTTCATGCTGTTCTTCGGTATCGGCGAACTGCTCAAGCTGGTGGTGCTGGTGAAGGCCGTGATGGTGCCGGTCACCTTGCACACCCTGGTCGGCGTGCGCGATGCCCAGCCCAAGCTGCGCGAAGCCGCCGCCGCGCTGCGCCTGCCGCGCCATCTGGTGTTGCGGCGCCTGCTGCTGCCAGCTGCCCTGCCCGCCTTCCTCACCGGGGTGCGCCTGGCCTTGGCGACAGGCTGGACCTCGTTGCTCGCCGTTGAGTTGCTGGCCTCCAGCGAAGGCATTGGTTACCTGATGGTCTGGGGCAGGCAGCTGTTCATGCTCGACCTGGTGCTGTTGTGCATCCTGGTGATTGGCCTGGTCGGCGCACTGCTGGAACGTGGCTTCTCGACCCTGGAAAAACGCCTGCTGTACTGGCCGCAACCGGCCACCGGCGAACAACAGCGCGGGCCTGTGCCACGGGGCTGGAAAAGCCTGCTGCTACCGGCAGCGCTGCTTGCGCTGTGGCGGGCGAGCAACAGCTTCGGCTGGATCGACCCGAACATCCTCACTTCCCCGCTGGAGGTGTTGCGCACCCTGTTCAGTGGCCTGGCCGATGGCTCGCTGCCAGACGCCATGCTGCTGAGCCTGAAGCGTACCTTGACCGGCCTGCTTCTGGGCGGCGGCGCCGGCTTGCTGAGCGGGCTGCTACTGGGGCTGTCGCATAACGCCGAACGCCTTTTCGGGCCAAGCCTTTCGGCCCTGCGGCAAGTGGCGCTGTTTGCCTGGGTACCCTTGCTCACGGCCTGGTTCGGCCTCGGCGAAGGGGCCAAGAACGTGTTCGTCGGCCTGGCGGCGTTCTTTCCGCTGCTGATCGCCACTCAACGCGGCATCGCCAGCCTCTCACCGCAGCTTGGCGAAGCGGCGCGCACACTGCGCCTGAACCTGTGGCAACGCCTGCGTCTACTGGTGCTGCCCGGCGCCGCACCGGCGATATTCGCCGGCCTGCGCCTGTCATTGATCTACGCCTGGCTTGGCACCATCGGTGCCGAGTACTTCATGCCCTCGGACGGCGGCATCGCCAGCCTGATGATCGGCGCCCAGCAACTGTTCCGCATGGACCAGGTCATGGCCGCGATGGTCCTGATCGGCCTGGTCGGCGCCCTGCTCGGCACCCTCGGCCAACGCCTCGAATCGCGCGCCACGCGCTGGAGAACCGCATGAATGCTTTCAATGCTTCACACCTGCTCGCAGCCAATCAGGCCGACACCACGCCGCCGCTGGTCAGCTTCGAAGGCGTCGGCAAAGTCTTCAGTGTCGATGGCCAGCCCCTCGAAGCCATCCGCAACTTCAACCTGGCCATCAACGAAGGCGAGTTCATCGCCATCGTTGGCGCCTCGGGTTGTGGCAAGTCGACCCTGTTGCGCTTGCTGGTCGGGCTGGACACCGACTACAGCGGCAGCATCCGCGTCGATGGCCAGGCGGTCAGCGGTATCGGCGGCGAGCGCGGCATCGTGTTCCAGGAGCATCGCCTGTTCCCCTGGCTGACGGTTGAGCAGAATATCGCCCTGGGCCTGGTCAACGAACACCTGACCCAAGGGGAACGCGCCCGGCGTGTGCATGAGTTCGTGCAACTGGTGGGCCTGGTCGGTTTCGAGTCGGCCTACCCACATCAGCTGTCCGGCGGCATGGCCCAGCGCGTGGCAATCGCCCGTGGCCTGGTGGCCAGCCCGCGTATCCTGTTGCTGGACGAGCCCTTCGGCGCACTCGATGCACTGACCCGTCAGCAGCTGCAGGACGAACTGCTGGCCATCCGCGAGCGCGCAGGTATCACCACCTTGCTGGTGACCCACGATGCCGAGGAAGCCACCTACCTCGCCGACCGGGTAGTGGTGCTGGAGCCACGCCCGGGGCGGATCAAGTCGGTGGTGGAGATCGACCTGCCCCACCCGCGCCTGCGCACCGGTGTGGCGCTGCATGGGCTACGCGAGAAGGTCCTGCACCAGATCACTGGCGACGGCGGCTACCTGCCGTCGCCAGCACGCCGGGTAGAGGGTCTGAGACCCGAATTGATTGCTTTGTGATACGCGATCCCTGTAGGAGCGGGCCGACAATGCCATTGACGTTGTCCGTTCAGCCGAGATCGCGCAGGTAGGCCCAGGGATAGATACCTCGCTCATGCCCATCGCTGAATACCAACTGCACACCATAGCCCTGCGCCACAATTCGCTCGACGCGTACGTCGGCCCTGACCATCGGGACCCGTCCCTGCAAGCATGCTGCCCGGCATTGCGAACAGGGGCAGGCGCCGCGAAGCCGGGCATGGCTGATGACCGCTTCGGTATCGACCCACTGCAAAGTCAGCAATCCAGGCTCGCGTTGATTGCGTATTGCGCTAGGGCTGTCCATCAAGCGGCTCCGCGAAGCTGAGCCAAGGCAATGCGCACGGCCTTGCGCACTTCCGGGTCGCTGTCCGTTTCAGCCACCTGCAACGCCGGCAAGGCGCGGGCAAGGCCCAGTTCGCCGAGCGCCAGCGCAGCTTCCTTGCGCAGGTTGGCGATGTCATGGCCCAGCAAGCCGGCCAAGGCATCCAGCGCCTCGGCATGCCGCAGGCGGCCCAGGGAACGTGCTGCGCGCAAGCGCACTTGCCAGAAGCCATCGTCCAATGCCTCCACCAGTGCCGGCCCCGCCTGAGCATGGCCAACCTTGCCCAACGTCGTCGCGGCTTCCTCACGTACCTGCCAGGCGCAATCGCGCAAAGCGCCAACCAGCGCCGGCAAAACGGCGGGGTCACGCGCAAGCCCCAAGGCACCAATCGCGGCACGACGTACCTCGGTGTCAGGCTCATGCTCGGCCAGTTTCGCCAAGGCAGGCAACGCGGGCTGGTGCTTGAGCCAACCGAGAATACCCACGGCTTCGCGTCGCACCGTCGCGTCCTGGTCCTCAAGGGCCTGCAGCGCAGGCGTGGCAGCGTCTTCCAGGCGCAGCTCGCGCAGGGCGCGCAAGGCACTGGCACGGACGAAGGCATCGGCATGGCTCGTCCAGGGCAGGATCAGCTGGCCAGCGTCAAGGCTCTTCAACTCACTGAGGCTCTGTGCGGCAGCCAGGCGTACCGCTTCTGCGCCATCCGCCAGTGCGGCGCACAAGGCCTGTACCACTTCTGGTTCCTCCCAGGCTTCCAGCAGGCGCGCGGCCTCAGCGCGCACTTCGTCGGCACCATCGACCAACAGTGCATCGGTGAGCCACGGCAAGGCATCAGAGTCCTCCAGGTCTGCCAGTGCGATCAAGGCAATGCGCCGCACGCCTGCGTCATCGGCTTCTATCCGTGGCAGCAGTTCGAGAATCTCAGGGTTGTCGGTGTTTCGTTCAGTCATGGTGCGATCCTTAGCGGCGGATGATGGGGATGAATCAGCGCAGCAGGTACGGGATGTCGACCTTGACGGCACCGGTGGGGCAGTCCTTCTCGCAAGGCATGCAGTACCAGCACTCGTCGAAGGCCATGTAAGCCTTTTGCGTCGCCGGGTTGATCGCCAGCAGATCCATGGGGCAGACCTCGACACAGACGGTGCAGCCTTTTTCGGCGATGCACTTGTCTTCGTCGATGGTCACCGGGGCGCTGCTGCGAAAGAATATTTCCTGGGGCTGGTAGGCCATTTCACGGGGTCCTTGGGGCCTTCGGCCCTCTGTTTTACTCAGGCAGCGTCGGCTTTCACCCGCAGCCGGTCATAGGCAATCTGCTCTTCGGCATCCAGAGCGATCAGGTATGGCTCGACCGCCTTCTTGAAGCTGGTCATCTCACCGTTTTCGCCTTTTTTCAGATGGCAGTGACAGAACCATTCGCCATCGTTGCGCTCGGGGAAGTCCACCCGATGGTGATAAAGGCCCCAGCGGCTTTCCTCGCGGAACAACGAGGCGCGCGCCGCCATCTCGGCACAGTCGCGGATCACCGAAACTTCCATGGCGCGCATCAACTCATGCGGGTTGCTGGCCTTCATCTGGTCGAGATCACGTTCGATCTCGGCAAAGCGCGCCAGACCGATTTCCATCTTCTTGGTCACCTTGGGCGGCTGCAGGTAGTCGTTGACCATGCGCCGCAACTTGTATTCCACCTGCGCTGGCGGCAGGCCATGCTCACGTTGCAGCGGGGCGAACACCCGTGCGCGCTCGCGCTCGACCTGCTCGACATCGACTTCGGCAAGTTCGCGCCCGGCCACATACCGCGCGGCGTTGATACCGGCAAACCAACCATAGGTGAACGCGCCGAGCATGTAGTTGTGCGGCACTGCAGCCATGTCACCGGCGGCATACAAGCCCTTGACGCTGGTCTCGGCCTTCTCGTTGACCCACACCCCCGAGGCCGAATGCCCCGAGCAGAAGCCGATCTCGGAGATATGCATCTCGACCATGTGCTGGCGGTAGTCGGTGCCGCGCCCGGCATGGAACTGGCCACGGCTGGGGCGCTCGTTGCTGTGCAGGATCTCTTCGATGTTCTGGATGGTTTCCTCGGCCAGGTGGTCGAGCTTGAGGAACACCGGGCCGTTGCCGCCTTCGAGCTCCTGATGGAACTCCCACATCATCTGCCCGCTCCAGTAGTCGCACTCGATGAAGCGCTCGCCCTTGCTGTTGGCGGTGTAGCCGCCCAGCGGGCCGGTGACGTAGGCGCAAGCCGGGCCGTTGTAATCCTTGATCAGCGGGTTGATCTGGAAGCACTCGAGGTTGGCCAGCTCGGCGCCGGCATGGTAGGCCATGGCGTAGCCGTCGCCGGCATTGGTCGGGTTCTCGTAGGTGCCCATCAGGTAACCCGAGGATGGCAGGCCCAGGCGCCCGGCGGCGCCGCAGGCGAGGATCACCGCCTTGGCCCGCACCACGCGGAACTCGCCGCTACGGCAATCGAAGCCCAGAGCACCGGCCGCGGCACCTTCGGCATCGAGCAGCACGCGGGTGCAGACCATCCGGTTGCTGATCTCGACCCGGGCGCGCTTGAGCTGACGGTACAGCACCTTCTTGATGTCGTGGCCTTCGGGCATGGGCAGCACGTACGCGCCCATGTGGTGGACCTTCTTCACCGCGTAGTCGCCGGTTTCATCCTTTTCGAACTTCACTCCCCAGCGGTCAAGCTGCTCGATCGTCTCGAAACTGTGGGTGGCATACGCATGCACGGCGGCTTGGTTGACGATGCCGTCGTTGGCCACGGTGATTTCCTTGGTGTATTGCTCGGGCGTGGCATGGCCGGGGATGATGGCATTGTTCAGGCCGTCCATGCCCATGCTGATGGCACCGCTGCGCTTGACGTTGGCCTTGTCCAGCAACAGCACGCGCAGGTGCTTGTCGTGCTCCTTGGCCTTGATCGCCGCCATCGGCCCGGCGGTGCCACCGCCAATAATGATGATGTCGTAGTCGTCGGTCCCGATGCTCATGCCTTGCTCCCCTTCTGGCGGTCGATGCGCAGGCGGTACTGGAAGGCGTCGCCGCGGTAGTACAGGTGTTCGAAGTCCAGCGGCGTGCCATCGGCGGCGTGGGTCAGGCGTTCGATACGCATGATCGGTGCGCCCTCCTCCACCTCCAGCGCCTGGGTCAGGTCGCTGTCGGCCAGCACCGCGTCGATGGCCAGGTCGGCATGCCCCAAGGCGATGCCGCAGTCGTTTTCCAGCAGCAGGAAGATGTCGCGGGTGACCAGGTCGGCCTTTTCCAGCCTTTCGCCGACGGCCTTGGGCAACCAGGTCAGTTCCAGCGACACCGGCTCGCGGTTGATCAGCCGTACCCGGCGGATCTCGGTGACCAGGCTGCCCTCCTCGACCTGCAGCCGCGCCGCCACTAGGGCGTTTGCCGGTACGTGGCGGAAGCTGCGCAGGCGGTTGATTACCTCATAGCCCATCTGCGTCATCGACTCGCCCAGGCCCTGCAGGGTGCTGACGTTCTGGAACGCCTTGGGTTTGGCGACGAAGGTGCCTTTGCCGTGGATCTTGAAGATCAGCCCTTCTTTCTGCAGGTCACCCAGCGCCTGGCGCACGGTGATGCGGCTGACCTCGAAAGCCTTGCCCAGCTCGCTTTCCGAGGGCATGCGGCTATGCGGTGGATATGTACCGTCGAGGATGCGCTCGCGCAGCAATTCCTTGAGCTGGGTGTAGAGCGGTACCGGGGAGAGGGGGAGCAGTTCGGCCATGGGTCTCTTCGCTGATCGATGACTTGTTATAACAAGTTGTGACGAGAGCATAGAGGGCATAAGGACTTCCAAGGAAATACTGATATCGCATATGGATAGATGGATTTTCGCTCGCCTGAGCCGGCCACAGTGGAAAAACAGCCATAGATCAAGGCGATGGACGCCGCCGAATCAGATGGGTATCATGCGTGCGCGTTGCACTCGTAGCTCAGCTGGATAGAGTACTGCCCTCCGAAGGCAGGGGTCGTGGGTTCGAATCCCGCCGAGTGCGCCATCTCTGAAAGCCCTGGGATCACTCCCGGGGCTTTTTCATTTGTGCGACATGTCGCGTTTCTGGCACTCCCGTGCCATGGGTCATTGGTGTTAGCGTGGGTCCCTTCCCGTTCCCGACGGGTATCCCACAACAATGATTCGCGAAGGAATGCGTGCTCATGCACTTGAAAAAGCTCACCTCCACCGCTCTGCTGCTGGCCAGCATCGGCCTGTTCACCCAACCGGCCCACGCCAACCTCACTCAGCAACAGTCCGCCGCCATCGTCAAAGCCTTCGACGGCAGCAACCCGACCGACTTCAAGCACTTCCTTGGCAAACTGAAAGGCAGCGACCTGGCCAAGGCCGACAACCTTGCTGCCACCCTCGACGCCTATCTGGCCGGCAAGTCGCTCACAGCCGAGCAACAGAACGAGATCAACCGCCTGCTCGGCCTGTACACCCGCATCAAATACGCCAAGGCCGCCACGGAAAACCTGCGTGAACTGGTGGCCATCCCCACCTTCAGCGTCGACGGCGTGCCGCAGCACGAAAACCCTGAATTCCTGAAAATCGCCGACAAGATCAAGGCCCTGGCCGAGAGCTTCGGCCTGGCCTTCCGCAACGTCGACAACCGGGTCTACGAGATTTCGCTGGGCGAAGGCAAGGAAGTGGTCGGCATCCACGCCCACGCCGACGTGGTGCCGGTCAACCCGGACAACTGGAAGCTGGCCGACGGCACCCGCCTCGACCCGTTCAAGGTCACCCTGGTCGGCGACCGCATGTACGGCCGTGGCACCGAGGATGACAAGAACGGCATCATTGTCGCGCTGTATGCGCTGAAAGTAGCCAAGGACGAAAACCTGCCCCTGGCCCGGCAGTTCAAGCTGCTGATCGACACCACCGAAGAAACCAGCGGCGACGCCATCCCCTACTACTTCGAACGCAATCCTACCCCCGACTACAACCTGGCACTCGATGGTGGCTACCCGGTGGTGATTGCCGAAAAAGGCTACGGCACGGTGATGGCCAGCTTCAGCAAACGCCCGGCCACGGGCAAGGGCGCGGAAATCGTCAACCTGACCGGCGGCCTGGCGACCAACCAGATTCCGACCACGTCGGTGGCGACCCTGGTTGCCGACAACCCGGCAGAGCTGGCCAAGCAGCTGGAGAAGGCCGGCGCCGACTACGTGAAGCGCAATGGCAATGATTTCAGCATCGACGCCAAGGTAGACGGCAAGAACGTACTGCTGACCGTGACCGGCGTTTCTGCCCACTCCTCGGAGCCAGAGTCCGGCATCAATCCGGTGGCCCGCATGCTCGACTTCCTCAATGGCCTGGGCCCGCAAGTGCCGCTCAAGCACAACCACTTTACCGATGCCGCCCGCTACGCCGCCGACAACTGGGGCCTGGACTACCTGGGCAAGAAACTGGGCATCGGCTTCGAAGACACGTTCATGGGTCCACTGACCACCTCGCTGACCTTCGTCGGCGTGGATGCCAAGGGCCTGAAGCTCGCCGTCAACCTGCGCATCCCCAAAGGCAAGCCACTGGCCACGCTCAAGGACCAACTCGCCGACAAGCTCGGCAAATGGACCCGCCAGAGCCACACCTCGGTGGCCTTCGACTACAGCCTCGACGAGCCCATGTTCCGCAACCCCGAAGGCGAATGGGTCAAGGCACTGCTCGATGTGGCCAGCGAAAACCTGGGCATGAAACACGAATTCGGCACCTCGGCCGGCGCCACCTCGGTGCACGACCTGCCCAACGGCGTGCAGTTCGGCCTGGCCATGCCGGAGGTGAAGTACACCGGGCACAACGACAACGAGTTCAAGACCGTGGAGCAATTCATGCTCGACCTGCAAGTGGTGAGCGAGATGGTGGCGCGGATCGGGCAGATGCCGAAGCTTTGAGCCTGCTGTACCGGCCTCTTCGCGGCTAAAGCCGCTCCCACAAGTACAGCGCTCGCCTGGACGCTAGTGATAATCCTGTGGGAGCGGCTTTAGCCGCGAAGAGGCCGGTACAGGAAACGACCATGACGTTTTTCAATCGACTCCATGCCGTTTCCTGCATTGCCGTGCAGGCTGGCGTGCCGGATGCTTTATTTACTCCAAGCGCTCGTCTTTTCCACCCGCAGAGGCCCGTATGAAGACCGTCGAACAAATCCTCAAGACCAAGTCCCAGCACCAGACCGTATACACCATCGGCCCGGATGACTCGGTACTCGACGCCCTGAAACTGCTGGCGGAGAAAAACGTCGGTGCCTTGCCGGTCGTCGAAAACGGCCAGGTGGTCGGCATCGTCAGTGAACGGGACTATGCACGCAAGCTGGTGCTCAAGGGCCGCTCCTCGGCCGCCACACCAGTGCGCGAGATCATGAGCGCGCCGGTGATCACGGTTGAGCCGAAGAAGAATCTGGACTACTGCATGCAGCAAATGACCGACCGCCACCTGCGCCACCTGCCAGTGGTCGAAAACGGCAAGCTGCTCGGGCTGCTGTCGATTGGTGACCTGGTGAAGGAAACCATCGCCGAGCAGGCCAGCCTGATCAAGCAACTGGAGCAGTACATCCGCGGCGAATGATGACGCCTCAGTGGTAGGCGCGCTCCAGTTCGTCCAGCTGATGGTCGAAACTGCGCAGGCGCGCCGACCAGGTGTACACCAGTACCTCCAGGTCACGATTGAGCACGGCGGTATTGCCATGGCCGTTGCTCGACGGCTCGCACAGGTCCAGCTGATAACGCTCGCGGGCCATGGCCGTGGCCACGCTGGACAGGTCGCGGGCATTGGCCAGCCAGTGATGGTGATGGTCGTGGATTTCCCGGTCGAGCGCCCGGCACTGGCGTTTCAATGCATCCAGGCTCTGTTCCAGCGGCGTGCCCTTGAGTTCGCCCATCACCTCCTCGAAGGTGCGCCCGGAATGCCAGTAGCTGCCCCAGAAATAACGATCGAATACAGTCTCGACGCGGCGTAGCGCGACCTTGGTGTTCCAGATAGTCAGCAGTGTTCGCCCCTGAATCACTTCGCGCTTGTTCAGGCGCAACTGCTGCCAGGCAATCCAGGTCAGCGTCACCAGCACGACCGCGCCAGTGACGGCGGCGGCGGCGTAGAGAAACTGTATCGCCTGGTTCATCTGCTGGGTGTGGCGGATGCCGTAGTAGTAACCGGCCGTCAGGGTGCCCAGGATGGTCACGGAGCACCAGAAACCTGGTGCGTAGGGATCTTTCATCGCGCTATCCCCTATTGTTTTTCCTGAGCATAGCAACGGCCGATCACTCGTCAGGTGCCGCTCGGCACTTATTTTTTCTTCGGATGCAGTGCCTCGTTCAACTGGTCGATCATGGGTATCCAGTCAGCATCGGCGGTATAGCTTTCCTTGAGAAATGCGCGCTGCCCTTCGGTCCAGAAGGGCGCATCCACCAGCTTCACACCGTCATCCAACGGCGAGTGCGTGGTGATGAAGCGCTCGATTTCAACAGGGTCGTCAGGGAGCCCCAGTTGCTTGAAGATTTCCGAGAAGTGGTGGTTCGGTTTTTCCATGTTGCCTCCTTAGCACCGGACCGCTGAGCAATGCCTGCGGCCCGGCATGGGTTGGTTATCATCAGCACAGTTCTCGTACTTCGGCTTGCGGTACCAGTTTCAGGTACTGCTCCATGCTCATGTGGATCAGGTGATCGTGGTCACCCGCCTCCAGGTAGACATCGCCCTGGCGGGTAAGACTCGAATCGAGCAGCATCTTTATCTGATAGGCGTCACCCATTGCCGGGATCGCGCCCCTTTCGCAATCGCCGAACAGCATAGGCAGGGCGCTTTCGCGGGTCAGCTGCCAGGCGCCGGACATGCGCACCTTGCTCATGTCCATGTGCCGGTTGGCCGGTAGCACGGCCATGATGTAGTTGCCATGACGGTCGTCGAGCATGACCGACTTGGCCACGCGCTCGGCAGGTACGCCTGCCGTGCGTGCCGACTCCAGGCTAGTGGCCGAGTGTGGGTGGGGAATGATGTCGTAATCGCAGTTGGCCTGGTCCAGGCGCTGCTGCAGGGTCTTGGCCATACGCATGATGCACCTCCGGTTTCGCCCCCCAACTTCCAATTTTAGGCCTTGGGCCGGCAGGCATGGCTAAACTTCAAGCAGAGAGGTCAACGAGGTGACGACAGGTGATCACTCGATGTTGCCGCTGCGTGCTGCTGTTGCTGCTGTCTGCCTTTGCCCCGGTCGGCCAGGCAGCGCCCGGCAGTGTCTGGGTGCTGGGCATCGATGACGCCATCGGCCCGGCCAGCGCCGACTACCTGATTCGCAACCTCGAACAGGCCAACGCTCAGGGTGCCCAGCTGGTGGTGCTGCGCCTGGACACCCCCGGCGGGCTGGACAGCGCCATGCGCCAGATGATCAAGGCGATTCTCGCAAGCCCGGTGCCGGTTGCCAGCTACGTTGCCCCCAGCGGCGCCCGTGCCGCCAGTGCCGGCACCTACATCCTCTATGCCAGCCACGTCGCCGCCATGGCCCCAGGGACCAACCTCGGCGCCGCCACGCCTGTGCAGATAGGTGGCTCACCCGGGGGGGCGAAGGATGACAAGGCCAAGCCCGGCGACGATGAACAAACCTTGGCCCGCAAACAGGTCAATGATGCCGCTGCCTATATCCGTGGCCTGGCCCAACTGCGCGGACGTAACGCTGACTGGGCGGAGCAGGCGGTGCGTGAGGCGGTCAGCCTGTCGGCCAGCGAGGCGCTACGCCTGAAGGTGGTCGACCAGCTAGCCAACGACCTGCCCGACCTGATGCGCCAGCTCGACGGCAAGACGCTGGTTGCCGCTGGCCAGCCGCAACTCCTGCAAACCCGGGATGCCGCCTTGATCGAGCATCTGCCGGACTGGCGCACGCGCCTGCTGGCCGTGATCACCAACCCCAGCGTGGCGCTGATCCTGATCATGATCGGGGTGTACGGCCTGCTGTTCGAGTTCATGAACCCAGGCTCCGCACTGGGCGGCGTGGTCGGTGGCATCTGCCTGCTGCTGGCACTGTATGCCCTGCAGCTGCTACCGGTGAGCTTCGCCGGCGTGGCGCTGATCCTGCTCGGCATCGCCTTCATGATCGCCGAGGCGTTCCTGCCCAGTTTCGGCGTGGTCGGTTTTGGCGGCATCGTCGCCTTCGTGGTCGGCGCGGTGATCCTGATCGACACCGACGCACCGGGTTTCGGTATCCCGCTGGTACTGATCGGCACTCTCGCCGTGCTCTCGGCGCTGCTGATCGGCGGTGTGCTGGGCATGGCCATCAAGGCGCGACGACGGGCACTGGTCAGCGGTGACGCCGGCCTGGTCGGCAGCCTTGTGACGGTCACCCAGGTGATCGCGGACAACCCGTTCTGTGGCTCGGTCCAGGCCCAGGGCGAACAATGGCAAGTCCAGTGCGACACGCCGCTGCAGGCCGGGCAGAACGTCCGGGTCATGGCACGCCGGGGCGTGATGCTGGAAGTGAGCGCCGCCGCGCCCGCGGCGCTAGGAGACTGACGATGTTCATGCAAGTGGGTTTCGGTGCCGTGCTGATCGTGGTGGCCATGCTGTTGCTGTCGGCATTCCGCATCCTGCGCGAGTACGAGCGTGGCGTGGTGTTCCAGTTGGGGCGCTTCTGGCAGGTCAAGGGGCCTGGGCTGATCCTGCTGATTCCGGTCATCCAGCAGATGGTCCGGGTCGACCTGCGTACCGTGGTGCTGGATGTGCCGCCGCAGGATGTGATCACCCGCGACAACGTGTCGGTGAAGGTTAACGCGGTGCTGTACTTCCGCGTGCTCGACCCGCAAAAGGCGATCATCCAGGTCGAGGACTTCCTCATCGCCACCAGCCAGCTGGCGCAGACTACCTTGCGTGCAGTGCTGGGCAAGCACGAGCTGGACGAACTGCTGGCCGAGCGTGAGCAGCTTAATCTGGACATCCGCCAGGTACTGGACGCGCAAACCGATGCCTGGGGCATCAAGGTCGCCAACGTCGAGATCAAGCATGTCGACCTCAACGAGTCGATGGTTCGCGCCATCGCCCGTCAGGCGGAGGCCGAGCGGGAACGGCGGGCCAAGGTGATCCATGCCGAGGGCGAGCTGCAGGCGTCGGAGAAGTTGATGCAGGCCGCGCAGATGCTCAGCAAGGAACCTGGGGCGATGCAGCTGCGCTACATGCAGACGTTGGGAACGATCGCAGGGGACAAGAGCTCGACTATCGTCTTTCCGTTGCCGGTCGATTTGCTCAAGGGGCTGGTGGACAAGCAGAAATGACCGGGGCTGCAACGCAGCCCCGGTGTTCGATCAGATCGGCGCCCGGCGCAGCGTGGCGAGGAAGGTCGCCGCGCCGATGAACAACCCGGCAAAGGTACGGTTCAGGCGCTTCTGCTGCTTGGGCGTGCGCAACAGGCGCAACACCCGCGAAGCCAGCCCGGTGTAACCCGCCATCACCAGCATGTCGACGCAGATCATGGTCACGGTGATCGCGATGTACTGTGGCAGCAGCGGCGCGTGCGGGTTGATGAACTGCGGCAGCACCGCCAGCATGAACACCAACGCCTTGGGGTTGCTGACGTTGACCAGGAAGCCACGGAACACCAGGCTCAGCGGCTTGCCGATCGGGCGCACGCCCGATTCATCGGTCATGTCCATGGGCAGCGCACGCCATTGCTTGTAGGCCAGGTAGATCAGATAGCCCACGCCGAACCACTTGATGACCTGGAAGGCGGTGGCAGAAGCCGCGAGGATGGCGCCGACGCCGGCGGCAATGATGGCGATCTGCACGATCAGGCCCAGTTGCAGGCCCAGGGCATTCCAGTATCCACGCCAGAAACCGTACTGTAGCCCGCTGGACATCGAGGCAATCGCCCCGGCACCCGGCGACAGGCTGATCACCCAGCACGCGGCAAAGAAGCCCAACCACACTTCCATCGACATCACACACCTCGCTCAACAATTGTTGCAAAACGTTAAGCTAAGGTGTTGGCGAAAAAATAACCAGTAAATTCTGCTAGGTTTCCATCTCCTGTCCCGGCCTCTTCGCGGGTAAACCCGCTCCCACAGGTTCACCACAGTTCTTGAGACTTGTGATAATCCTGTGGGCGCGGGTTTACCCGCGAAGAGGCCAGCACTTGCAACATCAAAGGATCAGGAAAGCGCTTCCAGTTCAGCCTGCATGCTTTCAAGGGTTTCCAGAGCCTCCATCCAGGCTTCCTCAAGCTCACCCTCACGCTGCTTCAACTTGGTCTGCCGAGCCAGCAGATCGCGCAATTCATCCTTGCGCGCCGCCTCGTACACACCCCCGTCACCCAGCGCAGTCTCGATCTCGGCCAACTGCGCATGCACCTGGTTGAGTTCGGTCTCCAGCTTGTCGGCCGCCTTCTTGTGCGGTGCCAACTGCTGGCGCAAGGCCGCCGCCGCCTGACGCTGGGCCTTCTTGTCGGTCTTGTCCGGATTGACCGGGGCGTTGCTGGCCGGCGCACTGCGCTGGCGGTACTCGACCAGCCAGCGGCTGTAGTCGTCGAGGTCGCCATCGAAGGTCTCGACCTTGCCATCAGCCACCAGCAGGAAGTCGTCAGTGGTGCTCTTGAGCAGGTGACGGTCGTGGGAAACCACCACCACGGCACCGGCAAACTCCTGCAGGGCCATGGTCAGCGCCAGGCGCATTTCCAAGTCGAGGTGGTTGGTCGGTTCGTCGAGCAGCAGCAGGTTCGGCCGCTCCCAGGCAATCAGCGCCAGCGCCAGGCGGGCCTTCTCGCCACCGGAGAAGTTCACCACCGGCTCGTCGACGCGGTCGCCATGGAAGTCGAAGCCGCCCAGGAAGTCGCGCAGGGTCTGCTCGCGCTCGGTCGGCGCGATGCGTTGCAAGTGCAAGAGCGGGCTGGCCTTGTCGTCCAGCGAGTCGAGCTGGTGCTGGGCGAAGTAGCCGACGGCCAGGTTCTCACCACGCACCACGCGGCCCGACAGCGGCTCGAGCTCACCGGCGAGGTTCTTGATCAGGGTCGACTTGCCGGCACCATTGGGGCCGAGCAGGCCGATGCGTGCACCCGGGACCAGCTGCAGCTTGACCTTGTCGAGGATCGCCTTGTCGCCATAACCCAGGCGGCCTTCGGACAGGCTCAGCAGCGGGCTGGAGATTTTCTGCGATTCGCGGAAGACGAAGTCGAACGGCGAATCCACATGCGCCGCCGAAAGCTCTTCCATGCGCTCCAGGGCCTTGATCCGGCTCTGCGCCTGACGGGCCTTGGTGGCCTGGGCCTTGAAGCGGGCGATGTACTTTTCCATGTGCGCGCGTTGCGCCTGCTGCTTCTCGTAAGCCTGTTGCTGCTGCGCCAGGCGTTCGGCACGGGTGCGTTCGAAGGCGGTGTAGCCGCCCTTGTAAAGGTTGAGCTTGCGCTGCTCGACGTGCAGCACATGGTCGACCACGGCATCGAGGAAATCACGGTCGTGGGAGATCAGCAACAGCGTGCCCGGGTAACCCTTGAGCCAGTCTTCCAGCCACAGGATCGCATCGAGGTCGAGGTGGTTGGTCGGCTCGTCGAGCAGCAGCAGGTCGGATGGGCACATCAGCGCCTGGGCCAGGTTCAGGCGCATCCGCCAGCCACCGGAGAAGTCACCGACGCGGCGGTCCATCTGCTCGTTGGTGAATCCCAGGCCAGCCAGCAACTTACGGGCGCGGGCATCGGCGGTGTAGCCGTCGGCGACTTCCAGCTCACTGTGCAGGCGCGCCAGGGCAGTGCCGTCGTGGGCCAGTTCGGCCACGGCCAGTTCGGCCTGAACCTTGCGCAGGCGGGCGTCACCGTCGAGCACATAGTCCACGGCCAGGCGGTCGAGGGTATCGACTTCCTGGCGCATGTGGGCAATGCGCCAGTCGCCAGGCAGCTGGCAATCGCCGCCATCGGGCGAAAGCTCTCCGCGCAGCAGGGCGAACAGGCTGGATTTTCCGGCACCGTTGGCGCCGATCAGGCCGGCCTTGTGACCGGCATGCAGGGTCATCTCGGCGCCTTCTAGCAAGCGCTGCGGACCACGCTGTAAAGTGAGGTTGGATAGTCTGATCATAGTGGTCGCGGAGTCTACCAGCTTCCTCGGCCCGCAGCGTGAGTGGAATCATGTACACCGACCTGTGGAATTACGCCCTGGCGCTGTATGCCCGCCCAGGCGTCGAAACGGCTTGCCTGGACGTTCAGGCGATGGGGGGCGACGTCTGCCTGCTGTTGTGTGCAACCTGGCTGCAGGCGCGTGCCGTTACCTTCAATGAAGAACGTGCCCAGGCACTGCGTGCGATTGCCGGGCCGTGGCAACGCGATGTGGTTGCGCCGCTACGCAGCCTGCGCCAGCAATGGCGCACGCCCGCGCAGCACGATCCGCACCTGGCGGCGTTGCGTGAGCACGTGAAGGGGCTGGAATTACAGGCGGAGAAGCAGTTGCTGCAACGGCTGGAAACCTGTGCACAGCAATGGCCCACAGGCTCGCATGAGCCCACGGACGATTGGCTGGACCGGCTGGCACCGGACCAGGCCCGTGGCCACGACGCGCTGGTTGGCTTGCGCGTCGCGGCCGCAGGGCTTCAGGAGGCCGAAGACGGCGTCTGAGCTGGAGTGCTGGCGGGTGCCGAGGGAGCGGCTGGAGCTGCCGAGTTGGTTGTTGGCGCAGTGGCGGCTGGAGTAGCCGGTTTGGCTGCGACAGGTTTTGCTGGAGCCTTCGCTGCAGGTTTGGCTGCTGGCTTGGCGGCAGCAGGTTTGGCCGGAGCTTTGACAGCAGCAGGTCTGGCTGCTGGTTTAGCGGCTGCTGGTTTGGCTGGAGCCTTGGCGGCTGCTGTTTTGGCGGCGGCAGGTTTGGCAGCTGGCTTGGCGGCAGCGGTTCTGGCCGGGGCCTTGGCTGCTGCAGGCTTGGCGGCCACTGGCTTGGCAGGAGCCTTGGCAGCAGCAGGTTTAGCGGCTGGCTTGGCGGTGGCAGTTGTGGCCGGAGCTTTGGCTGTTGCAGGCTTGGCGGCGGCAGTTCTGGCCGGGGCTTTGGCGGCCGCAGGCTTGGCGGCCGCTGGTTTGGCTGCAGGCTTGGCAGCAGCAGCTTTTGCGGCTGGCTTGGCGGCAGGTTTGGCGGCGGCGGCGCGGGCTGGGGCCTTGGTTGCAGCCGGCTTGGCCGGGGACTTGGCGGCAGGCTTGGCGGCGCTGCGGGCCGGTGCCTTGGCAGCAGCCGGTTTAGCAGTCTTGGCAGCCACTGCACGCTGATCGAGTGCCTTGCCAGCGGCCTCACGGACCTTACCGACACCTTGAGCCAGTTTCAGGCTTTCCTGGGCATCTCGCTTGAGTTGCTGAATATAGGTACGCGTCTGGGTCTGACGTTCCTTGAGCGAGTCGAGCAATGCTTCAAGTTCACCAATAACCTTTTGTGCCTTGTTCTGCGCCTTGGCTTTGCCTGCCTTGGCCGAATCCTGCAACTTCAGGCGACCGTTGTGCAGTTTTTCCTGGGCTTTGCCGCGCTGCTTTTCCAACTTGGCCAGCAATTTCTCCGCATCAGCCAGCGCTTGAGAGCAGGCCTCTTCCAAGTGTTCGAGCAGGCTGCCCGAAAGTTGCTGGAGCAGGTGTAACGGCGTATTTACTGGCTTCTTTTTAGCCGACATGGTTTACCTCCTGGCTGACGAGATTGCGGCTCATACTATGCTTCTGCTGCTACCGCCGCTAGGGCATGTTGACAGTATTGATGGCGCCGCGTTGCATGCCTGGGCAAAGTTGTTGTCTTGCAGCTCCGTGCAAGTGTAGTTGCTTAACAAAACGTTGCTGATATTTACACATGTCGAGACAACAACGCTGGCATACTTCCCCGCTCATCGAGCTGGAGTTAGACATGCCGCGTTATCTTGCTTTCGGCCTGTGCCTGATGGCGCCATTTGCCCTGGCCGCCGACGATACCGCCCCTGCCCACGATCAAGACCTGGCCTACAGCCTCGGCGCCAGCCTGGGTGAGCGCCTGCGTCAGGAAGTGCCCGGCCTGCAACTGGATGCGCTGGTCGAAGGCCTGCGCCAGTCCTATCAGGGCCAGCCATTGAAACTCGACAAGGCGCGGATGGAGGCCATTCTCCAGCAGCACGAGGAGCAGGCCGGCGCCGCCGCCGAACAAGCTGAAGTGGCCAAGCTGCAGGCCGTGGAAACGCGCTTCATGGCCAACGAGCGGGCCCGTGCCGGCGTGCACGAGCTGCCGGATGGCATACTGTACAGTGAGCTGAAAGCGGGTAATGGCGCGCAAGCCAAAGCCGGTGGCAAGGTGCAGGTGCGCTATGTCGGCAGGCTGCCGGATGGATCGGTGTTCGACCAGAACCAGCAACCGCAATGGTTCAGCCTGGACTCGGTAATCGAGGGCTGGCAGGTGGCGCTGCCACACATGAACGCGGGTTCGACCTGGCGCCTGGTGATCCCCTCGGCACAGGCCTACGGTGCCGAGGGCGCAGGTGACCTGATCGCGCCCTACACGCCGCTGGTGTTTGAAATCGAGTTACTGGCGGTCGGCGACTGACGCCAACCTTCAGGCTTCGACCGCGCCCTCTTCCTTGTGCGCGTTATGCAGTACCTCGATCAGGCAGTCTTCGAGTTCGAAGCGTTCGTGCAGAAGGCCGCCCAACTTGCCGAGCTTTTCGGCGAAGCGTGCAGGATCCTTGCACTCACCCTTGTCACAATGGTCGTTGAAGGCCAAGGCAAACTGAGTGCTTTCATCAATGCGCGGATTGATCTGCGTGGCCAATTCCAGGCCTCGTGTATCGCCGAACGCTTTCGCTTCACTGACCAATTGCTCGCTGACTTCGAAATGCCACGCCGAAACGTAGTCAACGAGTAGCGTGCAAAAGTCGCCGTTCGTGTCCTTGTCGGCAAAGGCCGGCTTGGCGTCGCGCAAGGTGCGGAAAGCCTGAACCAGCTCCTCGCGTTCCTCGAGCCAACGGTCGATCAGCTTGTGAACCCCACCCCAGCGTTCCTGGGCGTTCTGACAACTATCGAGCATGGCGATCTCTTCCCTTCTGGGTAGATGCCGCTGCACCTCGCACCACGACCGTGCAGCACAAAGGTGACATCAGCAGGACGGCATCGAGCAGTTGTGTTTTCGGTATGCGTGCTGGGAGATTATTCCCGCGCGTGCTTAGCATCAAGGTACGCAGCGGACAAAGTTCATACAAGTGTTTAATACCCTGATGCACCACCATTGGTCGCGCTATCGACCGCCAGCATGCGCCAGGTCAAGGATTGCCAAGCGAGCGGAAACGATACGCCAGCAGGCAGCTCAAGGGCAGCGCCGCCAGCAGCAGAAACGCCAGCAGGCTCCACTCCGGCAAGGTCAGGTCGAGGAAACTCCAGGTCAGCGAGCTGCAATCGGGGCCGCCCAGCAACAGCTGCCGCGCCGCTTCACGCCAGGACTGCTCGAACATGTGCCCGATGGGTAACGGGCACAGATGGCTTGCATCACTCGCGCCCTGCAACCACACATGCCGTGCCGCCAGCAAAGCACCACTGGCCGCGCACAGCAGCGCCGTTCGCGCATAACGCCGTACCCCGGCACTACCAGGCGCATGCAGCGCCGCACAAAGGCACACCAGTGCATACACGGCTAGCAGTATCCGCTGGCTGAAACACAGCAGGCAAGGCACAAGCCCAACGGCACTTTCGAGATAGAGGGACGCGCCCAGTACTGCCAGCGATGCAAGGCATGCCGGAATGAAAAGCGCGCGCAGACTGGCCATCGGCATGGGAAGAACAGCCCCGGGAAGTTGAAGTGGCTTGGAACGGTAGAGTAAAGGCCAGGCTTGTTTCAAGGCACTACTGGAGTGACAAGTCGCTGTATTGCAGGGAAAGTCCCCATCCAGGCTGTAGGAAACTTCCGAAGAACAGGCTGCAGATATAACTATTAACGCAGCACTAGTTACCAAGCCCATGAGCCCGCGCCTCTGCGCGGGCTCATGGAAAACTCAGGCGCGTACACCTTCTGGCAGCGGCAGGGCCAGAAGACGCTCATCGAGCAGGCCAAGGCCTTCCTCGAACAGCTGATTGCTGCGTTCGGTTTCGCCCAGGCTGCCCAGCAAGCGCGCGAGCTCGGCGCAGGCTTCCGGATTGCGCTCCATGCGCAGGCTGCTTTCGAGGTAGTCGCGCGCCTTGCCCCACAGGCGGTTCTGCAGGCTCAGGCGACCGAGTGTAAGCAACAGGCTCGGGTCTTCTGGGTGGGCCTTCAGCCAACCTTCCGCGGTTTGTAGCTGACGCGCCGGGTCATCACCGCGCACGAGGCCGTACAGGCGAGCCAGGTGGCTTTCGTATTCACGCTTGAGCGCGCTGCGCAGCACCTGCTCGGCTTCGCCCTGAGCGCCCACCTGGCGCAGCTGTTCGGCGTAGGCGAGCACCAATTGCGGCTCCTGGCGCTGGGCCGCAGTCAACTGCTGCCAGGCGCGCTCAAGGGCCTGACGAGCGCTTTGCGAATCCTCACCACGGGTGATCGCCAGGCCAAGGTTCTGACCCCAGGCACGCTTCTCCAACTCGGCCAGCTCATCAGCCGGCAATACCTTGCCCTTGCGCAGGTCCGGCAGCAGGCGAATCAACGCCGACCAGTCGCCGCGCTCCAGGTGCAGGCGCTGCAACAAGCGCAGGACCTGGGTGTTATGGGGGTGCCGCTCCTGCATGGCCAGCAGCGTCTCCAGCGCGGCATCACGCTCGCCACGGTCCATCTGCAATTGCGCATGGGTCAGGGCGATGGCCAGCTCGGCCTGCGGCTGACGCTCCAGCGCACGCTCCAGCAGGTTGTCGCTGTCTTCCTTGCGCCCTTGCTCGTTGGCGGCGCGGGCGGCGCCGAGGTAATACAACAACGGCTGGCGTTCAGCCTCGGCAGCACGATGCAGGTGGCGCTGGGCACTGGCCCAACGGCCCTCGGCCAGGTCCAGCTGACCCTGCTCGATAGCGATCCGCACGCGCCGGCTGCGGTTGCGCCGCGACCATGGGTTGACCACGCCACTGGAGGTCAGCACCAGGCCAACCAGGTAACGCAGCAGCAACAGCAACACGACCACGGCAGCCAGCGCTGCGAGCGCCGCCCACAATCCGGACTGGTAACGGAAACCGCCGTAAGCGATCAGCACGTAACCACTGTGCTTGGCCACAGCGATGCCCAACGCCGCAGCAACCACGATTGCCAGCACGGCCAGCAGGTAGACACGCTTCATGGCTTGCTCCCCTCAGCCTCGGCTGGCAGATGGCGGCGCTGGATGTAGGCCTGCACCGCCGCCAGGCTTTCGCTCAGGTCTGGCGTCACTACCGAGACGGGCTGTTCAGCCAGCGCGTTGAGGCTGTCGAGCATCGCCTTGCTTTGCGGGTTGTCGGCATTGAAGTTGGCCAGCAGCACGCTGCGGGCATCATCCAGGGCCTGGCTGTAGACCTTGGCCTCACCATTGAGCGCAGCCCACTGCGCTTGCTCGATGGTCAGGCTCAGGGCCAGGCGCAGCTGGTTCAGCTGCTGGCCGGCCAGCAACGGCCGCACATTGTCGTCAGCGTTGAAGTCGATCTGGAAGTACTTGGTAATTTCTGCCCACCACTGCGACAGGCGACTGGCCCCATCACCCTCGGCAGTCAGTGCACCGAGCGCATCGGCGTTGCTGGCGAACTCGGGCGACTGGGCGCTGAGTTCCTGAACCAGCTCACGCTGGGCGGCGAGCTTGAGGAACAGCCCAGTGCGGTCTGGCTGCTGGGTGCTGTTGAGCGTGGCCAGGCTGCGCGCCAGCTGCTCGCGGGCGGCAAAGGCGCCCGGGTCGCTCTGTTCGCGGAGGATTTCGTCGGCGCCTTCGACCAGGGCCTTGGCGCTGGTGATGTCCTGCAGCGCCGACAAGCGCAGGGTAGCCAGGCGCAGCAGGTGCTCGGCCTCAGCCAGGCGCCACTCCTTGCGGCTTTCGCCGAGTGCGGTTTCCAGACGCTGGCTGAGACGCTGCTGGTCGCCTTGCAGTTGCGCCACCAGGCGGCGGCGGTCTTCCAGCTCGCTGGCTGCCGGCAGGCTGGCCAGTTGTGCACTGATCTGCTGTTCACGCTGCTGCATTGCAGCGGCGCGTTGGTTGAGGGCTTCGATGTGCTGGCCCTGGTTCACTTCACTGCCTTGCAGCTGCCGCACCTGCCAGACACCCCACCCCCCTACTGCGACCCCGGCTGCACCGAGCAGCAGCGCCAGCACGGCCAGACCACTGCCAGAGCGCTTTACAGGCTTGTCGGTGACGGGTTGCGCCGGCGCTTGCGCCGACGGCTGATCATTGTTGGACAAGACAGTTTCGCTCACGTATCCATCCTTTGCATGGGGGCGCCTCGCGCTAGTGCGAAGCGCCTTGAGAGGCAGGTGCAGCGCTGCGCTGCACGGCTGCCAGCAAGGCCGTGGCACTCGCGCCACGGCAATCCACAACCTGTTGGGCCCCGGCGGCCCGGGCCTGTTCCGCGACCCGCGGACTGGGCACGAACAACGGCAGGCTGGCCACTCGCGGCCAGTCGGCGGCGGCCATCTGCTGCAAATGTTCAAGACCCTGCCCACTGCTGACCACCAGGCCATTGATGCGTTCCGCTTCTATGCGGCGCATCAGCGTGCCCGCCGGGTACTCCGGCAGACAGCGGCGATACAGTTCCAGATATTCGACACTAGCACCTTGCTCTGCAAGACGCTCGGCCAGCAGTTCGCGACCTCCGACGCCACGCACGATCAGCACGCGCGCTCCACGCGCCGCAATAGCCTGGCGCAGGGCCGGCAGCGCGAGCAAGGCCTCGCTGTCGTCACCCAGCCCGGGGAATGTCACCTGAAGGCCCGCGCCCTGCAGCACCGCCGCCGTTGCCTCGCCCACGGTAAACCAGCCTGCCGACGGCGCTTGCAGGCCTGCGCGCTGCAACTGCTCAAGCAGCAGTCGGGCCGCCGGCTTGCTGACCACGATGATCGCCTGGTACTGCGCCAGCCCGGCCAGCTGTTGACGCTGCCCGTCAGCCACAGCGACGGGCTCGATGGCCAGCAATGGCAGGCAACTGCTGGCGACACCGGCAGCGGCCAGGCTCTGCGCCAGTGCCGCGCAGTCATCGATAGGCCGGGTCAGCAACAGGCGCCAGGGGCTCACGGGTGCCCAGCCTCGCCGTAGACTTCCTTGAGAATGGCTTCGGCACCCTGGCCAAGCAGGGCTTCGGCAACCTGCACGCCCAAGGTTTCGGCAGCCTCACGCGGTGCGCGCGCATCCGCCACCAGCAGTGTACCGCCGCTTGGCTGGCCAACCAGGCCGCGCAGCCACAGCTGATCGCCTTCGAGCACCGCATAGCAGGCGATCGGCACCTGGCAGCCACCGTTGAGGCGCTTGTTCAAGGCACGCTCGGCGACCACGCGGTCGGCAGTATCGGCATGGTGCAGCGGCGCGAGCAATGCATGGATTTCAGTGTCGGCGGTGCGGCACTCGATGCCCACCGCGCCCTGGCCACCGGCTGGCAGGCTGTCGTCGACGCTGATGGTATCGGTGATGCGGTCCTCGAAGCCCAGGCGGATCAGGCCCGCGGCGGCGAGGATGATGGCGTCGTATTCACCGGCATCAAGCTTGGCCAGGCGGGTGTTGACGTTGCCGCGCAGGAAGTGGATTTTCAGGTCCGGCCGGCGTGCCAGCAACTGGGCCTGGCGGCGCAGGCTGGAGGTGCCGACGATGCTGCCGGCCGGCAGGGCGTCGAGGCTGGCGAAGGTATTGGAAACGAAGGCATCGCGCGGGTCTTCGCGCTCGCAGATGCAGTACAGGCCCAGGCCTTCGGGGAAGTCCATGGGCACGTCCTTCATCGAATGCACGGCGATGTCGGCTTCGTTGTCCAGCAGCGCGGTTTCCAGCTCTTTGACGAACAACCCCTTGCCGCCGATCTTCGCCAGCGGCGCATCGAGCAGCTTGTCGCCACGGCTGACCATGGGTACCAAGGTCACCAGCAGACCGGGGTGGGCCTGCTCGAGGCGGGCTTTGACGTATTCGGCCTGCCACAGGGCCAAGGCACTTTTACGGGTGGCAATGCGGATTTCGCGAGTGGACATGGAACGCCCCGATCCAGAGAAATGCCGCTGATGATAACAGCATCACCGGAGCCTGTAGGAGCGGCCTTGCGTCGCGAAAAGGCCGCAAAGCGGCCTCGGGGTCTGTGGGTTGGAGCATCCATCCTGGGGCTGCTGCGCAGCCCTTTCGCGACGCAAGGCCGCTCCTACAAGGGCTCCGCGAACCTTCTCAAAGCGTCTGCATCATCTTGCGTACACCAGCCACGTGCCGGCGGCTGACAGTCAGGGCATCGCCGTCAAGGCCCTTGAGGAACAGCTGGAAGTGCCCCAGCGGCGTGCGTTGCAGGCGTTCGATGCGCTCGCGGGCAACCAGCGCATTGCGGTGGATGCGCACGAAGCGCTCGCCGAACTCATCCTCCAACGCCTTGAGCGGCTCGTCGAGCAACACCTCCCCGGCTTCGTGGCGCAAGGTCACGTATTTGTGGTCGGCAATGAAATAGATCACCTGGGGCAAAGGAATGAGCTCGATCCCTTTGCGCGTGCGTGCACTGATATGGCTGCGCGGCCCGCCGCCTTCACTGCCAGGCCGGGTCAACGCCGCGAGCTGGGCACGGTTGGGCTTCTCGGCCTTGCGCAAGGCATCGCGCAGCGCTTGAGGTTGAATCGGCTTGGTCACGTGGCTGAGGGTGCTTTCCTTGAAGGCCTCGGCACCATATTCATCGTCGCCGGTACAGAACACCACCGACGGTGGCGCCTCGCGCTCGCACAGGCGAGCCGCGACCTGCAGACCATCCAGGCCTGGCATGCCGATGTCCAGCAGAACCACATCGGGCTTGAGGCTTTCGATCAATGCCAGGGCCTCTTCGCCATTGGTGGCGCTGGGCTCCAGCACGGAATACCCCTCCAGTTCAGCGAATAGCCGTGTGAGGCGTTCACGGGCTTGGGGTTCGTCATCAACGATCAGGACATTCATAATTGCTCTGGATTCCTGAGTGAGTCTCGCACAGGTATAGCGTAGACAAGAGCAGGTCGAGCGACACTGCGGTCACGCTCTAGACCGATACGAAGGCCAAAGATTCACTGAGCCGGCAGAAACGCTGCCAGTCCTCTGTCCAACTGTAGACGGTCCGTGGAACACTGCCGTTCAATCGTTGAATATCGTCATGCCCTGCCTTTATGGATGTTTCCCCCCGGTTTCTGTCGACCGACGCCCTGCGGCAGTCGGCCCAACCCTGCTATCATCGGCGCCACTTTTTCGTTCACGCCTGCATAGAGTGAATCCATGAGCACCGACAAGACCAATCAGTCCTGGGGCGGCCGCTTCAGTGAGCCCGTCGACGCCTTCGTCGCCCGTTTCACCGCCTCGGTCGACTTCGACAAGCGCCTGTATCGCCACGACATCATGGGTTCGATCGCCCACGCCACCATGCTGGCGCAGGTCGGCGTTCTCAGCGATGCCGAGCGCGACACCATCATCGATGGCCTGAAAACCATCCAGGGCGAAATCGAGGCTGGCAGCTTCGACTGGCGCGTCGACCTGGAAGACGTGCACATGAACATCGAAGCACGCCTGACTGACCGCATCGGCATCACCGGCAAGAAGCTGCACACCGGCCGTAGCCGCAACGACCAGGTCGCTACCGACATCCGCCTGTGGCTGCGTGACGAGATCGACCTGATCCTGGCCGAGATCACTCGCCTGCAACAGGGCCTGCTGGAGCAGGCCGAGCGTGAAGCCGAAACCATCATGCCCGGCTTCACGCACCTGCAGACCGCCCAGCCGGTCACCTTCGGCCACCACCTGCTGGCCTGGTTCGAAATGCTCAGCCGCGACTACGAGCGCCTGGTCGACTGCCGCAAGCGCGCCAACCGCATGCCTCTGGGCAGCGCCGCGCTGGCTGGCACCACCTACCCGATCGACCGTGAACTGACCTGCAAGCTGCTGGGCTTCGAAGCCGTGGCCGGCAACTCGCTGGACGGCGTTTCGGATCGCGACTTCGCCATCGAATTCTGCGCTGCCGCCAGCGTGGCGATGATGCACCTGTCGCGCTTCTCCGAAGAGCTGGTGCTGTGGACCAGCGCCCAGTTCCAGTTCATCGACCTGCCTGATCGCTTCTGCACCGGCAGCTCGATCATGCCGCAGAAGAAGAACCCGGATGTCCCTGAGCTGGTTCGTGGCAAGAGCGGCCGTGTCTTCGGCGCCCTGACCGGCCTGCTGACCTTGATGAAAGGCCAGCCGCTGGCCTACAACAAGGACAACCAGGAAGACAAGGAGCCGCTGTTCGACGCCGCCGACACCCTGCGCGACTCGCTGCGCGCCTTCGCCGACATGATCCCGGCGATCAAGCCCAAGCACGCCATCATGCGCGAAGCGGCCCTGCGCGGTTTCTCCACCGCCACCGACCTGGCCGACTACCTGGTCCGCCGCGGCCTGCCGTTCCGTGATTGCCACGAGATCGTCGGCCACGCCGTGAAGTATGGCGTCGACACCGGCAAGGACCTGGCCGAGATGAGCCTGGACGAGCTGCGCCAGTTCAGCGACCAGATCGAGCAGGACGTGTTTGCCGTGCTGACCCTGGAAGGCTCGGTGAATGCCCGTAACCACATCGGTGGTACCGCGCCGGCGCAGGTGCGTGCCGCCGTGGTTCGTGGCAAGGCCCTGCTGGCTTCGCGTTAAGTAGCGTCTGGGGCTGCCCTGCAGCCCCAGCCTTCAGCGCTTGCCGCTGCGAATCATCTCCATGAAGGCCGGCATCGAGGCCTCCTTGTCCGCCACGATCCGCGCCATGTGCGGGTTCTCGCCCATCAGTTGCAGCAGCGCCTTCGCCTGCGGGAAGTCATCCAGGAAGTCGATGCCCAGCACCTTCTTGCCCACTGCGCACGCCAGGTCCACCGAGAAGCAGAACATCAGGTCGGCCAGGGTCATCTGCTCACCCGCCACATAAGGCGCGAAACGGCCATTGCGCTTGAGTGTGGCAAACCCTGCCAGCAAGTCGGCACGGGCACGCTCCTTGATCAGCGGCTCCACCGCCATGCCGAAGAACGACTCGGCGTAGCAGGTACGCGCCGGCAGCTCGATGTACAGCTCGATTTCCTTGAGCAGTTCGCGCACCTTGGCCTGGCCGAACGGGTCGCTCGGCAGCAGCGCTTTGCCACCTTGGGTCTGCTCGATGTAGTCGAGGATTACACTGGTTTCGCTGAGGAAGCCGTGTTCGGTTTGCAGCACCGGTACCTTGCCCCGCGGGCTGACTTCCAGCGCCTGCGGTGCCTGGCCGCCATAAAAGGTGACCTCTTCGAAAGGCAGGCCTTTCTCCAGCAGGGCCAGCTTGACCATGTTGTAGTAGTTGCTGACCGAGAATCCGTGAAGCTTGAGCATGGGGTTACAGCCTCCAGGCCGTGTGGGGATGGCTCGGCTGTTATAGACCGTACGCCGGTGCCTGACCAGCGTCATGCACCGGGTCGATGATCGGGCATTGCCGACGCGGGCATGGCAAACTGTGCGTCCCACCACAGGAGTAGCGCCATGAGCGAACACGACGAAATCGGCAATGACGACGAAGCCTTCGCCGAAGCGACGCTGACCGAAGCCATCGAAAACCAGATCGAGAGCGGCGAGCCACCAGCAGCCAAGGCCACTTTCAACAAACTGACCCTGGTCGGCTATGAGCGCGAAGACATCCTCAACCTCATGGCCCACGTACTGGCCTTCGAAATCGACAACATGCTCCAGGAGGACCGCCCGTTCAACGGCGAGTGGTACGAGACCGCCCTGCGCGCCCTGCCCGAGCTGCCGCCTGAGATGGATCAAGGCGACGACGAATAACCCGACTACACTCCAGGGTCAGGCACCGCTGGCGGTGCCCCATCCTTGTCTGGAAGTCAGGAGTCGCCATGTCTTTTACCCCCGAACTGATCGCCGAACTGGAAGTGCTCGCCCTGTTCAACCTGGACAACCACCAGGAAGGCATCAAAGTTGGCAGTAACGCGTCGCCCGCCCTGATCGCCGCAGCCAAGCGCCTTCATGAAAAAGAACTCACCGACCAGCCCGATGGTGGCTACCTCACCAGCCTCGGGAATGATGCGGCTGAAAGCGTCCAACTGTTGCTTAGCATCCTCAAATCCACTCAGCCCGCATAATCCTGTACCGGCTTCTTCGCGGGTTTGCCCGCGAAGTGACCGGCACGAGCGCTAGGAAAATGGCGCCAAAAAACCATATTCCGCTTATCCGACTGCCCCACTCAGGCTAAACTCGCCTCAGCTTTCCTGGCCCGCCCTGAGTGCGCAATGAATCACCCCCACGAAATCCGCCCTGACCTGGACGAAGGCATCGACCGCAAGGTGCTGGCGACATTGCGCGCGCGCTTCCTGCATATCAACCAGTGCCGCCTCGAGCGCGCGATGGAGGGCCTGTCGAGCCGCCAGCAGCTGGTCCTGACCCTGCTGCCGCTGCTGTTCCACGTCAACCACCCGCTGCTGCCCGGTTACGTGTCCGGCGCCACACCGGCCGGGGTGGCGGGCTTCGAGCCAGATGCCGATCAGGTCGCCGATGCCCAGCGCCTGGCGCGCTCGTTTGCCTATAAGGCGCGCCATGGCAACCCGCCACGCCCGATCCACGGGCTATTCCTGATGGGCAGCCTCGGCTCACTGGCCCAGGCCGAACAGAGCGACATGGACCTGTGGGTGTGCCATGCCCCGGGCCTGGCCGAAACCGAGCGTGAGGAACTGCGCCGCAAATGCCAGCTGCTGGAGACCTGGGCGGCCAGCCAGGGTGCCGAGGCGCACTTCTTCCTGATCGACCCGCAAAGTTTTGCCCAGGGCCTGCGCGACAGTCAGCTCAGCTCCGACGACTGCGGCACCACCCAGCATTTCCTGCTGCTCGACGAGTTCTACCGCACGGCCATCTGGCTCGCCGGGCGCACGCCGCTGTGGTGGCTGGTGCCGGTCTATGAAGAGCACAACTATCAGGCCTATACCGAGACCTTGCTATCCAAGCGGTTCATCCGCAATCAGGATGCTCTGGACCTTGGCAACCTTTCGCATATTCCGCCCGGCGAGTACGTCGGGGCTGGGCTGTGGCAGCTGTTCAAGGGCATCGATTCGCCCTACAAGTCACTGCTCAAGCTGCTGCTGACCGAGGTCTATGCCAGCGAGCACCCAACCGTGCGCTGTCTGAGCCTGGACTACAAGCAGGCGGTGTTCGCCAACCATCTCGACCTCGACGAGCTCGACCCCTACGTGATGGTGTACCGGCGCATCGAGCGCTACCTGCAGCAACGCGGCGAAACCGCCCGGCTCGAACTGGTGCGGCGCAGCCTGTACCTGAAGGTCAACAAAAAGCTGAGCGGCCTGGACCGCACCCGCAGCAACGGCTGGCAGCGCCAACTGTTGCAGCGCCTGACCGATGAGTGGGGCTGGGACGAACGCCAGCTGGCCATGCTCGACAGCCGCAGCCAGTGGAAGGTGCGCCAGGTCGCCGTCGAACGCCGTGAACTGGTGGCGGAGCTCAACCATAGCTATCGCTTCCTCGGCCAGTTTGCGCAAAGCCAGGGGGCCAGCAGCCGCGCCGACCAGCGTGACCTGAATGTCCTGGGTCGGCGCCTGTACGCTGCCTTCGAACGCCGTGCCGGCAAGATCGAAGTGATCAACCCGGGCATCGCTCCGGACATCGCCGAAGACACCTTGACGCTGGTCCAGTCGCCAAACCGCAAGGAGCCTGGCACCCATCACTGGGGCCTGTACAACGGCAACCTGGGAGTGCACGAATGGGAGCATTTCAGCCCAATCAAGCGCTGCCGCGAATTGCTCGAATTGCTGACCTGGGCCCACCGCAATGGCGTCATCGACAGCACCACGCGCCTGGCCCTGCACCCGGGCGACAGCGACCTCAGCGAATTCGAGCTGTTCAACCTGTTGGGCAGCCTGCAGCAAAGCATCGCGCTACCGCTGGACAGCGTCAGCGAAGAGCGCCTGTTGCAGCCGAGCGTGGCTGACGAAATCCTGCTGCTGGTCAATGTCGGCGTCGACCCACTGCGCCATCACCGCGACCTGAACATCCTGATGACCACCGAGCGCACCGACTCGTTGAGCTATGCCGGCGTGCGCGAGAACCTGGTACTGACCCTCGACCAGGTCACCCGCAACAGCTGGAACGAAGTCCTGGTGCAACGCTACGACGGCGAACACGCGCTGCTGCGCTGCCTGCGTGACTTCCTCAACAGCCTTGGCCAGCGCAGCCACCGCCCGCAGGTTCGGGTGCGCTGCTTCTGCCACAACCGCGCCCAGGCCATCAGCCAGCGGGTCGAGGAAATCTTCGACACGGTGCAATTGCTGCTCGACCAAGGCCTGAACCACCGTTACCTGTTGCAGGTGGCGCACTACACCCATGTGCTGGAGCTAGTGCCCGGCCAGGTCAGCCTGGCGACCATGGCCGAGCATGACGCCGTGCTCGATCACCTGGGTGAAGAGCGCAGCGAGTACAGCCCGTTGCACCTGGATGGCAATGCGCTGCAGGACTACGACCTGCCCCTGCTGCTGGAGCACGGGCGGCGCAATTGCATCCAGGTGTTCTACCGCCTGCTCGATGGCTGGGCCGACCTGTACGTGCTGGATGAGTACAATGCCCTGTGGCAGCAACGTCTGCCATTGTTTGACGAAAGTCACTTGCTGCTGCCGTTGCAGCGCTTTCTGCGCTCGGTGGTGGTGCGCCATGATGCCCGCCTGCCGCTCGACCATCTGCAGCAGGCGTCATTGGCTATCCACTATGCCCAACTGCTGCCCTCCGGCCCGGGCAAGGCACGCAGCATCGAGCCTCGGCCGGCGCCCAGCGCGGGTGTCGATCAACCTTATTACGAAGTGCAGGCCATTCTGCAGGCCGGCACGGGGGATGGGGTGCATGTGACGCTGTATTGCGACCAGCAGGAGTTTTCCGAGCTGGACCATGGCGACCAACTGTACGAAGTGGTCGCCCGGCAAATCCTTGGCCAGCGCCGCAGTGCCGGGCACTACCGCTGCTACATCACCGACCTGGACCTGTCCGAGCTGCTCGAGGACGAGAAGGGGTCGACCAGCCTGTACCTGCGCTACAAGCGCGAGCTGGAGCAGGCGCTGAACGATGGACTGGCGAAGTTGCAGGGTACGTTGGAGCCTTGAGAATGCCGGGGCTGATTCGCAGCCCTTTCGCGACACAAGGCCGCTCCTACAGGGGATCGCGTACCGTTGTAGGAGCGGCCTTGTGTCGCGAAAGGGCCGCAAAGCGGCCCCGGGGATTTCAGAGGTCGAAATCGCCAGCCGCTTCTGGCTGGTATTCGACTTCCAGCAATTTCAGCTTCAGGGTCTTGCCCCCCGGCGCCGGCCAGTCGATCTGCTCACCCACCGACAAGCCCAGCAGCGCACAGCCGATCGGGGCGAGGATCGACACTTTGCCCTCGCCACCCGCATCCTTCGGGTACACCAGGGTCAGGTGGTAGTCCTTGCCACTGGCTTCCTCACGGCAATGCACGCGGGAATTCATGGTCACCACACCGGCGGGCACCTCATCATGGCCGACCACCTGACCGGCACGGTCCAGCTCCTCCTGCAAGGCGAGCACACCCGGCGTACTTTCGTCGAGGCTGTCGATCAGGCGCTCGAGACGCTGTACGTCCAATCGGGTGAGGATGAGGGAAGGCTTGGTGCTCATGATCCAGTCAGACTCCTTTGAACAGGCGGTTTCCTGCAGGCAGATAAAGCAAAACCCCGCCCAAGGGCGGGGTTTGTGAATGCTGTTGCGTCACCGACGCACTACCCGACACTACCACAGCCGGGCAAATACTCAAGCCCGTGCGCGCAGGGCCTCGGCTTCGCGGCAGATCTGCCGGCGCCGTTCGTCGTCGGCCGAGCGCCATTCGCGGATGTGTTCGACGTGCCGGTGGCAACCGGTGCATACCCGCTGCTCATCCAGCCGGCAAACGCTGATGCAGGGTGAAGGCACCGCCGGGCTGACATTGCTGTACAGCGGCTTGGGTGGCCGCGGCTGGGTGCTCATGTCAGATCTCGTCGAAGTCCAGCTTCTCGCCGGCCCGCTCCCAGACGATGCGCTCGAGCATCTCACCCAGCAGCTCTTCGCTCTTCTCGCACACCCACTTGCCGTTCTCTTCGTCGTAGTCGAAGTGGAAGCCGCCGGAACGGTCGGCCAGCCACAGCTGGCGCAGCGGCTCCTGGCGACTGAAGATCAGCTGGGCGCCGCCTTCGAACTTGACGGTCAGCACGCCGGCGGAATTTTCCATGTCCAGGTCCAGGCCGCTCTCGTCGAACAGGTCTTCCAGTGCCTGTTGGGTCGCGTCGACCAGATCATGGAAACGCGCTTCGCTCAAACTCATTGCAGGAACCTCGAAATTGGCTGCTTTACGGGCAAGCCGGGCAAGATACGGGCGCCGAGCCATGAATGCAAAGGTTTAGCCGCTGCCGGCACGGGCCCATTACCGGCGGCGATAACCCCTAAGCATAGCCCGCCCGACGGACCGGCTCTTGCATAGGCAATCCGCCGGTCGCTCGGTATACTCGGGCGCAATACTGCATATTTCAAAGGATTTCACCCATGAAGCGCCTGATTTCCTCGCTCGCGGCGCTGGTCGCGGTTGCCTGCCTCGTTTCGGCCTGCGGTCAGAAGGGCCCCCTGTACCTGCCAGAAGACGGCAAGGACGGCAAAGGCCCGAAAAAGACGCACCAGCACCAGCACGCTCCAGCGGTCCAGCCGCAAGAAGAGCAGCCAATCCAGCCCGAGCAGACGCCAGAGCAGTAAGGAATTCAGATGAACGCTTTCAACTACCGCGACGGGGAACTGTTCGCGGAAGGCGTGGCCCTGTCGGCCATCGCCGAACGTTTCGGCACCCCGACCTACGTGTACTCGCGCGCTCACATCGAAGCCCAGTACCGCAGCTATACCGATGCCCTGCAAGGCACCGAGCACCTGGTCTGCTTCGCCGTCAAGGCCAACTCCAACCTGGGCGTGCTGAACGTCCTGGCGCGCCTGGGCGCAGGCTTCGACATCGTTTCCGGCGGTGAGCTGGAGCGCGTGCTGGCCGCTGGCGGGCGCGCCGATCGCGTGGTGTTCTCCGGCGTCGGCAAGACCCGCGAAGACATGCGCCGCGCCCTGGAAGTCGGTGTGCACTGCTTCAACGTCGAATCCACCGACGAGCTCGAGCGCCTGCAAGTGGTGGCCGCCGAGATGGGCAAGGTTGCGCCGATCTCACTGCGCGTGAACCCGGACGTCGATGCCGGCACCCACCCGTACATTTCCACCGGGCTCAAAGAGAACAAGTTCGGCATCGCCATCGCCGACGCCGAAGCCATCTACGTGCGCGCCGCACAGCTGCCGAACCTGGACGTCGTCGGTGTCGACTGCCACATCGGCTCGCAGCTGACCACCGTCGACCCGTTCCTCGATGCCCTCGACCGCCTGCTGGCCCTGGTCGACCGCCTGGCCGAGTGCGGCATCCACCTGCGCCACCTGGACCTGGGCGGCGGTGTTGGCGTGCGCTATCGCGACGAAGAGCCGCCACTGGTCGCCGACTACATCAAGGCCATCCGCGAGCGCGTCGGCACCCGTGACCTGGCCCTGGTGTTCGAGCCTGGCCGCTACATCGTGGCCAACGCCGGTGCCCTGCTGACCCGCGTGGAATACCTCAAGCACACCGAACACAAAGACTTCGCCATCATCGACGCGGCGATGAACGACCTGATCCGCCCGGCCCTGTACCAGGCCTGGATGGGTGTCAGCGCGGTCACGCCGCGGGCGGGCGAAGGCCGTGCCTACGACCTGGTCGGCCCGATCTGCGAAACCGGCGACTTCCTCGCCAAGGACCGCGTGCTGAACCTGGCCGAGGGTGACCTGCTGGCCGTGCAGTCGGCGGGCGCCTATGGTTTCGTCATGAGCTCGAACTACAACACCCGTGGCCGTTGCGCGGAAATCCTGGTCGACGGCGACCAGGCTTTCGAAGTCCGCCGCCGCGAGACCATCGCCGAACTGTACGCTGGCGAAAGCCTGCTGCCGGAGTGAGCCCATGCTGCTGCGCTTTACCAAGATGCATGGGCTGGGCAACGACTTCATGGTCCTCGACCTGGTCAGCCAGCACGCGCACATCCAGCCCAAGCACGCCAAGCAATGGGGCGACCGCCACACCGGCATCGGCTTCGACCAGCTGCTGATCGTCGAGGCGCCGAGCAATCCGGAAGTAGACTTCCGCTACCGGATCTTCAACGCTGACGGTTCCGAGGTCGAGCAGTGCGGCAATGGTGCGCGCTGCTTCGCCCGCTTCGTGCTGGACAAGCGCCTGACCGCGAAGAAGCGCATCCGCGTGGAAACCAAGGGCGGCATCATCGAGCTGGACGTGCAGAACGACGGCCAGGTGTGTGTCGACATGGGCCCGCCGCGCTTTGTCCCGGCAGACATCCCGTTCATTGCCGACGAACAGGCGTTGAACTACCCGCTGGAGGTCGACGGCCAGGTGCATTCGATTGCCGCCGTGTCCATGGGCAACCCGCATGCCGTGCTGCGCGTCGATGACGTGCACACCGCGCCGGTCCATGAACTGGGCCCGAAAATCGAAAACCACCCGCGCTTTCCGCAGCGGGTGAATGCCGGTTTCCTCCAGGTCATCGACCGCCATCGCGCCAACCTGCGAGTGTGGGAGCGTGGCGCCGGCGAGACTCAGGCCTGTGGCACCGGCGCTTGCGCCGCGGCCGTGGCCGCCATCAGCCAGGGCTGGATGGACTCCCCGGTGACCCTCGACCTGCCGGGTGGCCGCCTGAACATAGAATGGGCCGGCCCCGGCAAGCCCGTGTTGATGACCGGCCCAGCCGTACGCGTCTTCGAAGGACAGGTTCGTCTCTAAGCGAGTAACCGCAATGACCGATCAGCGAGTACCCCAGCAGCCCGATGAGCTCGATGCCGAAACGGTGGTCGCCTACCTGCGCGCCCACCCCACCTTCTTCGCCGAGCACGACGAGTTGCTGATCGAGCAACGCATCCCCCACCAGCGCGGCGACAGCGTGTCGCTGGTGGAACGCCAGCTCAAGCTGCTGCGCGACCGCAACATCGAGATGCGCCATCGCCTGTCGCAACTGATGGACGTGGCCCGTGACAACGACCGGCTGTTCGACAAGACCCGCCGGCTGATCCTCGACCTGCTCGATGCCGGCAGCCTGGAAGAAGTGGTGATGGCCGTCGAAGACAGCCTGCGCCAGGAATTCCAGGTGCCTTTCGTCAGCCTGATCCTGTTCGGCGACAATGCAGCACCCGTCGGCCGCTGGGTGAGCAATGCCGAAGCTCAGCAAGCCATCGGTGGCCTGCTCGGCGGCGGCAAGACGGTCAGCGGCAACCTGCGCGAGCACGAACTGGCCTTCCTGTTCGGCAAGGAGCAGCAGCAGGAAGTCGGCTCCAGTGCGGTTGCCGCCCTCGAATACCAGGGGCTGCATGGCGTGCTGGCAATCGGCAGTCGCGACCCGCAGCACTACAAGAGCAGCGTCGGCACCTTGTTCCTCGGCTATATCGCCGAAGTGCTCGGCCGCGTGGTGCCACGCGTGACCCAGACCCTGCGTTCGGTGCGCTGATGGAACGCCAGCTGGAGGCTTATTGCGCACACCTGCGCAACGAGCGCCAGGTGTCGGAACACACCCTGCTGGCCTACCGCCGCGACCTCGACAAGGTCATCGAATACTGCAACAGCCAAGGCATCGCTGGCTGGGGTGCGCTGCAGATCCAGCAACTGCGCCAGCTGGTCGCCCGTCAGCACCACCAGGGGCAGTCCTCGCGCAGCCTCGCGCGGTTGCTGTCGGCGGTGCGCGGCCTGTACCGCTACCTCAACCGCGAAGGTCTGTGCCAACACGATCCGGCCAGCGGCCTGAGCGCGCCCAAGGGCGAACGCCGGCTGCCCAAGGTGCTGGACACCGACCGCGCCCTGCAGCTGCTCGATGGCGGCGTCGACGATGACTTCATCGCCCGCCGCGACCAGGCCATCCTCGAACTGTTCTATTCCTCCGGCCTGCGCCTGTCCGAGCTGAACAATCTCGACCTCGAGCAGCTCGACCTGGCCGCCGGCCTGGTGCAGGTGCTCGGCAAGGGCAGCAAGACCCGGGTGCTACCGGTTGGCCGCAAGGCCCGAGAGGCCCTGCAGGCCTGGTTCAAGCTGCGCGGCATCGGCGGCCCACGTGACAGCGCGGTGTTCATCACCCGCCAAGGCAATCGCATGAGCCCACGGGCCATCCAGCTGCGAGTCAAGGCCGCTGGTGAACGCGAGCTGGGCCAGCACCTGCACCCGCACATGCTTCGCCATTCCTTCGCCAGCCATGTGCTGGAATCGTCCCAGGACCTGCGCGCGGTGCAGGAAATGCTCGGCCATGCCGACATCAGCACCACGCAGATCTACACCCACCTGGACTTCCAGCACCTGGCCGCGGTGTACGACAGCGCCCACCCTCGGGCCAAACGCAGCAAAGGCACAGACTCATGAGCATCAAGCTGATCACCTTCGACCTCGACGACACCCTGTGGGACACCGCGCCCGTGATTGCCAGCGCCGAGGTCGTGCTGCGCGACTGGCTCGAAGCCAACGCACCGATTCTTGGGGGCGTGCCGGTGGAACACCTGTTCGCCATCCGCGAGCGCCTGGTGCAGGCCGAACCAGGCCTCAAGCACCGCATCAGTGCCCTGCGCCGACGTGTGCTGTTCCACGCCCTGGAGGAAGTCGGCTACAGCGAGAAGCAGGCGCAGGAACTGGCCAACGAGGGCTTTGAAGTGTTCCTGCATGCCCGCCACCAGGTCGAAGTGTTCCCCGAAGTGCAGCCGGTGCTGGAGATCCTGCGCCATCACTACACCCTGGGCGTGGTCACCAACGGCAACGCCGATATTCGCCGCCTGGGGCTGGCAGATTACTTCCGCTTTGCCCTGTGCGCGGAGGATCTGGGCATTGGCAAGCCGGACCCGGCGCCGTTCATGGAAGCACTCAAGCGTGGCGAAGCTGATGCCAGTGCAGCGGTGCATATCGGTGATCACCCGGGCGACGACATTGCCGGGGCCCAGCGCGCCGGATTGCGCGCGGTGTGGTTCAACCCGCTAGGCAAAGCCTGGGCTGGCGATCAGGCGCCGGATGCAGAGATTCAGCGGCTGTCCCAGTTGCCAGACGTCCTGGCGCGCTGGCGCTGACAGACAGGCACAAAAAAGCCCGCAGCGACGGCGGGCTCTTTTGCATTCAGCCACTCAGATAGGGCGGCTGCCGTACTTGTTGTCCGGCTTCTTGGGCGGGTCGGCGACCACGTTGGCCTCGACTTCCTGCACCTTGCCACCGCGCGAAAGGAATTCTTCCATCGCCTTGGCCAGGGCATCACGCTCCTTCTGCTTGGCTTCCATGCTCGGCATCTCGTCTACCGAGACAGCGGCCTTGGATTTGCCCTTGGCAGTCGGTGCCGGGCTGCTGTCGTCATCGCCAGCATCTTCCGCACCATCGTCAGCCGCCGCTTCGAGGCCTTCATCAGCCTCGTCTTCGTCGCCTACTTCGAGGTCATCATTTTCCAGATCGTCGTCGCTCATGTTCTACCTCATGACTTGCGAAAAGCAGGTTAGTTATAGACCAGTGCAGCCGTAGACCGGCAGCCACCAGTGAAAATTCAACTGGCCGTGGGTTAGGCCACTGCCCTTGGGTCGGCGCTCCTGATGGGAAGCGACACCCAGCACGCCCTGCTCCTGGCAGGACCTGACAAATCCTTGAAGCCTGCTGGCCACACGCTATTGGCAAGCCTAGCAAAGGCTGGTAAAGCGTGCGGACTACTCGTCAAACACCCTTTGGCGCGCATTCTAGCGCGCTCGTGGAAAAAGCAAAGCACCATAAACGCCCCAAGACTTGTAAGTTTTTGGCCTACGTCGCGAACGTGAGTGATAAACCGTTTGCACTGCGGGAAATGGCAAAAAACTGGCAAAAAAATGCCCGGCGAACCGGGCAAGTTTTTCCAGCGTCGCGGTTACAGGTTGTAGCCGCGTTCGTTGTGTTGAGCCAGGTCGAGGCCGACCGACTCTTCTTCTTCATTGACCCGCAGGCCCATCACCACATCCAGCACCTTCAGGATCACGTAAGTGACGATGGCGGTGTAGACCACGGTGAAGATCACGCCCTTGGCCTGAATCCAGATCTGGGCACCGATGTCGGTGACCGCGCCGAAGCCGCCCAGCGCCGGTGCCGCGAACACGCCGGTGAGGATGGCACCGATGATGCCACCGACGCCGTGCACGCCGAAGGCGTCGAGGGAGTCGTCATAACCCAGCTTGCGCTTGAGGGTGGTGGCGCAGAAGTAGCAGATCACGCCGGAGGCCAGGCCGATCACCAAGGCGCCCATAGGGCCCACGGTACCGGCAGCCGGGGTGATGGCGACCAGGCCAGCCACCACACCCGAGGCGATGCCCAGGGCACTTGGCTTGCCGTGGAAGATCCACTCGGCGAACATCCAGCCCAGCGCTGCGGCGGCGGTGGCGATCTGGGTCACCAGCATGGCCATGCCCGCAGTGCCGTTGGCGGCAGCGGCGGAGCCGGCGTTGAAGCCGAACCAGCCGATCCACAGCATCGCCGCGCCCATCAGGGTGTAGCCCAGGTTGTGCGGGGCCATCGGGGTGGTCGGGTAGCCTTTGCGCTTGCCCAGCACCAGGCAGCAGACCAGGCCTGCGATACCGGCGTTGATGTGCACCACGGTGCCGCCAGCGAAGTCGAGCACGCCCCAGTCCCACAGCAGCGCGCCGTCACCGCTCCAGACCATGTGCGCGATCGGTGCGTAGACCAGGGTGAACCAGATGCCCATGAACACCAGCATCGCGGAGAACTTCATGCGCTCGGCGAAGGCACCGACGATCAGCGCCGGAGTGATGATGGCGAAGGTCATCTGGAAGGTGACGAACACTGCCTCGGGGAACAGCGCGGTAGCCGAGGTCAGGTTGGCCGGGGTGACGCCGCTCAGGAACGCCTTGGAGAACCCGCCGACGAAGGAATTGAAGTTGAGCACGCCTTTTTCCATACCGGTGGTATCGAAGGCCATGCTGTAGCCGTAGATGACCCAGAGAATGCTGATCAGGCCGGTGATGGCGAAGCACTGCATCATCACCGACAGTACGTTCTTGGAACGCACCATGCCGCCGTAGAACAGGGCCAGGCCCGGAATGGTCATGAACAGCACCAGCGCTGTCGAGGTGAGCATCCAGGCGGTGTCGCCGGAGTTCAGCGCTGGGGCAGCTGCTTCCTCTGCCAGGGCAAGCCCGGGCATTACGAGGGACAATAGGGCTCCTAGCCCTGCGATCTTACGCAGAGTCATGTTGTTTTCTCCTGGGGCGTTGGGTTTGGTGAGGCTTTTTTCGGCGCTTAGATCGCGTCGGTATCGGTTTCGCCGGTACGGATGCGGATCGCCTGCTCCAAATTCACCACGAAGATCTTGCCGTCACCGATCTTGCCGGTGTTGGCTGCCTTGGTGATGGCTTCAATCACTCGATCAAGGTCCTTGTCGTCGATGGCGACGTCGATCTTCACTTTGGGCAGGAAGTCGACCACGTATTCCGCGCCGCGATACAGCTCGGTGTGGCCCTTCTGCCGGCCGAAACCTTTGACTTCGGTGACGGTAATGCCCTGCACGCCGATTTCCGACAGCGACTCGCGCACGTCGTCCAGCTTGAACGGCTTGATGATGGCTGTGACTAGCTTCATGAAACTCTCTCCCGATTTGGTGGACTTGCCCCAGGAAAACAAACCCGTCTCAAGTCTAAGCGCAGCGGTTGGCTTTGTAACGCGTCGTCGGCATCCGGCTCCGCGTGCGCACTGCCTGGTCACAAGGAACTGCATCAGTGCATGGCTCGTTCAGGTCTTTGCAGAAACCTTGCCAGTTCCGTTAAACCACAGAAAAACAGTGAGTTATATGAATCACTCGGGATTGGCCAGTCGCCAGCACGGCAAACATGCACAACTTCGGTGCAGGCAGGCCCGGCGAGTTGCTCAAAAAGCGTGCAATGGCCTGAGGCCAATGGCGCAGGTTTGCCCCGTGCTACACTGCAGGCCATTTCTCAGTATCAGTGGACAGCCACCCATGCTCGCGCCTAAAGCCCTTCTCGACGCCCTGAGCGACCAAGCCTCGCGCCTGTTCAGCAGCGATACCGCCCAGCCCCGCGCGGAACTGGAAAGCCAGTTCAAGGTGCTGATGCAAGGCGCCTTCAGCAAGCTGGACCTGGTCAGCCGTGAAGAATTCGACAGCCAGATGGTCGTGCTGGCGCGCACCCGCGCCCGCCTCGAGGCCCTGGAGAAGCAGGTCGCCGAGCTGGAAGCGCGGATGGCGCCAGCGGCGCAGGAATAACAATCGATAAGGCATACTCACCATGAAAGTCAGTGCCCGTAACGTTTTCGAAGGCAAGGTCAGCAATGTTCACCCAGGCGCGGTCAATGCCGAAGTCGAGCTGACCCTGGCTGGCGGCGAGAAGCTGGTTGCCGTGGTCACCATGGCCAGCCTGCACAACCTCAACATCAATGTCGGCAAACAGGCCGTGGCCCTGGTCAAGGCACCTTGGGTGGTGCTGATGACCGATGCCGACGGCTACAAGCTGTCGGCACGCAATGCCCTGGAAGGTGAAGTGGTACGCGTGGGCGACGGTGCAGTGAATGCCGAAGTGGTTCTCAAGCTGGCTGGCGGCACCGAAGTGTTCTCCATCGTCACTCGCGAAGCGGTACAGGAGCTTGGCCTGGCCCCCGGCGTGAAGGCCACCGCGCTGATCAAAGCGTCGCACATCATCCTCGGCGCCAAGCCATAAAAGCTCTGGGGCCGCTTTGCGGCCCCGACTCTATTCAGGCTGAAGCCCTGTGCTGGCCGGCGGCCTTGGGCGGTAGCTCGCTGGCATGCAAGTCGCCACGGAACAACGCCGCCCCACACACCGTGAACAACGTCTTCACCCGGCTGTGCGAATTGCGGATCTCGGCCTGAATTTCCACGATGAGCGGATCGCTCGACTGCAGCGCAACGGCACGATTGGCCCATTCGATTGCCGCAAAGCGGCTCTGTTTGCGCGTGCCGCTGCCCTGCATCCAGGCCAGCCCGAGTTCCGCACAGGCACGCGCGGCGGTCCAGGCATCGGGGTGCTCGGCCAGCCCCAACAGATAGTCGACCGCCTCGACTCGCTCCCGCGCATCACCGTACTGGCGGAGCAGGATGCCTAACTGCAACTGCGCCTTGGCATGGATGTTCAGATCGCCCAGTGCGTCGAGTAGCAGCCGCTTGACCGCCAGCACTGCCTTGCGGTCCTCCAGCCCTTGTGGGGCGCTCATGCGTTGGCGGGCCAGATCGAACTTGGCCAGTGGATGACCAGACTCCACCGCACGCAACAGCCAGTGCTCGGCAGCCTTGCCGCTCAGGTAGTGCGCGGGGGTGTTGTCCAGCCAGCCACGGTGCAGATCGTACAGCGCAATGGCAGCACCCGGCAGTTTCAACTCCGCGCAGGCTTCGTACAGGAAGTGCGCAGCCTCATGCAGGTTGGCAGCCCAGAGCAGCCGCGGTACGTCGAGCACATCGAAGCCCTGCCCCTCTCGCCCGCACTGGCGCTTGACCGCCATGCGCAACCAGGTGCGTGCCTGCTCGGCAGATGGCCCAAAGCCCCACAAGCCGAACTGGTGCCCCGCAGCGCGTAGAGCGCAGGCCGCCGCCTGTCGACGGTCATCGCACAGCCGCTCGATGACGGTGCGCAATACCTGTGAATCGTCCTCGGCCTCATTGAACAGCACCAGGCAGACAAGGCTATGGAAGGGCTCGCCAATGGCCGGGACAAAGCCGTGGTCTGGGTAGAGCGCGACGCTGTCGGCAAAGTCGCGCATCGCACCGGCGTAATCACGCATCGAATAGCGCCGCAACGCGCCACGCCGGGCCAGCAGCGTAGCGCGCTCCTTGGGCCTGAGTTCGCGCTGTGCCCACTGGGCAAAGGTTCTCTGCCAGGCCGCGACCTGAGGCAGTTGCTTGGCATGCGGCAGCCAGAATGTCTCTTCCAGGGCCAGCCAGCGGATCGCATTGCGCTGTGCTTCAGGCCAACCCTGGCACAGCGGGCCGCTGACCAGTGCATCGACCGCCTCATCGCTGCCGCCCCAACGTGGCGTCAGGCAAGCAGCATAGGCCTCGATCGCCTCGAAGCAGCCGGGAAACCACGCCAACGCATGGCGCAGCCAGTAATCCCGGGCACTCTCGCCCTGCGCATGCAAACGCGCGCTCAACCTTACGGGCAATGTCTGCGGTAGCTCCAGCAACGGTGTCAGGCCGAATTTGACCAACAATGGCGCGGCGGCCTCCTGCACCTCCACATCAGCATGCGCGCTGGGCCGATAGCGCGCCATCTGGCCATCGAACAGTTCGACCAGCCAGCCCGGCTCGCGCAACTGCGAGCTGATCAGCAACATGCCGATGGCTGCAGCAACAGGCTGTGCGCCATGTTCCATGGCCAGCAGAAAATGCGCTGCGCCCTTTTCACAAGCCTGTTCGGCAGCCAGCCAGCGTTCTTCGGACACATCATGGGGGCCGGCCTGGCCACGAATCTTGCAGGCATGGTTGAAGCAGTGAAAACCCATCACCACATGCGGGTGATAAGCCTTGGGGCAGGCGTCGACCCAGGCCTTGAGGGTGTGCGTCAGGGCTTTACCGCCCAGGGTGTCCCAATCAAGCATGTAACCTTGCAGGGCCTCCAGGTAGGCGGGGCACTCACCGGGGGGCGCTTGCTGCCACAGCGCCTGGAGCGCATCGAAGAGGCGGCTGAGTTCGGCGTATTCATTGGCCTGCACCCGTTCTCGGATCTGCTGGCGGGTGCGAATGAGCGTTTGCACGGGCAGTACCTTAAGTCCATTTCAGGGTCGCGTTGCCATCCCATGGCAACAACAGTCGCTCTTGAACACTAAGCCATAGCCGGGTTCTTCGCAAAGATATTGGATCCAGTATTTGTCAAAGGATGTGAAAAAACAGGGGAAAAACCTGATGTGCAAAATAAAGTCGCATTTTTCTTGCGCCTGTCTCGCTGAAACTCACTAGGCTTCGACACGCCGCAGGAAGCGGCTCTGGATCAAAGTAACAAACGGAGCGTCCATGTCCCTCGCCCTCGTTCACAGCCGTGCCCAGGTCGGCGTGCAGGCCCCGGCGGTCAGCGTCGAAACGCACCTGGCCAACGGCCTGCCCCACCTCACCCTGGTCGGCCTGCCGGAAACCACGGTCAAGGAAAGCAAGGACCGTGTGCGCAGCGCCATCGTCAATTCCGGGCTGAACTACCCGCAGCGGCGCATTACCCAGAACCTAGCACCGGCCGACCTGCCCAAGGACGGCGGGCGTTATGACCTGGCCATCGCCCTGGGCATCCTCGCCGCCGATGGCCAGGTGCCGTTGCCCGCCCTGGCTGAAATGGAATGCCTGGGCGAGCTGGCCCTATCGGGCAAATTGCGCCCGGTGCAGGGCGTGTTGCCAGCGGCGCTGGCGGCGCGCGAGGCTGGCCGGGCATTGGTGGTGCCGCGGGAAAATGCCGAAGAAGCCAGCCTGGCGGGCGGGCTGGTGGTGTATGCAGTGGGGCACCTGCTGGAATTGGTGGCGCATCTGAACGGGCAGGTGCCACTGGCTCGGTTTGCTGCCAATGGCCTGGTCCTGAAGCAACAGCCTTATCCGGACCTCAGCGAGGTACAAGGCCAGATCGCGGCCAAGCGGGCATTGCTGCTGGCCGCTGCCGGAGCACATAACCTGCTGTTCACCGGGCCGCCCGGCACGGGCAAGACGCTACTCGCCAGCCGCCTGCCCGGCCTGCTACCGCCACTGGATGAGCATGAGGCGCTGGAAGTGGCGGCGATCCAGTCGGTCAGTGGTCACACGCCGTTGAGCAGCTGGCCACAGCGCCCGTTTCGCCACCCGCACCATTCGGCCTCGGGGCCGGCGCTGGTAGGCGGCGGCAGCCGGCCGCAGCCAGGCGAGATCACCCTTGCGCACCATGGCGTGCTGTTTCTCGACGAGCTGCCAGAGTTTGAACGGCGCGTACTGGAAGTGCTGCGCGAGCCGCTAGAGTCGGGCGAGATCGTGATTGCGCGGGCGCGCGACAAGGTGCGTTTCCCGGCGCGCTTCCAGCTGGTGGCAGCGATGAACCCGTGCCCTTGCGGCTACCTGGGCGACCCCACCGGTCGCTGCCGCTGCAGCACCGAGCAGATCGCACGGTATCGCAACAAGCTGTCAGGCCCATTGCTGGACCGCATCGACTTGCACCTGACCGTGGCACGTGAGACCACCACGCTCAACAACCAGCCCAGTGGGGAGACCAGCGCCGATGTGGCAGTGGAGGTGGCCCAGGCTCGGGAGCTGCAGCAGCGGCGGCAAGGCTGTGCCAATGCGTTTCTGAATCTGGAGGGTTTGCGCAGCCATTGTCAGCTAGCAGCGGCGGACCAGGCTTGGCTGGAGAGTGCCTGCGAGCGGCTTACGCTTTCTTTGCGGGCGGCACATCGGTTGTTGAAGGTGGCGCGGACCTTGGCAGATCTGGAAGGTAGCCAGGCGATCAGCCGGGGGCATCTGGCCGAGGCTTTACAGTACCGACCGGGCAGCAGCTAGAGCTTGGGCTGATTTGCAACCCCTGGATCCATCAGGAAAACCTGCTTCGGCCGATCAACCCGGAGACCGAGTACAGCCCAGGCCCAGTCAACGCCAGCCCGCCATAAAGCGCCACCAGCAACCAGGCAAACTGGCCCTGCTCCAGCGACCAGTCCGGGTGCACCACCACCAGCGCCACCAGCAACACTGCCAGCACCGGCAGGCAGGCCAACCGCGCTGCCACGCCCAGCACCAGCAACACCGGGCAGACCACTTCGGCAAACACAGCCAGGCCCAAGGTCAGGGGCGCTCCCAGGCCAAAAGGATCTTCGATGCGCTGCAACTCCCCGCTCCAGTCCAGCAGCTTGGGCAACCCGTGGATGGAAAACAGCAGTACCGCAGCCATCAGCCGCATGAACAGCAGGCCACTGGCGATAAGGGTTGACGACCGGGGAGCATGAAAGGTCTTGAGGTGCGGCATGGCAAAGGTCTCGTGATTCAATCAACCCAACGAGCATCAGCTGGCGGCACAGCAATTGATTGTTCAGGTGTGCTCATTCACCTGCCAACGCCTCTTCGACCACCTTGAGCAGTACCTCTTCGGTAAACGGCTTACCCAGGCAAGCCTGCGCGCCAGTGGCTAGCGCCGCCTGCACCGCGCCTTCGTCCCAATGCGCCGACATGCCGATCACCTGCAAGCGCCAACCCCGCCGCGCCAGCTCACGCTGCACCTCCAGCCCGCTCATCCCCGGCATCTTCAGATCGAGCAGAACGCACCCGGCCTCAGGTGCCAGGCCCGAGGCCAGAAACACCTCCCCCGTCGCGAACGCCAGGCACTCGAACCCCGCTGAACGCAGCAGGTTGCCCAAGCTTTTGCGCACCGAAGCATCGTCATCGACAATGCACACCGCCCTGCTCATGTGCCAGACCGAGCCTCGATGACGCTGTGCATGGCCACCAACTCCAGCAGCGAGCGGGATTGCATCTTGTTCATGATGTTCTTCTTGTGCACCTTGGTGGTCACTTCACTGGTGCCGATCGCCTTGGCGATCTGCTTGTGCGACAAGCCCCCGACCACCAGCGAAAACACCTGGCGCTCGCGCTGGGTCAGGTGCTGGTACTTTTCTTCGACCTGCCGCGCGTGCTGCCATTTGCGCCCCTCGGTCACGGCGCGCGCGCGTACCGACTCAAGCAGCGCCAGCAACTGGTCTTCGTCGAAGGGCTTGGTCAGAAACTCCACGGCCCCGGCGCGCATGGCCTGGACCGTCATGGGGATGGTGCCGAAACCGGTCATGAACACGACCGGCCAAGGCAGCGCCAGCCTGCGCAGCGCAGCCTGAACCTCAAGGCCGGTAGTTTCGGCCAGGTGCATGTCCAGCAGCAGGCAGGCGCAGGGGCTTTCCAGGCGAGCGTCGAACAGCTCCTCGGCACTGGCAAACAGACGGTGCGGAATGTCCTGCGAACGCAGCAGGCGGCCCAGTGCCGTGCGCACCGAAGGGTCGTCATCCACCACCAGCACAGGGACGTTCACGGCGTCGTCGAACGGTTCGCTGGCATCTGCCATAGCACCAAAGGGCGACTGCCCCAAGGCCAGGCAAGGTACGTCGAAACTGACCTGCGCAGCCAGACGATAGCCCCGGCGCGGCACGGTCTGGATCAGAGCGCGGTCGCCGAAGGCCTTGCGCAACAGCGACACCTGCACCTGCAGGTTGTTGTCCTCGACCACCGTGCCGGCCCACACCTGGCTGAACAGCTCATCCTTGCCGACCACCCGGCCCTTGGCCTTGATCAGCGTGGCCAACACCTCGAATGCACGCCCACCCAACGGGATCGGCTTGCCGTCGAGAAAGGCTTCTCGCCGCTCCAGCGACACCTGGGCATTACCGATTCGGATCATGGTTTCCTCACGCGGGCATGGGCGTTTGCGCAGCCTCGTGCAGCCTAGGTGAGCAACCGCATTCAGACAATTATCCCGAGGGATAGGTTGGCCTCAGCACTATACAAGCGCCCTCCAGCCGCCAGGTATTGATAACGGACAACAACGTGCCCGTTTCTGCCAAGCCGGCTGCAGGCCGCATTCTTGAACGGGCTGCTGCGTATACTCGCGCGTCAGGATGTCGCTAGCAGGGGGTGCTTTATGCTCGATGAACGCCTCGCAAACAGGCCCATCGATTTCGACCAGTCGATCGACGACGAGTGGCTGAATCGCTGCGACATCACGCAACTGGGCCAGGAGGGTGAGCTCAGCTACTTCCGCTTGCGCGACCCCACCACCCGTCAGGCCTGGATCGCTGTGCGCGCCCCGCTCGAGGCCCCCGCAGCCTGCCAGCGCCTTGAGCGCGACTACCGCCTGCAGCTGGACCCGCAATGGGCGGTAATCCCCTCAGCGTTCGTCCGCTCCGCCGAAGGCCCTTTACTGGTATACCCGGCCGGCCGCTCCATCGCCGAACTGATCAGCGAGGGCCCGATCGCCCTGGCGACCTTTCTAGACATCGCGGTAAACGCCGCCAACGCCTTGTCCCAAGCCCACGAGCACAACGTACTGCACGGTGCGTTGCAGCCCGAACACGTGTGCCTGCAGCCGAACCAGCGGGTGCGACTGGGCTGCTTTCGTGCTGATACACCCGAACTGATCAGCGTACAGGGCAATGCGCTCGGCAACTGGGCCTACCTGGCACCGGAGCAGGTCTGCCCCCATGGCAGCAGCAGCGACCGGCGCAGCGACATCTATGCCTTAGGCGCGATCCTCTACCAACTGCTGTTGGGCGAACTGCCACTGGCCGGGCGCGATACCCAGCACTGGCGCCAGTTGCATGCCGGCGTCCAGCCACGCACGGCCTGCGAGGTCGACAGCCAGGTACCACAGCCGCTGAGCCGGATCCTGGCCAAGGCCTTGGCAAAGGAACCTGACGCTCGCTACCAGAGCGCCCGGGCCATGGCCGTGGACCTGGCCCACTGCCAACGGCAATGGGCCGCCAGCAAGACCATCGCCCCCTTCGAGCCCGGCTGCGCCGACCCGGTTTCGCCCAGTCGCGAGCGCCTGTACGGCCGCAATTCAGAACAGAAGCTCATCGCCCTGATGCTCAATGCCGTGCGTCGCAACAGCAAGCCCCAGGTGCTGTTCATCAATGGCGCGGCGGGCATGGGCAAGTCCAGCCTGGTCGAGGCCGCACTCAAGGCCCATGCCGAAGGCTATTGGGCTGTCGGCAAGTGCAACAGCCCGGTACAGGCTGTGCCCTATGCCCCTTGGGTGGAGATCCTCGGTTCGCTGACCACCCAGCTGCTGGCCAAGAACAGCCAGGACCTGGACAAGCTGCGCAGCGAGATCCTGGATCGCATCAAAGACCACGGCCGATTGCTTGGTAAACTGGCCCCAGAACTGCAACTGATCCTCGGCCCCCTGCCCGACTTGCCGGAAAAGCCCACGCGCCTGGCATTACAGAAGGCACAACGGGCCATCGTCGAATTCCTGCAGGTGTTCAGCCACCCCGGCCACCCGCTGACGCTGTGTTTCGATGACCTGCAGTGGGCCGACGATGCCACCCGACAACTGCTGGCACAATTGCTCGCCCAGGCCCCCGACAACCTGCTGCTGATCTTCGTCTGCCGCAACGATGCGCAAACCGTGGGTACGCCACTTGCCACGCCCGCAACGCTGCACAGCATCACCCTGAACCTGCGACCACTGACCGTCGGTGCAGTCACCGAGCTGGTCGGCGAGCGCTACCACGTCAGCCCCGACCAAGCGTTGCAGGTTGCCGAGCTGATTCACGCCAAGACCGCAGGAAACCCGTTCTTCATCAACCAGATCCTCAGGGTCATGGTCGAGGACCGGCTGTTCACCTTCGATACCCAGGCCATGCGCTGGTCGTGGTCCCTGCAAGCCGTGGCCCGGCAACGATACTCCGACAACGTCGCCGATCTGATGATCCACCGTCTGGCACGTCTGCCGGCACCTCAACGCGATGTGTTGCGGATCGCCAGCGCGGCAGGTAGCCGCTGTGATGAACGCCTGCTGCTTGCACTGCTGCCGGGTAAACCGTTGAAGGCCTTGATTGACGCGGGCTTCCTGCTACCGGGCCAGAAAGGTCTGAGCTTTGCCCATGGCCGCGTGATGGAGGCTGCCTACCAGCTCACGCCTGCGCGTGATCGTGGCCAGCTGCATGCGAGCATTGCCCAGGCCATGCTCCAGGTCTGGCGCAACGACTTGCAGGAGGTTGTGTTCGAGGTCGCCAATCAGCTGCAACGCGCCAACCCACGCGGGTTTTCAGCGGATAACTGCGATCATTTTCTGCAGCTTTTGCGTGATGCGGCGCTGCGCGCGCGCGACACAGGCGCCTGCGAACAATCTGCGGCCTACCTGCGAACGTGCGAGCAGTTGCTGCATCAGAGCGCCACGCCGCAAAGCCACGCCACGCATGCTTTTGCCATCGCCTGCATGGCTGCAGAGTGCGACCTGCAGTTGTCGCGCATGGCTGCAGCCGAAGACCGGGTGATGGAATGCCGCCAACGCGCACGCTCGACGCTGGAGCAGGCACAGGTATGCCGGCTGCAGGCTCGCCTGCACACCGTGCGCGGCGATTACCAGGCCGCCATCAATACCGCCGTCGCCGGCCTCGAACTGCTGGGAGTCAGCCTGACTTGCGGTGTCGACCCGCAGCAGGTGGAAGCCAGCCATGCGCATGTCCGGGCCCTGATCGATCAGCAAGGCCGCCATTGCCTGGCGTCGCTACCGCGTACCGACTCGGAGGAAGTCGCGGTTGCCATTGGCTTGCTGGCCACCTTGTCGTCATCGTTTTTCGTAAAGGACGATATCTGCTTCCTGCACCTGGCCAAACTGATGGAGCTGTCGTTGTTGCACGGTGTCGCCCCAGGCAGCACCTACGGCCTGGCCTGGTACGGGGTGATGATCGCCGAACGCTTCGGCAGCTATCACGACGGCCATGCCTGCTGCCTGGCCGCGCTCAAGCTGATCGAGCGACACGGCTTCGAGGCCGATCTCACCAGCGCGCTGCTGGCCCTGGACCAGGTCAGTGCCTGGACCTCGCCCATGGAGTTCGCCCGCCGCATGGCGCTGGAAGCGCTCGATTCGACACGCGTGAGCGGTGATGTGGCCATGACCTGCTATGCCTGCAACCATCTGGTTTCCGACTCCCTGTTCATGGGCCGCTATCTGCCGGAAGTGGCCGAGGAGGTGGTACAGGGCCTGGCTACCGTGCGCGGTTACGGCTACAGCGATATCGAACAGATCCTGCAAGCCCAGCAGGCATTCGTCGCCAGCCTGAGCGGAGCACCCTGCACGACCCTGCCCACGCCGGTGAACTCACCCACCACGTTGTTCTTCCAGCAGCTGTTCAATGGCATGTCAGCCTTCTACCTGGGCAATGTCGCGCAAGCCATGCACAGCCTGAACGCTGCGGGCGAAAACGCCTGGGCAGCACCAGCACATATCAACCTGGCGGACTTCCACCTGTTCCGCGGCCTGGCCGTGGGCAGCCCGGAAGCCCCCGGCAGCCTTGTCGACAAGCTGGCCGAGCTGCAGGCCCTGCGCGAGCGCTTCGGCCGCTGGGCCGGCTTCAATCCGGTGACCTTCCGCGGCAAGCTACTGCTGATCGAAGGGGTAATTGCCAAGCTCGAAGGCGACGGCCTGGCGGCCATCCGCTGCTTCGACCAGGCGCAGATCGCCGCGACCGCCGCCGGCTTCATCCACGAACAGGCCCTGGCCCACGAGCAGCTGGCCGAGGTTTGCATCCCCAGCGGGCTGATCTCCGGCGCCAACCTGCACCTGCGTATTGCCCGCGACTGTTTCCATATCTGGGGAGCGACCGGCAAGGTGCGGCAGCTGGAGGCCTTGCATCCGTTCCTGCGCACGCAACCCGTCCAGGAGACCTACCGCGCCACCCAGCAGGCCAAGCTGGACCTTGAGGCTGGCATCGAGGCGGCGCGGGCGTTGTCCGAGGAAGTGCTGCTCGAAGGCCTGATCGAAACGCTGATGGGCCACCTCACCCAACACTCCGGCGCCGATCACGGTGCACTGCTGATCGTCAGCGGCGCCGAATTCCAGATGGCCGCCCTCGCCTTCATCGACAATGCCGGGCTGCACGTGAACATGGACAACTGCCAGAAGTTCATGACCCAGGCGCCGCTGTCGATCATCAACGCCACCCTGCGCACCAAGAAGCCGCTGGTGCTCAATGATGCCCAAAACGAATGCCCCGAGGCCTTCCGCCAGGAACTGCACGCACGCAACGCCCGTTCGGTGCTGTGCCTGCCGCTGGTGATCCAAGGCGTACTGATCGGCCTGGTATACCTGGAAAACCGCCTGGTGCCCAACCTGTTCGGCAGCCAGCGCCTGGCGATGCTGGAGATCCTCGCCTCGCAGGCGGCCGTGTCGCTGCAGACGGCCAAGTTCTATACCCGTCTGGCCGAGGACAACCAGGCGCGGGCGCAAATGGAAGAAGAACTGCGCCGATCACGCGCCGAACTTGCGCGCAGTGCCCACTTGCAGGTGATGAACGAGCTGTCGGCGTCCATTGCCCACGAGATCAGCCAGCCGCTGCTGGCTATTGCCTCCAACGCCGCGGCCAGCCTGCGCTGGCTCAATCGCGCCGAGCCCAACCTGGAAGAGGCGATTGCTGGCCTGGAAGACATCCGCAACGACAGCGAACGCGCCGCCAATATCGTCCGCGCGCTGCGCTCGCTGGCCAAGCAGTCGCCGATGCAGCTCAAGGCAGTCAAGGTCGACGAGCTGATTCGCGAGGTATTGCGCCTGACCTCGGCCGATGCCGCCAAGCACCTGGTCGAGGTACAGACCCGATTGCAGGCAGGGGTGAGCGTGATGGCCGACCCGGTGCAGTTGCAGCAACTGGTATTCAACCTGATCACCAATGCGCTGGAGGCCCTGGCCGGGTATCGCAGTGATGGCGTGCTGCGGATTTCATCTGCAGTGGGAGCAGACGTGGTGGAGATCTGCGTGGACGATAACGGGCCCGGCATTTCGATGGATGAGCGGGAGCAGGTGTTTGACGCGTTTCATACCACCAAGGAGGAAGGGTTGGGGATGGGGCTGGCGATCTGCAGTTCGGTGGTGCAGGCCCATGGCGGGCAGTTGCAGGCGCTGGAGTCGGCGTTTGGCGGGTGCCGGATTCGCTTCACTCTGCCTGTGAACCGTTCGTAGCCTGTTCCAGCCTCTTCGCGGCGGTTCGACGCCTCGACAAGCCCGCTCCCACAGAGGCCGGAACAGGTTTGCATCAGCGAGCGCTCAACGCCGCATAGCTATTCATCAGGTTGCGGTAGTTGGGGATCCGCTGCGAAAGCAGGTTACCCAGCCCTTCGATGTCGTTGCGCCAGTCGCGGTGCAGTTCACAGGCCACCGAGAACCAGTTCATCATCTGCGCACCCGCCTGGGTCATGCGCACCCATGCCGCCTGCTGCACGGTCTCGTTGAAGGTACCCGAGGCATCGGTCACCACGAACACTTCAAAGCCCTCAGCCAATGCCGACAGGGTCGGGAAGGCCACGCACACATCGGTCACCACGCCGGCGATGATCAGCTGCTTGCGGCCAGTGGCCTTGATCGCCTTGACGAAGTCCTCGTTATCCCAGGCGTTGATCTGGCCTGGGCGAGCAATGTACGGCGCGTCCGGGAACATCGCTTTCAACTCCGGCACCAGCGGGCCGTTGGGGCCTTGCTCGAAGCTGGTGGTGAGGATGGTCGGCAGGCCGAAGAACTTGGCCAGGTCGCCCAGAGCCAGGACGTTGTTCTTGAATTCGTTAGGCGAGAAGTCCTGTACCAGCGAGATCAGGCCAGTCTGGTGGTCGACCAGCAGCACCACGGCGTCGTCTTTGTTCAGGCGCTTGTAATCAGGTTGGCTCATGGGGGTGACTCCTTGGGTTGGGAAAACGGACCGGGACTTACTCAAGGGCTTATCCCAGCGGATAGATCCGGCTTAAGAAAATGCCTGCGCCTGGCGCCAGGCCTTGGGCGGCTGGCCGACCAGGCGGCTGAAGGCGCGGGTGAAATGGGCCTGGTCGCAGAAGCCGCATTCCAGGCTCACGTGGGTGATCGGTGCCTCGGTGACGAGCAGGCGCTTGGCTTTTTCCATGCGCGCCAGCAGGCGCCAGGCTTGGGGCGACAGGCCGGTGTTGACCTTGAAGGCACGGGAGAAATGGCTGCGGGTGAGGTTGCACACAGCCGCGATCTCGATGATCGACAGCGAACTGCGCAGCATCAGTTCCTTGGCCTGGCGCAACCGCGCGGGCGTCAGCGCGCCGGGGGTTGGCAGTGGCTGTTGGGGCGTCCCAGGGTGCATGGCGACTCTCCTGTTCAATGGAGAAAGTCTCGCCCCCGGCCTGTGACAAAGTCCTGAGCCAAAGCTGAATTGTTCTTAATTGTGCAGCACTGCCCTAAGATGCAGTGCTCAGGACACGAAGGGCTATGGGGTATGCAGGAAATTCGCGCTCATCGAACCGTGGCCATGGTGCTGTTCAACGACGTGCTATTGCTGGACGTAACCGGGCCGATGGATGCCTTTGCCATCGCCAACCGGTTCTTGCCTGCAGACAAACATTATCGGTTGGTGACCGTGGCTGAAGGCCAAGGGACCATTCGCGGCTCATGCGGCCTGAAGGTCGTGGCCGACCTGCGCCTGGAGCAATTGCCGGCCAGCGTCGACCTGTTGCTGGTACCCGGTGGGCCGGGGGCCTACCACGTCGCCCTGCCGGCAATCGAGCGCTGGCTGCCCCAGGCGGTGCAACAGGCCCGGCGCTTCGGCGCGATCTGCACGGGGGTGTTTTTGCTCGGGCGTGCGGGGTTGCTCGCCGGCTATCGCTGCACCACCCACTGGAACTACGTGGAGCGCCTGGCCCAGGCGTTTCCCGAGGCCAAGGTCGAGACCGAGCAGATCTACGTGATCGACCGCTGCCTGATCACTTCGGGAGGGATCACCGCCGGGATCGACCTGGCGCTGGCGGTGGTCGCTGAGGACCACGGCAAGGCGCTGGCCCTGGAGGTCGCCAAGGTGCTGCTGGTCGCCCGCCATCGCCAGGGTGGGCAGACCCCTTACGGGCCGCTGCTGGCCGCCATACCGCGCGATGATTCGCCGATTGCCCGGGTACAGGCCTTTATCGTCGACCACATCGACCAGGCGTTCACCGTGCAGAAGATGGCCGACCTGGTGGCCATGAGCGGGCGCAACTTTGCCCGGACCTTTCAGCGTGAGGTCGGGATCACGCCGCTGCAGTACCTGCAGAATGCGCGTATCGACCAGGCGCGCAAGCTGCTCGAATGCAGCGAGCTCCCTTTGAAGGTGGTGGCAGCGCGCTGCGGGTTTGGCAGTGACCGGCATATGAGAAAGGTGTTCTGTGAGCGGATCGGCATGACACCGGCGCAGTATCGGGCGCAGTTTGGAGGAGCCTGAGTCTGTCAATCAAGTCGGGACAATGTGTCTTCCTGACAGTAGATTGTCTGACTCACAACCAACCTCCAGAATTGTCCGCCAAACTGTTCAAATGCTGCCCCGGCAGCTCATGGAGTACGAGCCAATGCCACACGAAGGCAGCCTTCTGCAAACCGCGGTGATCTTCCTGCTCGCCGCTGTCGTCGCCGTCCCACTGGCCAAGCGCCTGCAACTGGGGGCCGTGATCGGTTACCTGCTCGCGGGCGTTGCCATCGGCCCGCAGGCCCTGGGCCTGATCCGCGACACCGAAAGCGTCGCGCATATCTCCGAGCTGGGCGTGGTCCTGCTGCTGTTCATCATCGGCCTTGAGCTGTCGCCCAAGCGCCTGTGGCTGATGCGCAAGTCGGTGTTCGGCGTCGGTACCGCCCAGGTGCTGCTGACCGGCGCGGTGATCGGCGCCATCGCCCTCTTCGGCTTCGGCCAGTCGCTACCGGCTGCCATCGTGCTCGGCTTGGGCCTGGCGCTGTCGTCCACCGCCCTCGGCCTGCAAAGCCTGGCCGAAACCAAGCAGCTCAACGCCCCCCATGGCCGCCTGGCATTCGCCATCCTGCTGTTCCAGGACATCGCCGCCATCCCGCTGATCGCCCTGGTCCCGTTGCTGGCCGCCAGCGGCCCGGACACCAGCCACGGCGACAGTCTGCAACACGGCCTGAAGGTATTCGCCAGCATCGCCGTGGTCATCATCGGCGGCCGCTACCTGCTGCGCCCGGTGTTCCGCACCGTGGCCCGCACCGGCCTACCGGAAGTGTCCACCGCCACCGCGCTGCTGGTGGTGATCGGTACTGCCTGGCTGATGGAAGAAGCCGGCATTTCCATGGCCCTGGGTGCCTTCCTCGCCGGCCTGTTGCTGGCCGACTCGGAGTACCGTCACGAGCTTGAATCGCAAATCGAACCGTTCAAGGGCCTGCTGCTGGGGCTGTTCTTCATCAGCGTCGGCATGGGCGCCAACCTGAGCCTGCTACTGGAAATGCCACTGGTACTGCTGGGCCTGACCCTGCTGCTGGTAGCGGTGAAGCTCACCCTGCTGATCGGCGTCGGCCGCTTGGCCGGTGGCCTCAACAGCACCAGCGCGCTGCGCCTGGGCATGGTGCTGGCGGCCGGTGGCGAATTCGCCTTCGTGGTGTTCAAGCTGGGCAAGGACCAAGGCCTGTTCGACACCCAGACCTACGACCTGCTGCTGATGACCATCACCCTGTCGATGGCCATCACCCCGCTGCTGATGCTCGGCTGCGCCCGCGCCCTGAAACGCCCACAACCGGCGCGTGAAGTGCCCGAGCAGTACAAGACCATCGACGCCGGCACGCCGCGGGTGGTGATTGTCGGCATGGGCCGCATGGGCCAGATCGTCGCGCGCATCCTGCGGGCGCAGAAGATCCCGTTCATTGCCCTGGAAACCTCGGTGGACACCATCGAGATGACGCGCATGTTCGAACAGGTGCCGGTGTTCTACGGCGACCCACTGCGCCCCGAGGTGCTGCATGCGGCCAAGGTCGGTGAAGCAGAGTACTTCATCATCACCATCGATGACCCCGAAGCCGCAATCCATACCGCTGAACGGGTGAAACGCCAGTATCCGCACCTGAAAGTGCTGGCCCGGGCGCGTAACCGCCAGCATGTACACAAGCTGGCGGATGTCGGGGCCGAACCGATTCGCGAGACGTTTTACTCCAGCCTGGAGATGACCCGCCGGGCACTGGTCGGGCTGGGCTTGAGCGACGAGCAGGCGGCGGACCGGATCGAGCGGTTTGCCCAGCACGACGAGGAAGTGCTGGAGGCTCAGGGCCTCGTGCGCGATGACCGGGCCAAGGTGATGCAGACGGCCAAGGAGGCGCGGGTGGAATTGGCGCGGTTGTTTGATTCGGATGCGGACTGAGTAGTCAGGCAATCACCAGCCGCGCAATCTGTGGATGCTCACGATGCGCGGCTTGCCATAAATCGTAAGCTGCCTGTTCAGCAAGATACTGCCGAGCAGGGCCAAGGCCCGCCAGCTCAAGTCGATATGCAAGATCGGCTGAAATGGCGGCGCGCCCATTGAGCACTGTGGATAGCTGCCCCCTTGAATAGCCGAGGTGGCGAGCCAGCTCAGAGACGTTCATGCCAATTGCGGGCAACACGTCTTCTCGCAAGGACTCCCCAGGATGGGGAGGATCGAACATAGGCATGAATGAGCCTCCTAGTGGTAATCGAGATAATCGACAAGCTCCACATCAGTACCAACGAAGCGGAACACCAGGCCCACAGTTACCCGAGACATTAACTGCCCAAAAGCTGTCCAGCTTTCCATGCAGAGGATGAAGGCGGTGACCAGGACGGTTCATGTCAGCAGGCGTTTGTGCGACCTCAAGGGAAGCAAGTAAGCGCCGCAAGCGATTGACATGATCTGCACGCACCCCAGACGAGTCTCGCTGCTGATAAAGCAAACGCAGCCCTTTGTGCCTGAAGCTCCTGATCATTGGTAATTGAGTGTAAGGTCATGCCTTACACTTTTTAAGCTGGCATAGGCGCGGCGCACGGAGACACTCCTGAAGGATTTCCGGGTTATCCAGTCTGCTCTTGGCCTTCTCAATTAGCGCCGTTATGGCATCCGTTCTCTAAGTAGGAGATTTCCCAAAAGGGATAAAGCCGAAGCCAAATCATCCCCACGGCCGCTTTGAGGCCGCTTCCGCAAGGGGCCCTGCTGATGCGGGTTGCAGTACCAAAATACAAAAGGGCCACTGTCGCCAGTGGCCCTCATCGCGTGCTTGATATTCATATACACACCCACAAGCCGAGGTGTGGAGGTCTCACCCTACGCTGATGATCCAGCCATCGACGGGGTCCCTGATCCAGTTACTGCCGCTGAATGACAACCGGCTTCGCGCTCGGGTGAAACGCTAACAACACCAACAATGAGGGTCAACGGCTGGAACAAGATGCAACAAAAAAGGCCGGCCCCATGTTGGGGCCGGCCTTTTCTGTTTGATCTACTTGCTGTTACTTACCAGCAGTCAGCGCGTTATAGCTGGTCATGAGATTGCGGTAGTCCGGAATATGGTTGGAGCACAGCGCCGCCAGGCCTTCGATGTCGTTGCGCCAGTCGCGGTGTAGCTCGCAGGCCACGCCGAACCAGGTCATCAGCTGGGCACCGGCCCGGCTCATGCGGTCATGAGCTGCGTCGCGGGTCATTTCGTTGAAGGTGCCGGAAGCATCGGTCACCACGAACACTTCGAACTCTTCTTCCAGGGCTGCCAGCGCCGGGAAGGCTACACAGACTTCAGTCACCACGCCGGCAATGATCAGCTGCTTCTTGCCGGTGGCCTTCACCGCCTTGACGAAGTCTTCGTTGTCCCAGGCGTTGATCTGACCTGGGCGGGCGATGTACGGGGCGTCCGGGAACAACTCCTTCAGCTCAGGTACCAGCGGGCCGTTGGGGCCTTGCTCGAAGCTGGTGGTGAGGATGGTCGGCAGGTTGAAGAACTTGGCCAGGTCCGCCAGGGCCAGCACGTTGTTCTTGAACTTGTCCGGCTCGATGTCGCGGACCAGGGACAGCAGGCCCGCCTGGTGATCGACCAGCAGGACAGCGGCGTCGTCTTTGTTCAGGCGGTTGTAGGTGAATTTGCTCATGGTCTGTGCTCCTAAGGTTTATGAATTTTTCAGCAATCTGGGGTGTTTCGCGTTGATGGGCACAGATTAAAATCATCACCTTTACGGCGGTAGACTGCGAAAATTGCCTTTAGCGTTCCATTTGGAGAACGACCGTTGGAAGACCTCAATTCCCTCTACTACTTCACCCAGGTTGTAGAGCACGGCGGCTTCGCCCCGGCCGGGCGAGCACTGGACATGCCCAAGTCGAAGCTCAGCCGGCGCATCGCCGACCTTGAGGACCGCCTGGGCGTGCGCCTGCTGCACCGCACCAGCCGCCACTGCTCACTCACCGAGATCGGCCAGGCCTACTACAACCGCTGCCTGGCCATGCGCGTCGAAGCCGAGGGCGCGGCAGAGATCATCGAGCGCAACCGCAGCGAACCCCGCGGGCTGGTGCGCATCAGCTGCCCGACCACCCTGCTCAACTCCTGGGTCGGGCCGATGCTCACCCGCTACATGCTCAAGTACCCGCAGGTGGAGCTGTTCATCGAAAGCACCAACCGCCGCGTCGACCTGCTGCATGAGGGCTTCGACATTGCGCTTAGGGTGCGCTTCCCGCCGCTGGAGAACACCGACATGGTGATGAAGGTGCTGAGCAACAGCACCCAATGCCTGGTCGGGCAGCCGCAGTACTTGGAGCAATTGCCAAAAAACTTTGACCCGCAGTTGCTGAGCAGCCTGCCGAGCCTGCACTGGGGCAGCGCCCAGCGGGAGTACCAGTGGGAGCTGTTTCAGGGCGAGGACACCAGCCGCAGCATCGTGATCCGGCATACCCCGCGCATGGTCACCGACGACCTGTTTGCCTTGCGCCACTTCGTGGTGGCCGGCGTGGGGATCGCGCACTTGCCGCGGGTGGCAGTGCGTGAGGATCTGGCGGCGGGTCGCCTGGTGGAGCTGATCCCGGACTGGCATCCACGCTGTGGCATCGTGCATGCGATCTTCCCGTCACGGCGCGGGCTGCTGCCCTCGGTACGGGCCTTGATCGATCACCTCGCCGAGGAGTTTGCGATCAGCGACATGGCCTGACGTTCCTTGAGCAGCAGGTCGACCAACAGCGCCAGCACCACTGCGCCTGCTGCCACGCCGAACAGCGGAGCGTAATGGCCATCCGTGGCAGCGAACAGCGCCGAGTAGCCGTAACCGGCAATGGCCTGGAAGCTGGCAAAGGAGACTGTCGCCCGGCTCCAGGTCGCGTTCTGCTGGGCATGGCCTTCGACCAGTTGATGCACCCGAGCCAGCGCCAGCGGTACGATGCCCGGCGGAAACGAGCCGATCAGCAACGCAGCAGCACCCAACACACGCAGGTCGTGACTCGCCAGCAAGGTTCCGAGCGCGGCCAGTTGCGCCAGCAGCACCAGACGAATGCCGGCGCGTGCACCCAGGTGGTCGGCCAGAAACCCATACAACACCGGGCCGGCAATCGCACCCAGTCCATACAAGCTCCAGATCACCGCACCGGCACGAGTGCCTGCGCCCAGGCCACGACTGACGTAGTCGACCAGGAACATCATCGGTGCCACCAGTGCGGTAGCCATCAGTGCGTATTGGCCGAACAGTACGATGATCGCAGGTGAAACGGCCGCCTGCTGGTTGACCGTTATCGCCTGCGGCTCATGCTCCACAGGCCAGCCAGCCCAACTGCTGACCGTCAGCAGCAGCGACAGCGCAGCCAGCCCCAGCCAGGTTTGCTGCAGACCTATGCCCAGCAGCCACGGCACCAGGCTTGCGGCGCCGGCGATACCCAAGCCGATGCCGAGGAAGATCGCGCCGCTGGCCAGCCCACGGCGCAAGGCCGCCACATGAGGCAGGATCGTGCTGGCCGCCAGCACCATGATCACCCCGCCAGCCACCCCTGAGAGCAGTCGCCAGCCGAAGAACCAGCTCACCGACAGCGGCCAGGCACACGCCAGGAACGCCAGGCTGACCAACACCATCATGCCACGCAGCACCACCGCGCCAGACCAGCGCGACGCCAACGGCCTGCCGATCAACGCCCCGATCAGGTAACCCGCGAGGTTGGCCGCACCGAGATAGACCACCGCCGAACTGGCAAACCAGTGCGCATCGATGAGCGCCGGAATCAGGGGTGTATAGGCAAACCGCGCCAGGCCGATACCGACCAGACTGGCACACAGCCCGGCCCAGATCGGCAGCCAGGGCGCACGTTGAGTTGAGGCATTCATGATCTTCCCTTGCGCCGGATCAGGCGCTTGTTGATGACGTTGGGAAAAGCATAAAGTCGCCGAGCGATGAAATAACGCAGCGAGTTTTCATCATTAGCCTGCATTTATGCATCAACGAGGAAAGCCCTGAATGAACTGGGATGACACCCGCGTATTCCTCGCCCTGTGTCGCGAGCAGACCCTGCGCGGTGCTGCCCGCAGCCTGGGTGTGGACCAGGCGACCGTCGGCCGCCGCCTCGCTTCGCTGGAAGGTGCACTGGATGCGACACTGTTCCTGCGCACCTCCAGCGGTTACTCGCTGACCAGCGCTGGCGAGGTGGCCATGCGTGCGGCCCTTGAAATGGAGGCCGCCGCCGCCGGCCTGCAGCGGCAGATCCTCGGCCTGGATGAGCGCCTGAGCGGCGTGGTGCGCGTCACCACCACCGACTCCTTCGCCCTGGACTTCATCATCCCGGCGGTCGCCCGGCTGCGCCTGGACCACCCAGGGATCGAAGTGCAGCTGCAGGCATCGACGCAGATGCTCAACCTCAGCCAGCGAGAGGCTGATATCGCCGTGCGCACGCACAAACCAGACAACCCCGAGCTAGTGGTGCGCCGCCTGGCACGCTGGCACAGTGGGCTGTTCGCTTCCCGCGAATATCTGCAACGGTGCGGTGAGCCGCTGCCCGGGAGTGCGTTTGCCGGACATGAGCTGGTGGTCTATCAGCCGTATCTGGACACCGGCAAGGAAGTGACCCTGGCGGGCGAGCCGATCGCCCAAGGGCGGATCGCCATGACCTGCACCTCGGGGCTGCTGGTGCGGCGGGCGCTGGCCAGTGGCATCGGGCTGGGCGAGCTGCCGGTCCCGTTGGGAGAAAGGGATGGGTTGCAGCTGGTCTGGGCGCAGCGCGCGCCTTACGACATCTGGCTGGTGACCCATCAGGACGTGCGCCACACGGCGCGGGTGCGGGTGGTGATCGAAGCCATTGCGCAGGCCTTCAGCCTCTAGCGGGCCGATTCCAGCACACCCTTACAAGACCCCTGACCTATCCTTGCTTCACAGTCCCGGATCATCCCCCCCGGAGCCCCCATGATCCGCGCCACTCACGGACCCGGCCGCGCCCTGTTCGCCACCCTCGCTCTCTGCCCGGCACTCGGCCAGGCCGACGAACCCGGCTGGTCGCTGCTCAGCCGCAACTACTTCCTGCACAGCGACTTCCGCTCGCCCTCCGCCAGCCGCCAGAACTACCGCCAGGAATGGGCCCAGGGATTCATCGGCGAGGTTCGCTCCGGCTTCACTGAGGGCACGCTCGGCATCGGCCTCGACGCCCACGGTTTCCTCGGCCTCAAGCTCGACGGCGGCCGCGGCCATGCCGGCACCGGCCTGCTGCCCCGTGACAGCGATGGCCGCGCCGAGTCCGACTACTCCAGTGCCGGCGCTGCGCTCAAGCTGCGCCTGCGCAATACCCAGCTGCGCTACGGCGAGATGATGGTGGAAACCCCTGTGTTCGACACAGGCGACAAACGTCTGCACCCGGAATACGCCACCGGCTGGTTCCTGGAGAACACAGATCTGCCCGATTGGCGTTTACAGGCAGGCCGTTTCACTGCCTTCAACAATCAGGACAATAGTTCGACGCATGATGACTTCAGCGGCTACGGCGCGACGACGGATAATCGAGCCATTAGCCTGGCCGGTGCCACCTTCGCGCCGCACGGCCCGTTCGGCGGCGCGCTGTACGCCGGGGAGCTGGAGGACACCTGGCGCCAGGCCTACCTCAACCTGAACCTGGCCGAGGGCAACTGGCGCCTGGACGGCAATCTCTACAAGACCCGCGACACCGGCAAAGCCAGCGCCGGAGCGATCGACACCCTTGCCTACAGCCTGCTGGGCAAGTACAGCTTCGGCGCCCAGGCATTGACCCTGGCCTACCAGAAGGTTGAGGGCGACACACCGTTCGACTTCGTCGGCGGCGACTCCATCTACCTAGCCAACTCGATCAAGTACGCCGACTTCAACGGCCCCGGCGAACGCTCGTGGCAACTGCGCTACGACCTCAACTTCGCCACCCTCGGCGTCCCCGGCCTGAGCCTGATGGGCCGTTACGTCAGCGGCCGCGGCATCGATGGCAGCCATGCGCCTGCGAGCGGCGCCTACGTCAATCAGTACGGCCAGGGCGGCAAGCACTGGGAGCGCGATGTCGACCTGAAATACGTGATCCAGTCCGGTGCCGCCAAAGACCTGAGCCTGTCGTTCTCCCACGTCAGCCACCGCGCCAACCAGGCCCAGGCTGGCGATGACATCGACCGCATCTACCTGATCATCGAATACCCACTCAAAGGCAGCTTCTGACATGAGCACATCCCCTTCAGGGGCCTGGAGCCCGTTGCGCAACACCACTTTCCGCATGCTGTGGATTGCCACCATCGCCTCCAATATCGGCACCTGGATGCATGAAGTGGGCGCCGGCTGGCTGATGACAACGCTGTCGACCAATCCGCTGCATGTGGCGCTTATACAGGTGGCCGGCTCGCTGCCGATGTTCTTCCTTGCCCTGCCGGCCGGCGCCGCGGCGGATATCGTCGACAAGCGCCGCTACTTGCTGCTGGTGCAGTTGTGGATGTCATCGGTGGCCGTGGTGCTGGCGGCGCTGACGCTGCTGGGGCTGATGAATGTCACCCTGCTGCTGGTGCTGACATTGGCGCTGGGCATCGGCACGGCGTTGATGATGCCGGCCTGGAGCGCGCTGACGCCGGAGCTGGTGGGCAAGGAAGACCTGGCCAACGCGGTGGCCATTTCCAGCGTCGGCATCAATGTGTCCCGCGCCATCGGCCCGGCGCTGGCCGGCGTGGTGGTGAGCATGGTCGGCCCTTGGCTGACGTTCGCCTTGAATGCCGCGTCATTCGCCGGGGTGATTCTGGTGCTGTTGCTGTGGAAGCGCGAGGTGAAGGAACCGTTGTTGCCCGCCGAGCGCTTCGTCGGTGCCATGCGCACCGGCCTGCGCTTTGCGCGCAGTGCCAAACCGTTGCAGGCCGTACTGTTGCGAGCTTTGGCTTTCTTCTTCTGCGCCAGTGCCGGGACCTCACTGTTGCCGTTGATCGTACGCGGTGAGATGCACGGCACTGCGGCCGACTTCGGCCTGCTGCTGGCGGCCATCGGCATCGGCGCGGTCGCCGGCGCCACGTTGCTGCCCCGCCTGCGCGAGCGCGTCAGCCGCGACCGCCTGGTGATGTGTGCCAGCTTGCTGTATGCCCTGTTCCTGCTGGCCCTGGCGCTGGTACGCAGCTTCTACGTATTGCTGCCGGCGATGCTGCTCAGCGGCGCGGCGTGGATCGCGGTGCTGTCCAACCTGCAGGTGGCGGCGCAGACCTCGGTACCGGCCTGGGTACGGGCGCGGGCGCTGTCGGTGTACATTCTGGTCTTCTTCGGTGCCATGGCCAGCGGCGGTTTGCTGTGGGGTACGCTGGCCAGTCATGCATCGATCACCCTGAGCCTGTTGCTGGCGGCCGGTGGCCTGGCGCTGGGTACGTTGCTGACCTGCAAGGTCACCCTGCCGGAAACCGAAGCCGAGGAGCTGACGCCGTCGCTGCACTGGCCGGTACCGCTGCTGAGCGATGACATGGACAAGGAAAGCGGGCCGGTGATGGTGACTGTGGAGTACCACATCGAGCCGGCCAAGGCCGAGGCGTTCCAGCAGGCGGCTCGGGAGCTGGAGGCGATGCGCAAGCGCAATGGCGCGTTGTCGTGGGGGTTGATGCGTGACAGTGCCGACCCTGCGCTTTGGCTGGAGTTTTTTTTCGAGGAGTCGTGGCTGGAGCATTTGCGCCATCACCATCGGGTGACCCGGGGGGAGCTGAAGATCGAGGCGCGGGTGCGGATGCTGCAGAGCGATGGGGTCGAGGTGAAGATCCGGCATCTGTTGGCAGGGGGAGAGCACAAGGCTCACCATTGACTCCGCCGGCTGGCGCTATCTCCTGTAGGAGCGGCCTTGTGTCGCGAAAGGGCTGCGCAGCAGCCCCTGGATATCGGCGACAGTGCTGAAATTGCTGGGGCTGCTTCGCAGCCCTTTCGCGACACAAGGCCGCTCCTACAAGGGACCGCGTAAGCCGACAGACAAAAAAAGGGGGCCAGTAACTGGTCCCCCTCTGCACATCAGCTCAGCTTAGAAAGCGAAGCACGAGCAACCCAACGCCCCCCAGAAGCCCTGGAAGTCATTGACCGGCACACTCGATTTACGCGCCTTGTCATGGCTGTGCGCATGCACCCCGCACGGTCCCGAGCACTGGTGCACGGCTGCCGCCAGCGACGGCGTGCCCACGCGCCAGTGCCCCGGTACCTTGGCCACCGGCGACCACTCCGGCAGTACCGGCACCTGTGGCGGGCCGAGCTTGTCGAATTCGCCGGCACCATACACGACCTTGCCATCGACAATGGTCAGCACCGACTCGATGCCCTTGATCGCTTCCTCATCGACACTGAAGAAGTCCAGCGACAGCGCCGCCAGGTCGGCCAGCTGGCCTACCTTGATCTGGCCCTTCTTGCCCTGCTCGCTGGAGAACCAGGCACTGCCCTGGGTGAACAGCTGCAGCGCGGTCTCGCGGTCCAGGCCTTCCTTGTACAGCTCCATGCCGCCGACGGTCTTGCCGCTGACCAGCCAGTACAGCGAAGTCCACGGGTTGTAGCTGGACACGCGGGTGGCATCGGTACCGGCACCGACCGGCACGCCCATCTCGAGCATGCGCTTGATCGGCGGGGTTTGCTCAGCAGCTTTGGCACCATAACGGTCGACGAAGTATTCACCCTGGAAGGCCATGCGGTCCTGGATGGCGATACCGCCACCCAGCGCACGTACACGCTCGATGTTCTGCGGGGTGATGGTCTCGGCGTGGTCGAAGAACCACGGCAGGCCGTTGAACGGGATGTCGCGGTTGACCTTCTCGAACACGTCGAGCATGCGCGTGATCGATTCGTTGTAGGTGGCGTGCAGGCGGAACGGCCAGCGTTGCTCGACCAGGTGGCGGACCACCGGCTCCAGCTCTTCTTCCATGGTCTGCGGCAGGTCCGGGCGCGGCTCGAGGAAGTCCTCGAAGTCGGCAGCGGAGAATACCAGCATCTCGCCAGCACCGTTGTGGCGCAGGAAGTCGGTACCGCTGTGCAGCTTGACGCTGGAGGTCCATTTGCGGAAGTCGTCCAGCTCTTCCTTGGGCTTCTGGGTGAACAGGTTGTAGGCGATGCGCACGGTCAGCTGGTTGTTGTCGGCCAGCTCCTGGATCACCGAATAGTCATCGGGGAAGTTCTGGTAACCGCCGCCGGCGTCGATGGCGCTGGTAAGGCCCAGGCGGTTGAGCTCGCGCATGAACTGGCGGGTGGAGTTGACCTGGTATTCCAGTGGCAGCTTCGGCCCCTTGGCCAGGGTGGCGTAGAGGATCATCGCGTTCGGACGAGCGATGAGCATGCCGGTCGGGTTGCCGAACTTGTCCCGCTGGATCTCGCCACCCGGCGGGTTTGGGGTGCTCTTATCGTAGCCGACGGCCTTGAGCGCGGCGCGGTTGAGCAGCGCGCGGTCGTAGAGGTGCAGCAGGAACACCGGGGTGTCGGGCGCGGCCTGGTTGATTTCTTCCAGGGTCGGCATGCGTTTTTCGGCGAACTGGAATTCGTTCCAGCCACCGACCACACGCACCCACTGCGGCGTCGGTGTGCGCGCTGCCTGGTCCTTGAGCATGCGCAAGGCATCGGCCACCGACGGCACACCTTCCCAGCGCAGTTCCAGGTTGTAGTTCAGGCCACCGCGGATCAGGTGCAGGTGCGAGTCGTTCAGGCCCGGGATCACCGTGCGCTGCTTGAGGTCGACGATCTGCGTGGCGCTGCCCTTGTGGGCCATGGCCTCGGCGTCGTTGCCCACGGCGATGAAGCGGCCATCCTTGATGGCGACGGCGGTGGCGGTGGGCTTTTCGCGGTCAACGGTGTGCAGTTTGCCGTTGAACAGAATCAGGTCGGCGGTCATGGAACCTCCTTGGGTGGATGCGTGGGCGGAACCGGCTTGGCCGGTGAAGGGCAATGCGGACCAGAGGGCGCCGGCGGCACCTAGTACGGTGCTGGTGGCGAGGAACTGGCGACGGGTCTTGTCGTTGCGGTCCTGGGACATGGGCTTCTCCGTCTGGGGGCGGCGGCAGGCGCAACTGCGGAGCATGCCGGTTGATGCAAAGCCAGGGATTGCACGGATGTGCGGTGGGTCGTAGAAGGTTAGCCCTGTTGAAAATTTGTGTTGCCTGGGCTGGCCTCTTCGCGGGACAAGCCCGCTCCTGCAGGAGCGAGCTTGCCCCGCGAATGCCTCCCACTACGACTGCTGGAGAAACGCCAGCAAGTCTTCATTCAGCTCCTGCGCATGAGTCACGGCAAACCCGTGCGGCGCGCCGGCATACACCTTCAGCTCAGCCCCGCGAATCAGCTCCGCCGCCTGCTTGCCGGTGGTTTCGAACGGCACGATCTGATCATCGTCACCATGGATCACCAGCGTCGGCACATCGATCCTGGCCATGTCCGGGCGGAAGTCGGTCTCCGAGAACGCAGTCACGCAATCGAGGGTGCCCTTGATCGACGCCATCAGTGCAATGTTCAGAGTTTGGGTCTGCACGCCTTGGGACACCTGCTGCCCATGGTTCAGGCCATAGAACGGTGTGGCGAAATCAGCGATGAACTGCGCCCGGTCGGCACGCAAGCCGGCGCGGATACCTTCAAATACCGACAGGTCGACACCTTCAGGGTTGTCGTCACGCTTGCCGAACACTGGCGTAACGGCACCCAGCAGCACCAGCCCGGCCACCCGCTCGCTGCCGTGGCGAGCGATGTAGCGGCTGACATCACCACCGCCCATCGAGAAGCCCACCAGGGTCACGTCACGCAGGTCGAGGTGTTCGATCAGCTGGGCGATATCGTCGGCGAAGGTGTCGTAGTCGTAGCCGCTCCACGGCTGGCTCGAACGGCCGAAACCCCGGCGGTCGAAGGCAACTGCGCGGTAGCCGCGGCTGGCCAGGAACTCCATCTGCGCGTCCCACATGTCGGCGTCCAGTGGCCAGCCGTGGCTGAACAGCACCGGTTTGCCGCTGCCCCAGTCCTTGTAATAGATCGAAGTGCCGTCGCGGGTTACGAGCGTAGTCATGTCGGTATCTCCTTGAAAGTCTGAAGGTGCAGGCGTGGCTCAGCCGCGCAGCCAGTTGGCGCAGCGGCGGGTTACCCAAGGCATGATGTAGAACACCACGGGCAGGATGACGAACAGGTTGACGATGAGGTTGCCGCTGATCGGGCCGCCCAGCTGCGGGAAGCGCCCAAACAGCGGCGCCAGCAGTTGTGGGATGACCATGGTCATCGGGCAGATCACCAGGTAGGTCAGCAGCGCCTGCTTCCAGCGTGGCGGTTGCGCCGCGTTGACGCTCGGCGGTGTGAACCAGAACTCCGGGTCGTCGTGCACCTGGGTATGGTCACCGCCTTCGAGCAGTGGCAGCACTTCGTTGACCAGCGCCTGGCGTTCGGCCGAGTTGACCCAGGCTTGCAGCAGGCTGGCGTCAGCGAAGCGCACTACGGTGGTGAAGTGCAGCCCGCCCTGGTCGGGACGAATGACGTTGACGTCCAGGTGCCCCGGCTGGCGGCGTGCGGCGCTGACCGTCCGCTTGAGCCAGTCTTCGTAGGCCGCCAGCGACTCGGCGCGGGCCTTGTGCTGGATGACCAGGGTCACCACGTTGCGGTTGTCTTGGAGTGCGGTGTTCATCGGCGTTCCTTGGGATGAGCTTGCCCGCATCCACTGTGCAACGGCGGACGGGCGGAGGATTGAATGGGTGTGCTGCCCATGGCGGGCACCGGCTGGCGGTGCCCGGGGGAGCGGCTTACTTGTTGGCGTTGAAGGCGTTGTAGCTGGTCATCAGGTTGCGGTAGTCCGGGATGTGGTTGGAGCACAGCGCGGCCAGGCCTTCGATGTCGTTGCGCCAGTCGCGGTGCAGCTCACAGGCCACGCCGAACCAGGTCATCAGCTGCGCGCCTGCCTGGCTCATGCGGTCGTGGGCAGCGTCGCGGGTCATGGCGTTGAAGGTACCGGAGGCATCGGTCACCACGAATACGTCGAACTCTTCTTCCAGGGCCGCCAGCGCCGGGAATGCCACACAGACTTCAGTCACCACGCCGGCAATGATCAGCTGTTTCTTGCCAGTAGCCTTCACCGCCTTGACGAAGTCTTCGTTGTCCCAGGCGTTGATCTGGCCTGGGCGGGCGATGTACGGGGCGTCCGGGAACAGCTCCTTCAGCTCAGGTACCAGCGGGCCGTTGGGGCCTTGCTCGAAGCTGGTGGTGAGGATGGTGGGCAGGTTGAAGAACTTGGCCAGGTCAGCCAAGGCCAGGACGTTGTTCTTGAACGCGTCCGGTTCGATGTCGCGAACCAGGGACAGCAGGCCAGCCTGGTGGTCGACCAGCAGGACAGCGGCGTCGTCTTTGTTCAGGCGGTTGTATTTGAAGTTGGTCATTTGGGTAGCTCCTAAGGTTTTTTGATTTTCAGTAAGTTGGGTGTTTCGCGTTGATGGGAGAAGATTAAAACCATCACCTTTGGAGCGGTAGATAGTGGTTTTTGGCTTTAGCGTTCCATTTAAGGAACGATCAGTTGACAGTGGATTTGCTGGCCTCATTGCTTGCCCGATCAAGCTGCTCTATTACTACGCACAGCCCTCCCCTCACCCCCGAGACCACCATGCTGGCGTTCATCCAGTCGTCCCCGTTGTTGCTCGGCACCGCCCTTATCCTGCTCGACCTCGTGCTCTGGCAGCTGATTCCTGTTGAGCGCCGGGCCTGGCGTATCGGCACGCGGCTGGTGGTCTTCCTGCTGTTCAGCGCGGTACTGGTGGCTGCCGGGATGAGCCCGCTGCAACCGCCGCCGTGGCCAGACGATGTAGCGCGCAACCTCATCGCCACGGTATTGGCCATAGGCTGGTGGCTGTTCGGCGCGCGCACGGTGACGGTGGTGTTCGGCCTGCTGCTGGTGGCCCGTGGCAGCCACGGTGGGCGCCTGCTGCAGGATGTGCTGGGAGCGCTGATCTTCCTCGCGGCCGTGGTCGCCGCTGCGGGCTATGTGCTGCAACTGCCGGTGAAGGGTTTGCTGGCCACCTCCGGAGTGATGGCCATCGTCATCGGCCTGGCGCTGCAGAGCACCCTCGCCGACGTGTTCAGCGGGATCGTGCTGAACACCACGCGGCCCTATCAGATTGGCGATTCGATCTCCATCGACGGCACCGAGGGCAAGGTGCTGGATATCGACTGGCGCGCCACGCGCCTGCTCACCGGCAGTGGCAGCCTGGCGGTGATCCCCAACTCGGTGGCGGCCAAGGCGCGGCTGCTCAACCACAGCCGCCCGGCCGATGTGAACGGGGTGTCGATCAGTGTGGTAGTGCCGGCCAAGGTTCGCCCCAAGCGGGTTTTCGATGCCTTGGAGAAAGCCCTGCAGGGCACCAGCGCAATCCTCCCCTCACCCAAGCCCAAGGTCTCGGTGAAAGCCTCGACGCTGGAATCGGTGGAGTACGAAGCCAGCGGTTTCATCGCCGACATGGGCGGCAAGACCGATGCCCGCAACCAGCTGTTCGACCTGGCGCACCGTCATCTGGAGGCCAATGGCGTGATGTGGAACGTCGACCTGGCCATGCCGCCACGTAGCCGCCAGCGCGAAGTGCTGGACGAGGTGCGGGTGTTCCGCTCACTGAGTGATGAAGAACGGGATGCCTTGAGCCAGCGCATGACCGCGGTGGAGTACCTGGCCGACCAGGTGATCCTGGAGGTCGGTGAGCAGTCCGAGCATTTGCTGGTGATTGGTAGCGGCGTGGTGTCGGCGTCGGTGCGCGATGGCGACAAGCTGCTGGAGGCCGGGCGCATGGGGCCGGGCGAGGTGCTGGGGATAGAGGGCATCATCGATGAAGATAACTCGTTTGCCGAGTTCCGTACCCTGACTAGTTGCGTGCTGTACCGCATTGACAAGGAGCAGGTGAAGAGCTGCCTGGTGCAGCGTGGCGAGGTGCAGAGCGCACTGAGCAAGCTGCAGCGGTTTCGGCGGCAGAGCCGGGAGTCGTTACTGCTGCAGAAGCCGGTTTCGATCAAGAAAGGCGGTTTCCTCAGCTGGTTGCACAAATGACCTGCCGCGCGCGCCCTGTAGGAGCGGCCTTGTGTCGCGAAAGGGGTGCGCAGCGCCCCCAGGACCTCAGCTTCGCTGCATAAATTGCCGGGGCCGCTTTGCGGCCCTTTCCGACCGGTCCGGCGCCCCGGCAAGGCCGCTCCTACAAAAGCAGTTCAGGCCTTACAGGACCACTCTCAGGCACTGCCCCGCGTGGTACAGCGAGAACCCGGATTCATAGAACGCGGTCCGCAACGACGGCGCACTCACCCCGGTCATCGGCGAGAACGGGATCGGCAGGCTGCCCGCCTCGCCCTTTAACAGGAACTCGGCAAAGGCCCGGCCAATCACGGTCCCAGTGGTGTTGCCACGGCCGTTATAGCCCGTCACCGCCACCAGACCCGGCGCCGGCTCGAACAGCCGCATCAAGTGGTCCGGCGTGAAGTCGATGCAGCCGGTCCAGTGCATTTCCCATTCGACCTTGCCCAGCTCCGGGTAGTAATGGCTCTGAATCCGGTCGGCCCAACTGCGCACGAACCAGGCCGGCTTGTTGTCGACCCGGCCGAGGCTGCCCAGCAGCAGGCGGCCCTGGTCGTCGCGGCGAATGCTGCTGAGCACGGTGCGCGTGTCCCACGAACCCTGCCCGTGCGGCAGCACCTTGTCGGCTGCAACGCCGTGCAGCGGCTTGGACGCCACCTGATAGTAGTAGCCCCGGAAGAACTGCTTCTGCAGGTTGCTCCAGTCGCCTTCGGTGTAGGCGCCAGTGGAAATCACCACTTTCTCGGCGCGTACCGAACCACGCGCGGTCTTCACCCGCCAGGCATAGCCCTCGCGCTCGAGGCCTTCGACCGAGGATTGCTGGAACAGCTTGCCGCCCAGGCGCGCCACGGCGGCAGCCAGGCCCTGGGTGTAGCCCATCGGGTTGATGGTGCCGGCGCGGCGGTCGAGCAGCGCGGCGGAAATCTTGTCGGTACCGCAGTATTCCTGACACTGGGCGCCGGTGAGCAGCTCGACGTCAGCACCGCGGCGGTGCCATTGCTCGTGGCGGGCCTCAAGGTCGGCAATGCCGGTGGCGTTGTGCGCCATGTGCAGCGTGCCTTTGTGCTGGGCCTGGCAGTCGATGCCGAGGCGCTCGATCATGGCGAACACTTCAGCCGGGGCTTCACCCAGCACCTTGTTCAGGCGGCTGCCCTGCTTCTGGCCGAGGGTTGCCTCGACGTCATCGGGGCGGATCCAGGTGCCAGCGTTGACCAGGCCGACGTTGCGCCCGGAGCCGCCGTGGCCGATCTTCCAGGCCTCCAGCAGGATCACCGACTTGCCCTGCTCGAGCAGGTGGATGGCCGCCGACAGGCCAGTGATGCCGCCGCCGATCACGCAGACATCGGCCTTGTGTTCCCCGGCCAGGGCCTGGCTGGCGACGCTCGGTTGGCTGACGTGTTCCCACAAGCATTGTTGACGCAGTTCGGACATGGCCCGGCTCCAGCAATTTGTTCTTGTTAGGGGCTGCCTTGCAGCCCATTCGCGGGACAAGCCCGCTCCCACAGGGGCCTCACAGATTTTGAAAGCTGTGAGGTCCCTGTGGGAGCGGGCTTGCCCGCGAACCGGGGGCTACGCCCCCGGCCATGCAGCATCAATCCATCAGTCGAACACGATACCCTGCGCCAGCGGCAGCTCGCGCGAGTAGTTCACGGTGTTGGTCTGGCGACGCATGTAGCCTTTCCAGGCATCGGAACCGGACTCACGACCACCGCCAGTCTCCTTCTCGCCACCGAACGCCCCGCCGATCTCGGCGCCACTGGTGCCGATGTTGACGTTGGCGATACCGCAGTCGCTGCCCGAAGCACTCTGGAAGCGCTCGGCTTCGCGAACGTCGGTGGTGAAGATGCACGACGACAGGCCTTGTGGCACTTCGTTGTTCAGGCGCAGGGCCTCTTCGAAGTCGTCATAGGCCAGCACGTAGAGAATCGGTGCGAAGGTTTCGTGGCGCACCACGTCGCTCTGGGCCGGCATTTCAGCGATGGCAGGCGAGACGTAGTAGGCGTTCGGGTATTGGTCAGCCAGCTGACGCTCGCCGCCGAACACCTGACCTCCCTCGTCACGGGCCTTGGCCAGTGCACCCTGCATGGCATCGAACGACTGCTTGTCGATCAGCGGGCCGACCAGGTTGTCCTTGCGTGGGTCGCCGATGCGCACTTTGCCGTAGGCGACTTTGACGCGGGCAACCACCTCGTCCTTGATCGAGCGGTGCACGATCAGGCGACGCAGGGTGGTGCAGCGCTGGCCGGCGGTGCCGACCGCAGAGAACAGAATGCCGCGCACGGCCAGGTCGAGGTCGGCGCTCGGGGCCAGGATCATGGCGTTGTTGCCACCCAGTTCGAGGATGCTGCGACCGAAGCGGGCGGCAACACGTGGGCCCACTTCACGGCCCATGCGGGTACTGCCGGTGGCGCTGACCAGCGGTACGCGTGGGTCGTCGACCATGGCCTCGCCAGCCTCACGGCCGCCGATCACCAGTTGCGCCAGGCCAGCCGGGGCATCGCCGAAGGCCTTCAGGGCTTTTTCAAACAGCGCCTGGCAAGCCAGGGCGGTCAGCGGGGTCTTCTCGGACGGCTTCCACACCACCGAGTTACCGGCCACCAGAGCCAGCGCAGTGTTCCAGGCCCATACCGCAACCGGGAAGTTGAAGGCGCTGATCACGCCGACCACGCCCAGCGGGTGCCAGGTCTCACGCATGTGGTGGCCTGGGCGCTCGGAGGCGATGGTCAGGCCGTACAGCTGGCGCGACAGGCCCACGGCAAAGTCGCAGATGTCGATCATTTCCTGCACTTCGCCCAGGCCTTCCTGAGTAATCTTGCCGGCTTCGATCGAAACCAGCTCGCCGAGGTCGGCCTTGTGCTCACGCAACACTTCGCCAAACAGACGCACCAGCTCGCCACGGCGCGGGGCCGGCACGCTGCGCCAGGCTTCGAAGGCGCTCTGGGCCTGATCGATGCGGGCGATGGTCTCGGCCTTGCCGAGCAATTTCACCTTGGCGATCTGGCTGCCGTCGATCGGCGTGTGAACAGGGTAGTCGCCCTGGGTGTAAGCCTCGGCGGCAACGCCAAGGCGCTCGAGCAATCCAGCAACCATTTGTGCTTCTCCTACATCGGGTGATGGGGTGGAAAAATGATGTGGATCAGTATTAATCCGATCACACCGGTGCAACAAACGACCTTTATTCCGCATATCATTCCGTCAGGTAATGATTTGAGCCACAGAGACCGCTATGTCCAAACGCCTGGTGCCCTCCATGACCGCCCTGCAGTGCTTCGAAGCTGCAGCCCGTCACCTGAGCTTTACCCGTGCCGCCGAAGAGCTGCACCTGACCCAGAGCGCGGTTAGCAAGCAGGTGGCGCAGCTTGAAGAGATGCTGCGCCACCACCTCTTCCTGCGTATCCGCCGGCGCCTGCAACTCACGCCCGCTGGCAGCCTGTACTTGGCTGAGGTCAACAAGATCCTCACCCAGGTCGACATGTCCAGCCGCTACGTGCTCACCTACGGCGAGCAGACCGAGATATTGAAAGTAGCCACTCAACCGAGTTTTGGCGTGCGCTGGTTGATCCCGCACCTCAAGGGCTTTGGCAAACGGCACGCGAACATCCACCTCGACATCCGCAACGAGATGGAGCCGTTCGCTTTGCTGCAGGGTTCGGCGGACGTGGTGTTCTTCTACGGCCAGGGCACCTGGCCGGGGGCTACCTGCGTGGAGCTGTTCGGCGAAGAGGTGGTGCCGGTATGTGCGCCGGAGTTGCTGGCCGGGCGTGAGCTGGGGGATGCGGGTGAGTTGGCGGAGATGGTGCTGCTGCAGAGCACTTCGCGGCCAGAGGCCTGGCATGAGTGGTTCCTGGAGCTGGGATTGCACAGTGTCAGTGCTTACCATGGGCCGCGCTTCGATACGTTCTACATGGCGTTGAGCGCGGCGCGGGCCGGGTGTGGGGTGGCGTTGGTGCCGCGGTATCTGGTGGCCAAGGAGCTGGCTGAAGGGAGCTTGGTCATTCCGTGGAATCATGCGATGCGCAGTGCCGGCAAGCATTACCTGGCCTATGCCGAACATGCGGCGGAGGTGCCGAAGGTGCGGGCATTGGTGGAATGGATTCGCGAGCAGCTCCAGGCTTGAGGGCCTCTTCGCGGCTAAAGCCGCTCCCACGGGGTACTGCGCAAAGTCCGAATCCTGTGCAGTACCTGTGGGAGCGGCTTTAGCCGCGAAAGGGCCATGGAGGTCGATCAAAAAAGGAATGACACACTCACTTTTTTTCGCTTGTGAGCCAAGTGCATTCCCAGCTTTCATGTAAGCGTCCGAACCTAACCAGGAAGCTAGCGATGCCCGCCAACGATTTCGTCAGCCCCGACAGCATCCGCGCGCAGTTCTCTGCCGCCATGTCGCTCATGTACAAACAGGAAGTGCCGCTGTACGGCACGCTGCTGGAGCTGGTGAGCGAAATCAACCAGCAGGTCATGGCCGAGCAGCCCAAGGTGGCCGAAGCCCTGCGCTGGACCGGTGAAATCGAGCGCCTGGACCAGGAGCGCCACGGCGCCATCCGCGTCGGCACGGCCGAAGAGCTGGCCACCATCGCCCGCCTGTTCGCGGTGATGGGCATGGCGCCGGTCGGCTACTACGACCTCAGCTCCGCAGGCGTGCCGGTGCACTCTACCGCGTTCCGCGCCGTGCACGAGCAGTCGCTGCACGTCAGCCCGTTCCGCGTGTTCACCTCGCTGCTGCGCCTGGAGCTGATCGACAACCTGCCACTGCGCGAGCTGGCCCAGGGCATCCTCGCCAAGCGCAAGATCTTCACCGCTCGTGCACTTGAACTGATTGCCCAGTCCGAGCACGATGGCGGCCTGAACGCAGCCGATGCCGACGAGTTCGTCCGCGAAGCCCTGCATACCTTCCGCTGGCACCAGGACGCCACGGTCACTGCCGAGCAATACCAGCAGCTGCACGACCAGCACCGCCTGATCGCCGACGTGGTTGCCTTCAAAGGCCCGCACATCAACCATCTGACCCCGCGCACCCTGGACATCGACGCGATCCAGGTCGGCATGCCGGTCAAGGGCATCCCGCCGAAAGCCGTGGTCGAAGGCCCCCCGACCCGCCGCCACCCGATTCTGCTGCGCCAGACCAGCTTCAAGGCGCTGCAGGAGAAGGTTGCGTTCAGCGATCACCAGGGCAGCCACACCGCCCGTTTCGGCGAGATCGAACAGCGCGGCGCAGCACTGACGCCGAAAGGCCGCCAGCTCTACGACAAGCTGCTCGACGCCACCCGCGCCGCCTTGGGTGGTGCACCCGCCGAGGCCAATGCCGAGCGCTACAGGGCGCTGCTGCAGGAGAGCTTTGCTGCATTCCCTGATGACCTGGCGCAGATGCGTGAGCAGGGGCTGGCGTACTTCCGCTATTTCGCCACGGAGAAAGGTATGGCGCAGCGCGAACAGCAAGACCGCCCGACTACGCTGGAAGGCCTGATCGCAGCCGGCCATGTGCATTTCGAGGCACTGGTTTACGAGGACTTCCTGCCGGTGAGTGCGGCGGGGATTTTCCAATCGAACCTGGGGGATGAGGGCCAGGCCGAGTATGGCAGCAATGCTAACCGCGAGGCTTTCGAGTCGGCGCTTGGGCTGCAGGTGCAGGATGAGCTGGCGCTTTATGCGCAGAGCGAGCGGCGCTCGTTGCAGGCTTGTGCCCAGGCGCTGAACCTGGGTTCGATGTAAGGCTCAGGATTGCCGGGGGCGCTTTGCGCCCCTTTCGCGACACAAGGCCGCTCCTACAAAGGCAGCGCGCACTCCTGTAGGAGCGGCATTGTGTCGCGAAAGGGCCGCGAAGCGGCCCCCTGCGATCTCAGCGGAAGCGGTCCACTTCCTGGCGCAGCTGCGCCGCCAATCCTTCCAGCTCCCGCGCGGTAAAAGCCAGTTCATTGGCCACATCGCGCTGCTCGCTGTTGGCCTGGGCAATGCTCTGCAGGTTGCGGCTGAGCACGGTAGCTGTGCTGCTCTGCTCTTGGGTCGCTGTACTGATCACGGCAAACTGCTCACCCGCCGTGCGGCTCTGCTCATCGATCCGCGCCAATGCTTCGGCCACCTTGTCGTTGCGCGCCAGCCCTTCCTGCATCAGCTGATTGCCCTGCTCCAGGGTATTGATGGCGTGCCCGGTCTGTTGCTGGATGCTGGTGATCATCCCGGAAATCTCATCGGTGGCCTGGCGCGTGCGCGCGGCCAGCCCGCGCACTTCATCGGCGACCACGGCAAAGCCACGGCCCTGCTCACCGGCTCGGGCAGCCTCGATGGCGGCGTTCAGCGCCAGCAGGTTGGTCTGTTCGGCAATCGCTGTGATCACGCTGATGATGCCGCCGATCTCCTGCGAGCGTGCACCCAGGCTGTCCATCACCGTGGCGGTACCGCCCAGCGCTTCGGCAATCTGCCGTAGCGAGCTCGACGCCTCGTCCATGGCGCTGCGGCCAATGCGGGTCTGCTGGGCGTTGTCGCGGGCCATGCGCTCGGTACCGGCCATATTGTCGGCGATGTTCATCGACGTCGCGCTGAACTCTTCCACCGCACCGGCCATGCTGGTGATCTCGCCGGACTGCTGGTCCATGCCTTCACAGGCACCGGTAGACAGCCCGGACAGCGAACGCGCTCGGCTGCTGACCTGCTCGGAGGCACTGCGAATGTGCTCGACCATGGTCGCCAACGCCTCGCCCATCTGGTTGAAGCTGCGCGCCAGCTGGCCGATCTCGTCATGGCTGGTCACGCTCAGGCGCGCATTCAGGTCGCCGGCACCGAGTGCCTCGGCCTGCCGCACCAGGTCATCCAGCGGCCGCAGCTTGCGGCGCAGCAGCCACAGGGTGGCGGCCACGGCCAGCAGCATCGCCAGCAGGCTGCCGATGGCCAGGCGCAGACCGACGCTCCAGGTCACCTCGCGAATTTCCGCCTTCGGCATGCTGGCGACCACGGTCCAAGGGCCCTCGGCGAACGGCGCGCTGGCGCTGAACAGGTCCTGGCCGGCATTGGCCGGTGGCACCAGCCATTGGTCTTTTTCATCGCGAATAGCCAGGGAGCCGGTTTCACCGATACGGAAGCGCTTGAGGTTGGCGAACTGGGCGTTCTGCGCGTCGGTGTAGTCGAAGCCGACGAACAACACCGCAATCACCCGGCCGCTGCTGTCGCTGACCGGCACGTAGCGGGTCATGTAGTTGCGCTCGAACAGTACGGCGCGGCCAACGTACATCTGCCCCGCCAGCAGCTTGTTATAGGCTGGGTGCTGACGGTCGAGCTGGGTACCGATGGCGCGGGTGCCGTCCTGTTTCTTCAGGTTGGTGCTGATGCGCACGAAGTCATCGCCGCTGCGCACGAATAGGGTCGCGATGCCGGCGGTCATCTGCTGGAATTCGTCGACCACCTGGAAATCGTTGTTCATCAGCCGATCGCCCAGGTACAGGGCGGGCGTGGCAAGGCCGGCGACCTGCACGGTCTCGCCAGCGTGCAGCGACAGGCCCGAGGCGAAGCGGCGCTCGAACAGGCCGCTCAGGCGCTGGGTGTTGTCCTTGAGCGAACCGTGGAAGGTATCGAGCTGGTCGGCCAGCAGCCGTGCTTCGCTGGCCAGGTGGGCCTGGCGGGTGGCGAGGTTGGCGTCGTCCAGCGCACGCAGGGCGAACAGGGTACTGCCGGAAATCACCAGCGCCAGCACGACGGCGAGGGCGACACCGAGTTGCGAGGCGATTCGGGCACGCGGTTGAGACATGAAGAAGCTCCTGGCAAGAGGCCGGGATCGTCCTGATCACGCTGACCGCCCGCTTGTTATAGACGGGAAATCGCGCCCTCTTCCGGGACGCTGGTGCCACTAGATCGGCGTCGCTATCAAATACTTGAGTGTCGGACCGGGGTATTCGCAAACGTTTTCCTTTTGCCTGTTCCCGCGAAAGGGCCTGCACAGGCGGTCAAAGGGCAGACAGGATTTCCACCGCAGGCAAGTCAACTGCCGCTGCCTCCTCCTGCAAAAACATACTCAACCGCCGCAACCGCTCCCCGCCTGGCCGGGTCCGCGGCCACACCAGGTAATAATCCATGCCACTAGGCACCGCCGTCGGCCACGGCAAACTCAAGCGGCCTTGAGCCACATCCTCGGCGACCATCAACAAATCGCCCATCGAAATACCGTAACCCCGCGCCGCCGCGATCATGCCCAGCTCCAGGGTATCGAACACCTGGCCACCCTTGAGTGAGACCTTGTCGCTGAGCCCCATGCGCTCCAGCCATTCGCGCCAGTCACGCTTGTCAGGTGTCGGATGCAGCAGCTCGATACCGGCCAACCGCCGCTCGTCCCACGGCCCCTCTTTCAACAGGTCCGGCGCCCCTACCGGGATCAACAGCTCGGAAAACAATCGACGCACTTCCCAGTCCGCCGGGAACACCCCGTCGCTGAGCAGCACCGCGCAATCGAACGGCTCCTGGTTGAAGTCCACATGGTCGACATCCATCCAGGCACTGGTCAGCTGCACCTCGTTGCCCGGTTGCAGGTGCCGGAAGTGGCTCAGCCGCGCCAGCAGCCAGCGCATGGTCAGGGTCGACGGCGCCTTCATGCGCAGGATGTCATCCTCCCCGCGCAAGGTATCGCAAGCGCGCTCCAGCGCCGCAAAGCCTTCACGCACACCGGGCAGCAGCACCCGCGCCGCCTCAGTCAGCTGCAGGCTGCGGCCACTGCGCACGAACAGCCTGCAGGCGAAGTGCTCTTCCAAGGTGCGGATATGCCGGCTGACCGCACTCTGGGTAATCGACAGCTCTTTACCGGCGCGGGTGAACGAGCTCAGCCGCGCGGCCGCTTCGAATGCGCGCATTGCATACAGGGGAGGCAGCTGGCGGGACATGGGGCACCTGTCATCCGGGGGTGGGATTGGAATGCACAGAATCATATATGCATGAGTTCAACTCATGCCAACCATCGCATTTATCCTTTTGTGCAAAGTTGACCGAAGCCTCAGAATCGTCGCCTTGCTTACAGGATCAGGAAGAAGGACACCCCCATGCATGTCGCGCCCACCACAGAACTCAAGGCTTTGCTGCGCCTGGCCGGGCCGCTGATCGCCTCGCAGTTGGCGCACATGCTGATGGTGCTCACCGATACCCTGATGATGGCACGCATCAGCCCGCAGGCCCTGGCCGGTGGCGGCCTGGGTGCGGCGAGCTATTCGTTCGTGTCGATCTTCTGCCTGGGCGTGATCGCCGCAGTGGGCACCCTGGTGGCGATCCGCAAGGGCGCCAACGACATCGAGGGCGCCACCCGCCTGGCGCAGAACGGCCTGTGGCTGGCCTGGGGCCTGGCGCTGGTGGCGGCACTGGTGCTGTGGAACCTGAAACCGGTGCTGTTGCTGTTCGGCCAGCAGCCGGAGAACGTCGACTCGGCCGCCGAGTTCCTCACCCTGCTGCCGCTGGCCCTGCCCGGCTACCTGACCTTCATGGCCCTGCGCGGCTTCACCAGTGCGCTGGGGCGCTCGACCCCGGTGATGGTCATCAGCCTGGTCGGCACGGTGCTCAACTACCTGTTCAACGTCGCCCTGATCGAAGGCATGTTCGGCCTGCCGAAGCTGGGCCTGATGGGTATCGGCCTGGTCACCGCAGTGGTGTCGATGGGCATGGCCATCGCCCTGGCGCTCTACATCCGCTGGCACCCGGCTTACGCCGACTACCCGCTGCGCAAAGGGCTGTCGCGCCCTTCGCTGCCAGCCCTGCGCGAGCTGTGGCGGCTGGGCCTGCCGATTGGCGGCACCTACATGGTGGAAGTCGGGCTGTTCGCCTTCGCCGCGCTGTGCATGGGCGTGCTGGGCAGCACGCAACTGGCGGCGCACCAGATTGCCCTGCAGATCGTCTCTACCGCGTTCATGGTGCCGACCGGGCTGTCGTATGCGGTGACCATGCGCGTGGGCTTGTATTACGGCGCCGGCAACCTGCTGGCGGCACGCAGCGCCGGGCGGGTGGGGATCGGGTTCGGGGCGACGATCATGTTTGCCTTTGCGGCGTTGTTCCTGCTGCTTCCAGAGGCGCTGGTGGGGCTGTTCATCGACCGTAACGACCCCGGTTTTACTGCGATTTATCAGCTGGCGGTGCAGCTGCTGATGGTGGCGGCATGGTTCGAACTGTTCGATGGCATGCAGACCATCGCCATGGGCTCGATCCGCGGCTTGAAGGACGCCAAGACCACCTTCCTGATCGGGCTGTGCTGCTACTGGCTGGTCGGGGCGCCGAGTGCGTGGCTATTCACCTTTACCCTGGGTGGCGGGGCCGTGGGGGTATGGTGGGGGCTGGCATTGGGGCTGGCCTGCGCGGCGGTCGCGCTGACCATCGGCTTCGAGTGGCGGATGAAGCGGTTGCTGGGCAAGGCAGCTCGCGCTGAAGAAACTGCAATACCTGTCTGATTGCAGGGGCTGCTTTGCAGCCCTTTCGCGACACAAGGCCGCTCCTACAGAAGAACGCGATTCCCTGTAGGAGCGGCCTTGTGTCGCGAAAGGAGGGCAAAGCCCTCCCTGGCGGTCTTACAGGCACATCAACTGCGGCCGAGCACTTTCCTGCAGATAATCGATCAGTTCCCCCACCGGCAGCGGCTTGCTGACAAGGAACCCTTGCACCTGGTCACAGCCGAACCCGCGCAACAAAGCCATCTGTTCCGGGCTTTCCACACCCTCGGCCACCACTTCCAGGTTGAGGTTGTGCGCCAGGTTGATCATGGCGTGCACCAGCTTGCGGTTCTCTTCACGCATCTCCATTTCGGCAACGAAGCTGCGGTCGACCTTGAGCAAGGTGATCGGCAGGCTGTTCAGGTGCACGAAGGACGAGAAGCCGGTACCGAAATCGTCCAGCGAGAAGCGCACCCCCAGCCGCCCGAGGGCATCCATGGTCTGGCGCACCAGCTCGTTGCGGCGCATCACCGCCGTTTCGGTCAGTTCGAACTCCAGCCAACGGGCATCCACGCCGTGCTCGATGATCAGCCGGCTCAGGGTGGCCAGCAACTGGCTGTCCTGGAACTGGCGGAAACTCAGGTTCACCGCCATGTGCAGCGGCGCAAGCCCCTGTTCGCGCAGCGCCTGCATGTCTCGCAGGGCGCGGGAAATCACCCAGTATCCCAGCGGCACGATCAGCCCGCTTTGCTCGGCCAGCGGCACGAACTCGCTGGGCGGCAGCAGCCCGCGCTCGGCATGGCGCCAGCGCACCAGGGCCTCGAGGCCGACGATGCGCCCATCGGCAAGGTTCAACCGCGGCTGGTAATGCAGCTCCAGTTCGTTGCGGCGCAACGCCCGGCGCAGCTCGCTTTCCAGGTCGGCCAGGCTGCGCGCGTTACGGTTGATGCGTTCGTTGAACACGTGGAAGGTGCAGCCCTGGCTGCCTTTGGCCTGGCGCATGGCGATGTGCGCATGCCACATCAGCGGGTCGGGCCCGCCCTGGGCGCGGGCGTGGGCCAGGCCCAGGCTGCAGCCGAGCAGCAGGCTTTCGCCGTCGATCCAGTAAGGTTCGGCCAGCGCCTCGACGATGCGTTCGGCGATCCATTCGGCGCGGTTGGCATCGCGGCGCGTGTCGATCAGCAAGGCGAATTCGTCGCTGCCCAAGCGCGCCAGCTGGTCACCGGCCTCCAGCTGCTGCTTGAGGCGCGCCACCACCTGCAGGATCAGGCGGTCGCCGCACTGATGGCCAAGGGCGTCGTTGACATGGCGGAAGTTGTCCAGGTCCAGGTGGCCGAGGGCCACGCCGCGGCCTTCGTTCTCAGCCAGGCGCGTGGTCAGCAGGGCTTGGAAGCCCTGGCGGTTGGCAATGCCGGTCAGTGGGTCCTGCTCGGCCAGGCGCTGCAAGGTGGCCACCAGCACACCGCGCTCGCGCACATGGCGCAACGAGCGGCGCAGGGCATCGACATTGAGATGATCGCGCACCAGCCAGTCACTGACGCCCGTTGGGGAAGTGTCTGGCTCATGGTCCAGCAACAGGATGGTCGGCAGCTCGCAGCGCCCGGGGGCAGGCTGCAACGCCGGCGTGGCCAGCACCACCGCCTGGCGGTCAGCGCTGAAAAGGGTATCGACTGCCGCCCAGTTCGGCGCCGTCAGCAGTACTGCGCTACCGTCCAGCGGCAGCAGGCATTCGCGTAACAAGGCGGCCCATTCCGGCTCATCAGCCAACAGCAGCAAACGCAAAGGTTCGACAGGCGTGGACAAGCGGGCTCCTTAAGACTCGAAAGGTGTAGCGTTGGATATCGGACATGCTACTGCATAAATGAAAATGATTTTCACTTTTAGACATATCCTTTGCCTACAGTGCCTCCCGTCGCATTTTGACGTGCATCCTGCGCGAAAGTCGGCAAACCGGCAATTACGATTTTTCCGGTGAATAGCATTAGTTTCACTAATGCCTACCCCCGAACAAAAGTCTGACTCAAACGTCAGACGGTCGCGCCACAAGTGGCCCATGCCTGTTAGAATGCGCGGCTATTTTCTGGCGACCCCCGGTTTCTAGCATGTCCCGACTCAATCCCCGGCAACAGGAAGCCCGTGACTACGTCGGCGGCCCTCTATTGGTGCTCGCCGGTGCTGGCTCGGGCAAGACCAGCGTGATCACGCGCAAGATTGCCCACCTCATCCAGAACTGCGGCATCCGTGCCCAGTACATCGTGGCGATGACCTTCACCAACAAGGCCGCCCGAGAGATGAAGGAGCGGGTCGCCACCCTGCTGCGTCCGGGGGAAGGCCGAGGCCTGACGGTGTGTACCTTCCACAACCTGGGCCTGAACATTATCCGCAAGGAACACGAGCGCCTGGGCTACAAGCCGGGTTTCTCGATCTTCGATGAATCCGACATCAAGGCGCTGCTGTCGGACATCATGCAGAAGGAATACTCCGGCGACGACGGCATCGACGAGATCAAGAACATGATCGGTGCCTGGAAAAACGACCTGATCCTGCCCGCCGAAGCTTTGGAAAAGGCGCGCAACCCGCGCGAGCAGACCGCCGCCATCGTCTACACCCACTACCAGCGCACGCTCAAGGCGTTCAACGCGGTGGACTTCGACGACCTGATCCTGCTGCCGGTCAAGCTGTTCCAGGAGCACCCGGACGTGCTCGAACGTTGGCAGAACCGCGTGCGCTACCTGCTGGTGGACGAATACCAGGACACCAACGCCAGCCAATATCTGCTGGTGAAGATGCTGATCGGCATGCGCAACCAGTTCACCGTAGTGGGAGATGACGACCAGTCGATCTACGCCTGGCGTGGCGCGCGCCCAGAGAACCTGATGCTGCTCAAGGAGGACTATCCCTCCCTGAAGATCGTCATGCTCGAACAGAACTACCGCTCCACCAGTCGCATCCTGCGCTGCGCCAACGTGCTGATCGCCAACAATCCGCACGCTTTCGAAAAGCAGCTGTGGAGCGAGATGGGCGTGGGCGACGAGATCCGCGTGATCCGCTGCAAGAACGAGGAAGCCGAGGCCGAACGCGTGGCCATGGAAATCCTCACCTTGCACCTGCGCACCAACCGCCCGTACAGCGACTTTGCCATCCTCTACCGCGGCAACTACCAGGCCAAGCTGATCGAACTGAAGCTGCAGCACCATCAGGTACCGTATCGCCTGTCGGGCGGCAACAGCTTCTTCGGCCGCCAGGAGGTCAAGGACCTGATGGCCTACTTGCGCCTGCTGGTGAACCCGGACGACGACAACGCCTACCTGCGGGTGATCAACGTGCCGCGCCGGGAAATCGGCTCGACCACCTTGGAAAAGCTCGGCAACTATTCCACCGAGCGCGGCATCTCGATGTACGCCGCCAGCGAGGAGCTGGGCCTGGGTGAGCACCTGGACGCCCGCTACACCGAGCGCCTGCAGCGCTTCAAGCACTGGCTCGACGGCGTGCGCCACAAGGTCGCCCTGGAAGACCCGATCGCCGCGCTGCACGAGATGATCCGCGACATCGACTACGAGAACTGGATTCGCCAGCAGACCGCCAGCGACAAGGCGGCGGAGTTCCGCATCAGCAACGTCTGGTTCCTGGTCGAAGCGCTGAAGAACACCCTCGAGAAGGACGAAGAGGGTGACATGACCATCGAGGACGCCATCGGCAAGCTGGTACTGCGCGACATGCTCGAGCGCCAGCAGGAAGAGGAAGAAAACGCCGAGGGTGTGCAGATGATGACCCTGCACGCCTCCAAGGGCCTGGAATTCCCTTACGTGTTCATCATGGGCATGGAGGAGGAAATCCTCCCCCACCGCTCCAGCATCGAGGCCGACACTATCGAAGAGGAACGCCGCCTGGCCTACGTGGGCATCACCCGCGCGCGCCAGACCCTGGCCTTCACCTTCGCCGCCAAGCGCAAGCAGTACGGTGAGATCATCGACTGCACGCCGAGCCGGTTCCTCGATGAGTTGCCACCGGACGACCTGGCCTGGGAAGGCCTGGACGACGCGCCGGTCGAGGTGAAGGCCGCTCGCGGCAACAACGCCCTGGCCGATATCCGGGCGATGCTCAAACGCTGATCAACCCTTATTCTTTAAATCTGCCGCTTTCAGCGGCCACCTTTGTTACATCGAGGAATACCACAGTGGAAGCACTGCATCAGAAGATTCGCGAAGAAGGCATCGTGCTTTCCGACCAGGTTCTCAAAGTCGACGCGTTTCTCAACCACCAGATCGACCCGGCGCTGATGCAGCTGATCGGTGACGAGTTCGCCCGCCTGTTCGCCGATGCTGGCGTGACCAAGATCGTCACCATCGAAGCCTCGGGCATTGCCCCGGCAGTGATGACCGGCCTGAAGCTGGGCGTACCGGTGATCTTCGCGCGCAAGCACCAGTCGCTGACCCTGACCGAGAACCTGCTGACCGCCTCGGTGTATTCCTTCACCAAGCAGACCGAGAACACCGTAGCCATCTCGCCGCGCCACCTCAACAGCAGCGACCGCGTGCTGGTGATCGACGACTTCCTGGCCAACGGCAAGGCGTCGCAGGCGCTGATCTCGATCATCAAGCAGGCCGGTGCCACCGTTGCCGGCCTGGGCATCGTCATCGAGAAGTCGTTCCAGGGCGGCCGTGCCGAGCTGGACAGCCAGGGCTACCGCGTTGAATCGCTGGCCCGGGTGAAGTCGCTGGAAGGTGGTGTGGTCAGCTTTATCGAGTAACCGTGTCGCCTGCTTCGCGGGCACGCCCGCTCCCACAGGTACTCCACAGGTTTTGCTGTGGTGTACCTGTGGGAGCGGGCGTGCCCGCGAATGGCTGCATACCTTTCTATCTGGTCGCCGCCAACCCCGCCAGCAACAACCGCTGATACAGCTCTTCCTTCAACCCCTGCGGCTTATCCAGCTGCATGCGCGCCAGGTGCGCCTCATACCCCTCCGGCCCCGGCGCCTCCAGTGCCGCCCTGCCCAGCTCCAGCACTTCGCTCAGCTTGAACTTGCTCTTCAGCCAGTTCAGCGCCCGCAACAGGTCCCGCTCCTCAGCCGTGAAATCCGTACCGAGCGGATACTCCGGGAACAACCGCGCATGCCGCGCCTTGATGGCCTCCAGCCGCTCTGGCGTGTTGTCGGCAAAGCGTGCATCCAGCTCGAAATCGCTGGCCAGCTTGCCGGCGCGCTTGGCCTGCGCCATCAGCTCACCCTGAAACCGCGAATCGCTCACCGCCAGCAGCCGCGCAATCACCTCGCTGTCGGTCTGCCCACGCAAATCGGCAATGCCGTACTCGGTCACCACGATATCGCGCAGATGCCGGGGAATGGTGCAATGGCCGTATTGCCAGAACAGGTTGGACGTCACCTCACCACCCGACTCGCGCCAGCTGCGCAGCAGCAGGATCGAGCGCCCTCCTTCCAGTGCATGGCCTTGGGCAACGAAGTTGTATTGCCCGCCGACCCCGCTGAGTACGCGCCCGTCCTCCAGCTGATCGGCCACCCCGGCGCCGAGCAGGGTCATGCCAAACACCGTGTTGACGAAGCGCGCATCGCGGCGCTGGCGGCGTTTGAGGTCTTCCTGCCCGTACAGTTCGTTGATGAAGCTGATGCGGGTCATGGCGAACCGGGCGCGCTGCTCCAGCGGCATCTCGTGCAGACGCTGGTAGAACGCCTGCGGGCCGAGGAAGAACCCACCATGCACCAGCACGCCCTGCTCGTCCGCCGGGCGCCGCACCACGCCGGCCTCGGCTAGCGCCAACAGGCCATTGACGAACATTTCGCTGCAGCCGTACAGGCCTTGGGCGAAGGCATCCAGCCCCCCTTCCCGCTCGATCAGCGCTTGCCACGGGCCGACATCCAGTTCGCCGAGCAAGGCGCGATACCCTTCGTTGTCACCCTGACGGGTCAGCAACGCGGCCGCCAGCGCATCACCCATGGCGCCGATGCCAATCTGCAGGGTGCCGCCGTCGCGCACCAGCGAACTTGCGTGCAAACCGATGCAGTGGTCCTGGGTGGTAACCGGCATGTTCGGGGTAGAGAACAGCCGGCGCTGCTCCGCTTCGTCGATCAACAAGTCGAACGCATCGATCGGCAGCTCCGCATCGCCCGGCATGTAGGGCAGTTCGGTATGCACCTGGCCGAGCATCAGGATGGTTTCACCTGCCGCACGCCGCTTGGCGATCATCGGCTGCAGGTCGAGGGTGATGTCGGGGTTGCAGGCCAGGCTCAGGTGGACGGGCTTCTCCGGCGTGGCGGCGACCAGCTGGGCGATCAGGTTCAGGCCCTTGGCGTTGATGTCGCGAGCGGCGTGGCTGTAGTTGCTGCTGATGTAGTCCTGCTGGGCGGTTTCGCTGTGCAGCAGGCTGCCGGGCTGCATGAAGAACTGCTCGACGCGGATGTTCGGTGGCAGGTTGTCGTTGCGCAGGTCGGCGAGGTAGGTGAGCTCTTCGTAATCGGCGAAAACGCGCTCGACGAAGGGCTCGAGGAAGCGCCGTTGCAGGCCGTCGCCCAGGGGTGGCCGGCCGAGGGACAGGGCAGTGTAGATTGTCAGCCGCCGCTCCGGCAGCTCGCGGACCCGGGCGTACAACGCGTTGACGAAGGCGTTGGGCTTGCCCAGGCCCAGCGGCAGGCCCATGTGGATATGGGCTGGCAGTCGGGAGAGAACCTGCTCGACGGCCTGGTCGATGGAGCAGAGGTGCATCGGGGCCTCCTGAGTCATCCGTGGGGTCAGGGGTTGGACAGGGGTTAATGCGGGTTGGTTGCCTGCCCAAAAACAAAGCCCGCCAAAGAAGGCGGGCCTTGTGCAATTCATCTGTGGCTCAGAGCCCGGACATCTTCTTGATGGCCCCTTTCAGGTCGTCATCCGAGCAGTCGGCGCAGGTGCCCTTGGGCGGCATGGCATTCACGCCGGTAATCGCCTTGGCCAGAATGCCGTCTACGCCACCTTGTTCATCGGCGCGCTTCTTCCAGGCAGCGGTATCGCCAATCTTCGGCGCCCCCAGCAAGCCAGTACCGTGGCAGGCGTTGCAGTGCTTGGCTATCACATCATCCGGCGTCTTGGCCCCGCCGCCCCCAGCGGCGGCAGCCACTTCCATGCCCTTGCATTCCTGGCCCTGCACACACACCTGGCCCACCGGCTCAAGGCGTTTGGCGAGCTCGTCGTTGGTCGCTGCGGTTGCGCTCATTGCCCAAAGGGCGAATACGGCTGCTGGTACGGCCAGCATCTTCTTGATTTGGTTCACGCGAACACCCTCATGGTGGCTAATCACGCCCGCGGCCACGGTAATGCGAGCGTTGAAAAGTATAGCGGGAACCCGGAAACCGTGAAACGACCCTACTCAGGAAAGGGGTATTGCCGAAGCAATGCACTGCGCTGGATCAAAAGTTCGACGGTGTCGCCGCGCTGATCAGCCGCGCAGGCGCGTCGAACGGGTTGCGGAAACGGTGCGGGCGGGTGCTTTCGAAGTAGTAGCTGTCGCCCGCCTCAAGGATGAAGATCTCGTTGCCCACCACCAGCTCGAGCTTGCCTTCAAGCAGGATCCCGGTTTCTTCACCATCGTGGGTGAGCATTTCGGCGCCGGTGTCGGCACCTGGAGGGTAGACCTCGGTCAGAAAGGCGATGGCGCGGTTGGGGTGCGACTTGCCCACTAGCTTCATGGTCACCGCGCCGTCTGAGATGTCGATCAGCTCGTGGGCCTTGTAGACAATCTGCGCGGGGCTTTCGGCCTCCAGCTCGACCGAAAAGAACTCGACCATCGACATGGGAATGCCGCTGAGGACCTTGCGCAGCGAGCTGATCGAAGGGCTCACGCTGTTCTTCTCGATCATCGAGATGGTGCTGTTGGTCACCCCCGCGCGCTTGGCGAGTTCCCGCTGGGACAGGCCCTTGAGCTTGCGGATGGCTTGCAGTCGTTCGCCGACGTCCAAAGCTGGAGCCTCCTGAAACGGTGAGATGGCGGGGTGTATGTGAACGATATCATGGCAATGCCGTTCAGTATTTACAACACACCGCCCCTCACGCTGTCCGCTTCGGCGCCTTATTCGCCGTAATAGTCCAGCGGCACGCGTTTCAGGTTGCAGAAGATCTGGTAGGGAATGCTCCCGGCCTGCATCGCCACATCGCTGGCCAGCACCTGTTTGCCCCACAGCTCGACCGGGCTGCCGACGGTGGCTTCGGGCACGTCGGTCAGGTCGATGCACAGCATGTCCATCGACACGCGGCCAATCAGCTGGCTGCGCTTGCCGGCGACCATCACCGGGGTGCCGGTGGGTGCATGGCGCGGGTAACCGTCGGCATAACCCATGGCTACCACACCAACGCGGGTCGGGCGCGGGCTGACGAACTTGGCACCGTAGCCCACCGGCTCACCGGTAGGCAGCTCGCGCACGCTGATGACTCGCGATTGCAGGGTCATCACCGGCTGCAGGCGCGCAGCCTGGGGCTGGTCGGTTTCGAAGGGGCTGGCGCCGTATAGCATGATGCCCGGGCGCACCCAGTCGCTCGGGGCCTGCGGCCAGGCCAATACCCCCGGCGAGTTGCGCAGGCTGCATTCGGCAGCCAGGCCTTCGCGGGCGGCGTTGAACACGGCGATCTGCTGCTCGGTGGCGTCGGCCTCCGGCTCATCGGCACGGGCAAAGTGGCTCATCAGCACGATGCGCGAAACCTTGCCACTGGCCAGCAGGCGCTGGTAGGCGTTGTGGTAGTCCTTGGGGTGCAGGCCGACGCGGTGCATGCCGCTGTCGAGCTTGAGCCAGATGGTCAACGGCTTGTGCACCTGGGTCTGCTCGATGGCTTCGAGCTGCCACAGCGAATGCACCACGCACCACAGGTCGTGCTCGGCAATCAGCGCCAGCTCGCTGGCTTCGAAGAAACCTTCGAGCAGCAGGACCGGGGCCTTGATGCCGGCGGCGCGCAACTCCAGCGCTTCTTCGATGCAGGCCACGGCAAAGCCATCGGCTTCGGGCTCCAGGGCCAGGGCGCAACGCACGGCACCGTGGCCGTAGGCGTCGGCCTTGACCACGGCAAGGGCCTTGGCGCTGGTCAGTTCACGGGCCAGGCGGTAGTTGTGGCGGAGGGCTTGCAGGTCGATCAGGGCGCGGGCGGGACGCATGGCGGCTGCCTTATGGTGATTCACAGGTTGAAAACGGTGTTGGGTTCTTTGCGGCTTCAGCCGCGAAGAAACCAGAACAGG
>NZ_JBKGGW010000009.1:0-165810 GCF_052041945.1 Pseudomonas sp. SMN11 | reverse complement strand
TTTTTTTTTTTTTTTTTCTTTTTTTTTTGCCCTTTCCCTCCCTTTTTCCCCCCCCACCGCCAACGTTTAGTGCAGCCGCTAACTTGAATAGATGCCCGCCTGCAAAAATGCGGAGGCATCGTCATGTCAGGCTCTGCAGAAATGGGGGCAAGGCCCCATGTGAAGTGCCTTGCGTGCTCGTTGAGCCGGCTTTGCCTGCCCGCCAGCCTCAGTGCCGACGAAGTGGACAAGCTGGAGCGGATTGTCCGACGTAACCGGCCGTTGAAGCGGGGTGAGTACCTGTTCAAGGCCAATGAACCCATGGAGCACGTATTTGCCTTGCGCTCCGGGGCGATCAAGAATTTTTTGCTCGATGCCGAGGGCACCGAGCGGGTAAGCGGCTTTCTCCTGCCGGGGGAAATGCTCGGGCTGGACGCTATTGGTGCCAGTCATTACCGAAGCTATGCCATCGCCCTGGAACTCTCGCTGGTCTGCTCGATCAGGCTGGATCAGCTGGTGGATCTGTCCGGCCAGATTCCGGGGCTGCGCTTCCAGTTGCTGCACATGCTCAGCCTGGGGATCCAAGGCAAGGACGAGCACCTGCGCTGCTGCCACGGGCGTGCCGATCAGCGGCTGGCGATCTTTTTGCTGGGTATGTCGGCGCGCTACCAGGCACGCGGGCTGCGGGCAGAAATGTTCACCCTGCCCATGTCCCGTGGTGATATCGCCAACTACCTGGACCTCACGCTGGAAACGGTCAGCCGACTGTTCAGCCGCTTCGTCCATGCAGGTTTCATGCAGTGCGCCGGGCGTGAGGTCAGGCTCACCGACATGCAAGGGTTGGTCAACCTGACTCACCTGGAGGAGCCAACTTGAGCGCGACAAGCAGCTGGTCATAGCGTTGCACCGGCCAGTGTTCGGGGGCGTGCCCCACCCCGATCCGGCGTGGCACATGGTCCGTACGTATCCAGATGCGCTGCGGGGCCACGCCTGTTTGCCAGCACAGCCGGGCTACCTGGCGCGCCACCTGTGGCGGTGCGCAACAGTACACGGTGTCCGGGTCAAAGGTGGTCAGTAAGCGCTGGATTTGCCAGCCGCCACTGCTGTTACTGTCACGCGGCACTGGCGACAGCGCCGCCAGCCAGGCTTGACACTCGCCTGGCAGCAGTTCGGCGGCAATGCCGTCATGTAACAGCTGTACGTGTACCCAGGGCAGCCAGCAGCGAATCTCATCCAGCGCACCCAGCAAGGGCAGCAGGCCGTCGGCGCGGCTGATGGCCAGCAATCGTGTGCTTTGCAAGGGCAGCGGCCAGGCGCTGCCAAGCGGCCCGGAATAGTCGAACAGTTCCCCCCTCCGACCCAATGGCTGTGCATTCTGAAGGCTGACGATAAATTGCCCGGCGACGCCAGGCAGGGTCACGTAGCTGCATGGCCAGCACTCGCTACCACGGCCTAGCATGCAGTACTGGCCTGCCATTGGTTCGCTGCTCGGCTGGCGGCAAAGGGCCAGGCGCACGAACTGCTGGATGCCTGGGCCCGGCAACGTTTGCAGCAAGCGGACACTGGCACCGCCATCCTGATCCATGGCTGCCTCGCATTGTAATCATGTTGCTGATGTCAGCTTAGGCCGTGGCCATTGGGGCATTTTGACCAGGATCAAACCAGCTGGCGCCAGTGCGCCGCGCGGTTGACAAAGGTCAAACGGGGGGCTGCCCCAAGGCACATGCTCGTGGCGTCTCCCTGGGAGGCATTACTCATTCTAGGAGGTCGCCATGTCAGAAGTTGCCAAGAAAGTGCCTGTTACCCCGGTCGCCACCCAGCCCGCCAAAGCTTCGCCGCCCAGCGTCGAGCCCTCGGAGCTGTGGCGACCCTTCCAGCAATTGCGCCGTCAGATCGACAGCCTGTTCGAGGATTTTGGAAGGCGGCCGATGCGCCTGCCGTTCAGCCACACACCGTTCGATGTCGAACCTTTCTGGCGGCGAGACCTGTTCACCCATGGCATGCCGGCCATGGACATCAGCGAGCTGGCCGAGGAATACCGCATCAGTGCCGAGTTGCCTGGTGTGGACGACAAGGACATCGAGATCAAGCTTATCAATGGCAATCTGGTGATCCGCGGCGAGAAACAGGAAGAAGCGGAGGAAAAACGCAAGGAATATCACTTGTCCGAGCGCCATTACGGCAGCTTCGAACGGGTTTTCCAGCTGCCCCGTGAAGTCGACGCCGAGAAGATCAACGCCCAGTTCAACAAGGGCGTGCTGCAGGTGCACCTGCCCAAACGCGCCGAAGCCATCCATCCGGAAAAGGTGATTCCGATCAAGAGCGGAAAATGATCACCCATCCTCACTGCAACGAGGAGCAAGGAGGCTCCTTCTGTGGAGGTAGAACATGATGTCCATTGGCAAATACTGCAACCGGGACGTGGTCACCGCCCCCCCCGGTATTTCCATCTATGCCGCGGCGCGCATGATGAATCAGTACCATGTCGGCGATCTGGTGCTGGCCGAGCATGTCGACCGCGAGCGTTGTCGGCCCATTGGCCTGATCACCGATCGCGACCTGGCGTTGCGGATCATTGCGCGTAACCCGCCGGATCAGGAGGACCTGCAAGCGGTCGATGTGCTGCCCCGGCCTCTGATCACCGCGAACCAGAACGAGGACCTGTTCGATGTCATCCTCAATATGCGCCGCGCCAATATCCGACGCATTCCTGTCGTCGATGATTTCGGCCTGCTGGTCGGAATTGCCACGGCGGACGACCTGGTGGGGCTGCTGTCGGACCACCTGCATGAACTGTCACTGCTGATCCGTCAACAGAGCCGGCGGGAAGAAGATCTTCGCGGCGAGGACCTTTGAGCGCCCGTGCTCGATGACGAAAGGAGGCTGGCATGAGTGATTTCCCCGGTACTGAAGAACTCGAAAACCTGGACGCTTATTGGCGTGCGGCAAACTACCTCACCGTTGGCCAGATCTATCTGCAGGGTAATGCCTTGTTGACCAGGCCATTGACCTTGGCCGATGTCAAACCGCGGTTGCTGGGCCACTGGGGGACTTCGCCGGGGCTCAACCTGATCTATACCCATCTGAACCGGTTGATTCGCCAGTACAGCCTCAATGTGCTGTTCGTTACGGGGCCTGGCCACGGCGGCCCTGCGCTGGTCGCTCAAGCGTACCTCGACGGTACCTACACCGAGCTCAATCCATCGGTCGAGCGCAACGCCCATGGAATGGCCCGGCTCTTTCGGCAGTTTTCCTGGCCTTATGGCATTGGCAGCCATGTCGGCCCCCATGTGCCTGGTTCGATTCACGAAGGGGGTGAACTGGGCTATTCGCTGGCCCATGCGTACGGTGCTGCGCTGGACAATCCGCAACTGATCGTGGCGTGCGTCATTGGTGATGGTGAAGCCGAAACCGGGCCTCTGGCCGCCAGCTGGCATTGCAACAAGTTCCTCAACCCCGCCCGCGACGGCGCGGTGCTGCCCATCCTGCATCTGAACGGCTACAAAATCGCCAACCCCAGCGTGCTGTCGATGATCAGCGAGGAGGAACTGACCAGCCTCATGTATGGCTATGGTTACGATCCCTATTTTGTCGAAGGTGACGAGCCCATGGACGTCCATCGCGCGTTGGCCAGGACGCTGGAGGTCATCTACCAGAAGATCAGCCAGATCCAGCGCCTGGCGCGGCATGCCGAAGACCCGCAGGTGGTCGACAGGCCATTGTGGCCGGTGCTGATTCTCCGTACCCCCAAAGGGTGGACGGGGCCCAGGTACGTAGATGGGCAACGCGTCGAGGGCACCTGGCGGTCCCATCAGTTGCCGTTGGCGGACCTTGGCAAACCGCCACACCTGATGCAGTTGCAACAATGGCTGGAAAGCTACCGTCCCCACGAACTTTTTGACGCACAGGGCACGTTGCTGCCTGAGCTGGCCGCGCTGACCCCGACTGGTCGCCGACGCATGAGCGCTAACCCGCATGCCAATGGCGGTCTTTTGTTGCGGGCACTGGACTTGCCGCCCTACGCCGATTACTGCGTGCCGATGCCGGGCCCGGGCCAGGTGCGGGCCGAGGCGACCAGAGTGTTGGGCGGGTATGTGCGCGATGTCATGAAGAACAGCCTTGCGTCGCAGAACTTCCGCCTGTTCGGCCCTGACGAAACCGCGTCCAACCGCCTGGATGCGGTGTTCGAGGTTGCCGACAAGGTGTGGCTGGATGCTCAGGCCAGCGATGATGGACACCTTTCGGCACAGGGGCGGGTCATGGAGATCCTCAGTGAGCACATCTGCGAAGGCTGGCTGGAGGGTTATCTGCTGACGGGCCGCCATGGCCTGTTTTCCTGCTACGAAGCCTTCATCCATATCGTCGATTCGATGATCAACCAACATGCCAAATGGCTCAAGACAGCTGCCGAGGTACCGTGGCGCAAGCCGATCGCCTCGTTGAACATCCTCCTGACTTCGCATGTCTGGCGGCAAGACCATAATGGTTTCTCACACCAGGACCCAGGCTTGCTCGACTTGTTGGCAAACAAGAAGGCCAATCTCGCGCGGATCTATCTGCCACCCGACGCCAACTGCCTGTTATCGGTGGCTGAGCATTGCCTGCGCAGCCGCGGGTACATCAATGTGATCGTTGCCGGCAAGCAGATGGAGTGGCAATGGCTCGATAGCGAAGCGGCCACCGTGCATTGCCAATCGGGTATCGGGCGCTGGGGCTGGGCCTGCCACGATGACGAGATGCCCGAGGTGGTGCTGGCCTGCGCGGGCGATGTGCCGACACTGGAGGTGCTGGCGGCGGTTACGCTGCTGCAGGAGCAGGCTCCAGACGTGCGCGTGAGGGTGGTGAATGTGGTTGACCTCATGGCGCTGCAACTGTCACAACAGCACCCTCACGGGCTGTCCGACAGCGACTTCAATGGGCTGTTCACCGAAGATCGTCCGGTCATCTTCGCCTTCCACGGCTACCCGGCGTTGATCCATCGCCTGATTTACAAGCGCGCCAATGCGCAACGGTTTCATGTGCGGGGCTTTCGCGAAGAGGGCGCAACCACCACGCCGTTCGACATGGCGGTCATCAACAACCTGGACCGCTACCAGCTGCTGCTCGATGTGTTCGAGCGCGTGCCACGCTTGCAGCCCCAGCTCGAAAAGGCCCGCGCCCGCTATTGGGCAACGATGGAGAGACACAAGCTCTACCTCATCGAACATGGCGAAGACATGCCTGAAGTTGCGCAATGGCGTTGGGTTTCACCCCCAGGTGCCTGACCCAGCCTTACTTGGCCTTCCAGTACTTCTGCATTTCCAGGAACAGGAAGGACGCGGTCCAGGTGATCAGCACCAGGCCCGTCAACGCCTGCAGGCCGGTGAGGTACTTCAGGTGGCCGGTGGGCGCGATGTCACCGAAACCTATCGTTGTATAGGTGGTGAAGGAAAAGTACACGCAGTCGAGGAAACTCCCGTCGAAATTGCCGCTGAGCGTGCCCCAGCCTGGGGCATGCGCCATCAGGTAATAGGCCAGGGCAAAGCACCACACCTCCATAGCGTGCGCCAGCAGTGCGCCGAATACACCCGCCACGATGCGAAAACGGCTCCAGACTTTGAGCTGTGGTAGCCAGTCATTCAGGCGCAGCAGGCATTCGTAGTGAATGATCACCACCAGGATCACCACCAGCATGTTGATCAGTGTCACGGAGAGCATGGCGGGTACCCTGGCCAGGATTGACGGTTCATTTGTTGACATCGACCAACACATAGGTGGTGGGCTCATTGGCCTGCGGTTGTAACGCCGGGAATTCTTCGGGGGTGATGGTTTCCTTGGCCAGCAACAGATGCGCGCCTGCGTCCAAGTCGTTGCGGCGCTGCTCCAGCAAAGCCCGCGCCCGGCCATAGGCTTCTTCGAGCAAGCCGCGGACAGCGAGGTCGATCTCGCGCGCAGTTTGCTCCGAGTAGTCCTTGCGCTCCTGGCGCAACACCGAATCGCCCAGATAGCCGGCTTGCTGGCGCTCCAGTACCGCCTGGCCCAGCGCCGAGCTCATGCCGAAGCGGGTGATCAGCTGTCGGGCGATGTCGGTGGCGCGCCCCAGATCATCGGCGGCGCCCGTGGAAATCTGGCCGAACGCCAGGTGTTCGGCGGCGCGCCCGGCCATCAGCACGACGAGCCGGTCGCGCAGCATCTGGGTGCTGATCAGGTAACGGTCATCGGTCGGCCGTTGCAGGGTGTAACCCAGCGAGCCGGCGGCGCGGGGAATGATCGAAACCTTGTGTACCGGGTCCATTGCCGGCAGGCTGCTGGCGGCCAGGGCATGGCCCATTTCGTGGTACGCCACCACCTGCCGCTCGTCGCTGCGCAGCACGCTGCCTTTGCGCTCGACACCGGCCACCAGCCGTTCGATCGCTGCCGTGAAGTCCTTCAGCTCGACCCACTGGCTGGTCCGCCGGGTGGCGACGATGGCGGCTTCATTGACCAGATTGGCCAGGTCGGCGCCGGTCAGGCCCGGGGTGAGTTCGGCAATCCGCTCGCAATCGAGGTCGTTCTTGTAGATGATCTTGTGCAGGTGCACTTTCAGGATCGCCAGGCGGCCTTTGCGGTCGGGCCGATCGATGAGGATCTGCCGGTCGAAGCGCCCGGCGCGCAGCAGTGCCGGGTCCAGCACTTCAGGCCGGTTGGTCGCGGCCAGCAGTACCACGCCTTCGCGCGGGTCGAAGCCGTCGAGTTCGGCCAGCAATTGATTGAGGGTCTGTTCTTTCTCGTCATTGCCACCAAAGCTGCCGATGCCACGCATCTTGCCCAAGGCATCCAGCTCATCGATAAAGATGATGCAAGGGGCCGCCTGGCGAGCCTGGTCGAACAGGTCACGTACCCGCGCGGCACCCACGCCGACGAACATCTCGACGAACTCCGAGCCTGAAATCGAGAAAAACGGCACTGCCGCTTCCCCGGCAATGGCCTTGGCGACCAAGGTCTTGCCGGTACCGGGCGGGCCGACCAGCAACGTGCCTTTGGGCACATGGGCACCCAGGCGTGCGTACCAGGCTTTGTCCTTGAGAAAAGCGACGATTTCCGTCAGTTCGTCCTTGACGTCATCGATGCCCGCGACATCGGCGAAGGTGACCTTGGTGTCTTTTTCGGCGTAGACCCGCGCCCGCGACTTGCCCACGCCCATCAACCCGCCCAGGCCCTGTTTCTGCCCCAGGCCATGAAAGAGGAAGTACCACAGCACCAGCATCATCAGCAGCGGCATGAACCAGCCGACCACGGTCGCCAGGGTGCTGTCCTCGACAACACCCGTGAATGCCACGCCCGAGCGACCCAATTGTTCGCTCAGGGCCGGGTCGACGCGCACCGTGGAAAATACCGAGTGCCCATCGATGGGCTCTTGCAACCGGCCCAGGATACGCTCGCGTTCGACATGCAGGTCGCTGACCTTCTGCTGCTCCAGCAACTGCAGGAACTGGCTGTAAGGGATGGCCTGCACGGCCGGCTGGCTGAACAGGCCGAACTGCACGGCCGCCAGCACGGCCAGCCCGACTGCCAGAAAATACAGCTTCCACGGCTGATCCTTGTTCATGGCCATCCCTCCCTTTGTTTGCGCGGGCTAGGCGATCAACAGGTAGTCTTCGACCTTGCTCACGCCTGGCACCGACCAGGCCGCACGTTCGACCACTTCGCGCTCGCGCAGCAAGTGGACCTTGCCTTCGAGCTTGACGACGCCACCATTGACCGTGACGCGGATGCCTTCGGCCTGGATTTCGGCGCTACGCTTGAGGGCATCTTCGATATGGCGCTTGATGTCGACGGCATCGGCGCGGGCCTTGAGGGTGATGCGGTTTTGCACCCCGACCACACCCGACAGGCGCCAGACCGCCTGTTCGATCACTTCCTTCTGGTATTGCCAGTCGATCTGGCCCTCCAGGGTCACGTGCCCTTTCTGGACGGTGACCTTGATGCCCTCGACGTTGGCATCCGAGCTCCAGGCGATGATTTTCAAGGCGCGGCTGGCAATCGTGTCATCCGCCGTACCTTCAAGTCTGTTCAGCCGAACCTCAATTTCTTCGGCCAGGCCGCGCACGCCTTTCATGGCTTTGACGGTGCGCTCGGCGCTGACCTTCTGGGCGTAGCTGTTGACGTGCCCGGAGAGGGTGACCACACCGTCTTGCACCGTCACGCCGATGCTGGCGGCATTGATATCGGGTTTGAATTCCAGCTCTTCGAGTACAAGGTCTCGCAGGTCAAGGTCGTTCATGATGGGCTCCGTTTGCAGATCTAGAGGTGGGGCGCAAGTGCCCTGCGTCCTTGTTTCTACTCCTGCACCGAGCGAGGCGATTGATAAAGGTCAAACTCGGCGAACAGACGCTGCGCGGTTGACAAATGTCAGGCCGATGCGGGTGCCGCTACCGATACTCAGGGTGTCTTGGCACCCACGAGGGTATGCACATGCAACGCTATCTGCTGTTGGGGTGGGCAAGCCTGCTGCTGGTAAGTGCTTCAGGCTGCAGCCCATGGCGCACCGCGGAATACGACGCACGCCTGGAGTCGGCAGAGAACAACGCTGCCACCGCCCGCTTGCGCGCCGACCAGGTGTGCTATCGCATCGACCTGGTCGAGCAGACTGCCAACGAGGCCCTGCGCCGGGCGACCCAGGCTGAGGACCAGGTGCAGCAACTGAAGCTGCAGCAGGCCAGGCGCAAGTAGCCACCATGTCACGCCGATGGCTCGACCCTGTCCTGTTGTTGGTCTGCGTGCTGAGCTTGCTCAGTGGCGGCCTGGCCTATGTGGCGCAGTTCCCGGGTGTGGCAGCGCTGACCTGGGCGGCTGGCAGTGCCGTGATGGCCGTGGTGTTGGCGGTGGAAATGGCCAGGCGCCTGGTCAGAGGCGAGGCGGGCATCGATCTGATCGCGCTGCTGTCGATAGGCGCGGCATTGGCCCTGGAGCAGATGCTGGTGGCCCCTGTGGTCGCGCTGATGCTGGCTACTGGCCGCGCACTGGAAAGCTTCAGCCTGCGCCATGCCGAACGGGAACTGCGCGCGCTGATCGACCGTGCGCCACAGCGTGCGTGGGTCCAGGAGCAGGACGGGCTGCGTGAGGTGGCGGTGGAGCAGGTCAGGCCTGGCCACACCGTGCTGGTGCGCCTGGGTGAGATCGTGCCGGTGGACGGGCGGCTGCTCAGTGCCCAGGCGACCCTGGACGAAGCAGCGTTGACCGGGGAGCCGTTGCCAGTCACCCGCCATACGGGTGAACCGGTAGCCAGCGGGGTGACCAATGCCGGCCCACCGTTGTTGCTGCAGGCCACGCACGCTGCGGCACAAAGCACCTATGCCGGCATCGTGCGGCTGGCCGAATCGGCCCGGCAGTCGCGCGCACCGTTCATGCGCCTGGCCGATCGCTATGCGTTGGCGTTCATTCCGCTGACGTTGCTGGTCGCTGGCCTGGCCTGGTGGGTCAGCGGCGACGTACAACGTGTGCTGGCGGTGCTGGTGGTCGCTACACCGTGCCCACTGATACTGGCGGTGCCAATCGCCATCCTGTCGGGCATCTCGCGAGCGGCGCGACGCAACATCCTCGTGCGTGACGGTGAGGTGCTGGAAGCGCTTGCCGGGGTCCGCCAGGTGTTTCTCGACAAGACCGGCACCTTGACCAGCGGCCATGCCCAGCTGCAATCCATCGAACTCAAAGGGGAGGGCACGCCACTGCGGATGCTGCAACTGGCCGCGTCGCTGGCCCAGGCGTCCGCGCATCCGATCGCCATGGCCATCGTCAACGCCGCCCACGCGCGGGCGTTGACGCTGGACGCGCCGGAGCAGGTACAGGAAAGCCCAGGCCAAGGGCTTGTCGGCCGTGTCCAGGGCAAAGCGGTGCGCCTGGGTGCGCTGGCTTACGTGCAGCCCGGCGAAGCTTCGGACCCCTGGGCCCAGGCGCACTTGCAGCAGCTGGACTATCTGGCCTGCAGCGGCAGTTTCGTGGCCGTGGACGGTGAATTGAAAGCCGTGTTGCGCCTGGCCGATGCTGTGCGTTGCGAGATACCTCAGACCCTGCGTCGGCTGCGGGCGCGAGGCATTGAAAAGGTCGTCATGCTCACGGGTGACCGACTGCAAACAGCCGAAAGCATCGCGTTGACGGCGGGCATCGATGAGCTTCGATACGGTCTCTCACCCGAGGACAAGGTTCGACTGGTGCAAGAGGGCTGCCGCACTGGCCCCACACTGATGGTCGGGGATGGCATCAATGATGCACCGGCACTGGCGGCCGCCGATGTCGGCGTCGCCATGGGCGTCTGCGGCGTGAGCGCCTCGGCGCAGGCCGCCGGGGTGGTCTTGCTGGTGGACCGGCTGGACCGGTTGATCGAGGCGCTGGACATCGCCCGGCATGCCGTGGGCATCGCCCGTCAGGGTGTCTGGGTGGGCATGAGCCTGTCGTTGCTGGCCATGCTGGTCGCCGCCGCAGGCTATTTGCCAGCGATAACGGGTGCCGTGCTGCAGGAAGGCATCGACCTGCTTGTCATCGTCAACGCCTTGCGTGCCTTGGGCCCTCTGACGGGGGACGGCCATCATGGCCTGCCGGTCGCGAATTTGCAGAGCATGCAGGACGAACACCGGCAACTCGACGGCCTGTTGGCCGAGCTGAGCCAGATGGCCCGGGATTTTTCCACGCGGCCCGTCGATCAGGCGCGAACGGACCTGAACCGCTTCATTGTGCCGCTGCATGACCTGCTGGAGCGGCACGAACGTGATGACGAACGCCGTTTGTACCCGCTGTTGAGCCGCTACATGGGCGGCGAGGATCCCCTTTCGGCGCTGAGCCATACCCACCGGGAAATGTTCCGGCTGATCCAGCTGCTGACACGCATGAGCCAGGATTTCGCCAACGGTTCAGCCAGCCCGAGCGCCGATGACATCCAGCAGCAGCTCATTCGCCTGGATACCCTGGCGAAACTGCATTTCGACCAGGAAGAGGCGTTGTACCGCTATCTGGACAGGCGTTGAGCAATGCGCCCGGCTCAGGCAACGGGCTTGCGGCTGCAGGCCAGGCGTTCGGCGACCACGGCGCTGGTGTCGATGATGCCCAGCAATTCCCGGCAGTGCTCAGGTACGCGAAACGGGGCAATACTGTCGGCGACCAGGATACGTTCGAACAGACCGCTGTCGAACAGCCATCCCTCGGTGGTGAAAAGCCCGTGGGTGGCCGCGCCAAACAGCCGGCACGCTCCGGCCTGATGGCTTGCCTGTGCGGCACGCAGCAGCGTCTGCCCGGTGCTGATCATGTCATCGAACAGCACGGCAACGCAGCCGGCCACATCGCCCACCAGCAGTTTCCCGCTAAGCCCTGCCTGCTGGCGGTGCTTTCCCATCAGCGCAGTGCCAACCGGGCGGGCCAGCAGGTGCGCCAGGCACTGACGAAATTGCTCGGCGCGCTTGATGCCGCCGGTGTCTGGCGACACCACCGTGATCGCCTGTTCGCCGAGCAGCGGCGCCAGCCGTTGGGCAAACAGCGGTGCACACGACAGGTTCCAGGCCGGTATCCGGTAAGCGTTGTCGAACGCACCGGGGTTGTGCACGTCCAGTGCCACGATCCGGTCGATGCCGCAGCTTTCCATCAGGCGGGCAACATGGCGCGTGATGGTTGCGTCCTGGACTTCCACCTTGCGGTCCTTGCGGCCATAACACAGATAGGGTGTCACCACGGTGACCTGGGTGGCACCGGCATCCTTGATCGCCCCGCAGAAAAACAGCAGCCGGCACAGCTTGTCGTGGGCACTGTGGCGGGTGTCGCCGTACAGCGAATGGATCACGATGGTGTCCCGCCCGTCGACCTCGGCAGTCGGCCAGCACTTGTGCTCGCCGTCCTCGTAGTCACGTTCCTCATGGGGCGACAAGACCTGGCCGAGTCGGTGCGCTACCTCGTTGCCATAGCCCTGGCTACCCTGCAAGGCAAACACCAAGGGAGATGCAGGCTTCATGCGTGGACCGCCAGAATGCTGGAATGAACCTTGTACAGGGTCTGTTCGGTGGTACTGCCGATCACCTTGGCCAGCCCTTCGTGGTACAGCGTGCCCATGACGACCACCTCGAAGCCATGCTGATTGGCGTAGTCACTGATAACGCTACGCGCTGCGCCTCGCAGCACGTGCAGGTGATTTGGCTTGATGCCGTAGTGGCTGGCGAATGTGCTCAGGCGCTCCCGCGCCCGGACGGTCACTTCCTCGATCCGTTCATCCGTCCAGGCAACGGGTGCGGCGGCATAGGCGACGAAGCTGGCGCTGGGCTCCCAGGCCTGCAGCAGATGCACTTGCGCCCCGCAGCAGCGCGCAAGCAGCTGCGCGGCTTGGAGGATACGTTCGTTCACTTTGCGGATGGCCGGATCATCCTCGACCAGGTTCACGGCAGCCAGGATCCGCGCTGGCAGCGCGGCATCCGCCTGGGCCACCAGGTGCAGAGGGATGGGGCAGCGACGCAGCAACTGCCAGTCCAGTGGTGTGAGCAGGGCACGGCTGACAAGGGTTTCGTGGCGAATGTCTTTTATCAGCATCTCTACCCGGTGCAATTGCGCCAGGCGGATCAGGTCCTTGAGCGGGTCCTCGTCATCCAGCGTTTCGGCATAGGCGGCAATGCCCAGCTCGCCAAGCGTCTTCACCTGTTCTTGCAGCCATGCCTTGCGGTGTTCGGCGTCCTGCTTGCGCGCGTTGCTGCGCAGCACCTGGTCCAGGGTTGCCAGGCGTGATGGCAGCTGGCTCATCACCACCAGGTGCAACGTCGCGCCCGTCGCCTTGGCCAATGCTTGCGCCCGCGCCAGGGCGGGCGAGGGGTGCAGGTCCGGGTGGCAGATCAACAGCAGTCGCCTCAGGGCATTCATGGTGGCCTCCACAGCGATGGCCGCCTCGTAGGCGGCTTACCGGTACAGGCCAAGGGTGGCGCGATGGCGGCTCGGGGCCTTGATTTTTATCAAGAACCGGCCAGCGCACGCTTCGATAATGACAGTCGCAGGCAACCCTACAACTGTGCCGAGAGGTGGCCGATGAACCCGTATCGCCGGATCCTGCTGATCATGACCGAGGTCCAGGCCAGTGCCGCGCTGTCCCGGGCGATGGCACTGGCTGCAACCTCAGGTGCTAGCTTGCACGTGCTGGGCATCCACGAACCTGCCGAGCTGCGGCTGCGCCATGAATTGCAGGAGCCTGCCTTGCCCTCGGCGGGCTTCGTGCACTTCAGCGCAGGGCTCAAGGCGTTGCTCGATGAACAGCCAGCCGTTGGCACGCGCCCAGGTTTCGAGGCCTTGGAAACCTTCAGTCCGCGTGATCTGGTCTCAGGTTACATTGCCCGTTACGCACCTGACCTGGTAATCAAAGACTGCCCAGGCTGCGCGCTGTTCGACCAAGTGGCGCAGACCTCGCTTGACCAGGCGCTGTTGCATGCAAGCGCGGCACCGTTGATGTTCGTGCCGGCTGACGCTCCGGCTTTGCCTGGCAACGTGCTGGTGGCGGTGGATGTCGCCAGCCCGTCGACGCAGAAGGACGCCCTCAACCATGAGTTGCTCGCGGCGGGGCAGCAACTGGCGGCTCAATGCCGGGGGCAACTTCACGTGCTCTCGGCCTACGACCTGCCGGTCGCCATGTCGGCCAATCCTGACCTGGCCGGCCCCTGGGCCGACGAAGTCCGTGAGTCGCTGCAGTTACCGTTCGACGCCCTCGCCAATGCCCATGGCATCCCCCGCGCGCAGCGCTTTTTCAGTGAGGGCGCGCCCTTGCGGGTGATCAAGTCGCATATCGTCAGGTTGCAGATCGATGTGGTGGTGGTCGGCGTGGTGCAGGCCAGGGGCTGGGCCAGGCTGATCGGCGATACCCCCGAACGACTGGTGAGCCATGCGCCGTGCAGCATCCTGGCCATCAGGCCTGCGCTTGCACTGTCCGGGCAGTGATTAACGGTGTTGTTCAAGGGGCGTGGCCATGTATCAGAACCTGGCTGTTCTGGCCGCCTTGCTGGTGCTGTATGCCAGCCTGGCCGGTGCATTTGAATCCAAGCCGGTCAACGGGCCGCTGGTGTTCCTGCTGGCAGGCCTGCTGGCTGGACCGTCCGGGCTCGGCTTGCTGAACCTGGCGCTGGACCGCCACGACCTTCGGTTGCTGGCCGAACTGACCCTTGCCATCGTGTTGTTCACCGATGCTGCCAACCTTGATCCAGGCCAGTTGCGCCATCATCGCGGCCTGCCGCTGCGTCTGTTGCTGATCGGGCTGCCGTTGACCTTGATCGCGGGCTGCCTGGCTGCCTGGCTGCTGTTCCCGCAAATGCCCTGGCTGGAAATGGCGCTGTTGTCGACCATCCTGGCGCCCACCGATGCCGCCCTCGGCAAGGCTGTGGTCAGCAACCCGGAGGTTCCCAGCGACGTGCGTGAATGCCTGAATGTGGAAAGTGGGTTGAATGATGGCATTTGCGTGCCAATCCTGCTGTTGCTGCTGGCGTTGTCGGTTGAACTCCATTCCACGCTGCCTTTCGCCCTGGCCGGCTATTTCTTTCTGGAGGAGTTGGGTATCGGTGCCCTCACGGGGGCAGTGCTGGCCCTGTTGGTGGGCGTGTTATTGCGTATTTCGCAACGACATTGCCTGCAGATCGATGCCTGGCAGCAACTGGTGATGCCGGCGTTGGCACTGCTGAGTTTTGCCGCCGCCCAGGCAATGGGCGGTAGCGGCTTTATCGCCGCCTTCTGCGCTGGGCTGCTGACCAGTTATCTGTTCAGGCAGGAAGCCCGGCCCTTGCTCGAAACCTGCGAATCGTGCAGCGAAGCGCTGTCGCTGCTGACTTGGGTGGTTTTTGGCGCCTACGTAGCGCCCAAGGCTTCGCAGATACTTTCGCCTTCGGTATGGTTCTACGCGTTGTTGAGCCTGTCGCTGGTGCGCATGCTGCCTGTATGGGTCAGCCTGGCTGGGACCACCCTGTCTGCCGAAAGCCGTCTGTTCATCGGTTGGTTTGGGCCCCGCGGGCTGGCCTCGATCGTGTTCGCCACGCTGATTCTGGATTCGCCTTTGCAGGAGCGTGGCACGATTATCGCCGCCTCGATTGCCTGCGTTTTGCTCAGCGTGATCCTGCACGGTGTGAGCGCAGGCTCCTGGTCCGCCCGGCTGGGGCGCGTGCCTTGACCTTGAGCGCGTGGCACACGCGTCGTATTCCTTGAGGAGTTGAGCATGAACGATTTTACCCCTTGGTCGGCGCTGGCTGGCGGCGCCATTATCGGCCTGGCTGCGGGGCTGTTCGCCGTGGCCAATGGGCGCATCGCCGGTATCAGCGGCCTGATCGGATCACTGTTGCAGCGTGGCGGAGAAGGGCGTGGCGAGAAAGCGTCGTTCCTGCTGGGGATCCTCGCCGCGCCGCTGCTGTGGCAGCTGTTTTCGACGCTGCCGCCGGTGCATTTCACCACCTCGGCCTGGGTGCTCATGGCGGCCGGGTTGCTGGTAGGCATCGGCACACGCTATGGCGCAGGCTGCACCAGCGGCCACGGTGTGTGCGGCCTGTCGCGGTTGTCGCCGCGCTCGGCGGTGGCAACGCTGTGTTTCATGGCGGCCGGTTTTGCCACCGTTTTCGTGGTTCGACATCTTTATGCAGGGGCATGAAATGACCCGGATCAGCGCATTTATCGCGGGGTTACTGTTTGGTATGGGGTTGTTGCTGTCCGGCATGGCGAACCCGGTCAAGGTCCTGGGGTTTCTCGACCTCGCCGGGCAGTGGGACCCGTCGCTGGCGCTGGTCATGGTGGGCGCCATCGCTGCTGCACTGCTGCCCATGGCCTGGGCACGTCGGCAGGATGTGGCCTTGCTCGGCGGCGTGATGCAGTTGCCTGCACGGCGAGACATTGACCGTCGGCTCGTCGGTGGCAGCCTGGTCTTCGGTGTCGGCTGGGGGCTTGCCGGGGTTTGCCCGGGCCCGGCGCTGGTGCTGCTGGCCGGTGGTTTTTGGCAAGGCTGGCTGTTCGTGGCTTCGATGCTGGCGGGCATGGCATTGTTCAATGGCCTGGAAGCGTTGCGCAAAAGCCGCCAGGGGTAAAAAGGACCACGACCAGGCCGCCAGCGTTTGTGCGTCCATCTTCAGATTCCCTTCAGATTCACCCCGGATACTTGCCCCTGACCAACCCAGTCGGGGGGACATTCATGACTCAAATCCTGTGGAGCAGCCTGCTCCCACTACCCATCGGCACCCATGCTGACCACCACGCCCATTTGTCCCTGCACCTGCAGGACGATCAGGATCGTGGCGAGCTGGAGCATTTCATTCATCAGTGCTTTGCCGACGTGCACCATGCCGACGTCCACCATTATCTGCCGGAGTTATTGGCCCTGCGGGACAGTCATGGGCGGCTGATGGCTGCAGCCGGAATGCGCCCAGCCAGCAGCGGGCCATTGTTTCTCGAGCATTATCTGGATGAGCCCCTGGAAAGCGCGATTTCCAGGCTGGCGGGCGTGACGCTGGGGCGCGATTACATGGTCGAGGTGGGCAACCTGGCCTCCCTCAGCGCTGGCAGCGCCCGGATCATGATCACGACGGTAACCTGGCTGCTCGCCACACGAGGGCTACGATGGGTGGCCTTCACCGGCGCCTCGACGCTGATCAATAGCTTCCAGCGCCTGGGCCTGGTGCCGACGGTGGTGGCACAGGCCGATCCCGCCCGCCTGGACGAAACGGCGCAGCGTTGGGGGCACTATTACGATCAGCATCCGCACGTGTACGTCGGCGATATCCGCCACGGTTTCGATCGCCTGGAGGCGGCAGGTGTGTTCCGCCGCCTGGGGCTGCCGGCGCTGAACGAGGAGGCCGGCCATGCCGCATGAACTGGAACGCTTCAAGCAATTGCTGCTTGCCCTTGGCCGTGAGCGCAGCGACGACCTGGCCGTGGAAGGCGCCAATGCGCGGTTCACCTACAAGCAATTGCTCGCCGAGGTCTGGCTGCGCGCCGAGTCCTTGAGCGAGCAATGCGCCGGCGTGTTGGTTCTGGCGCTGGACAACGGCCCCGAGCTGCTGTTCTGGGACTTGGCGGCCTTGGTCTCGGGGCGAGCCTGCGTGATCGTGCCAACGTTCTTCAGTGTGGCGCAGGTGCACCACTGCGTCGAACAGTGCGGCGCCAGCCTGGTCCTTTGCCAAGGTGCCTGGGAGGGCGTGTTCAGCCAGCTGGGCTTCGTGCAGCAGGATGCCTTCTGGACCCGCGACCAGGCAGCACCGGTGGTACTGCCTGACGGCACCGCCAAGGTCACCTACACCTCCGGCAGCACGGGCACGCCCAAAGGTGTATGCCTGAGCGCCGATGCCATGCTGCGCGTCGCCCATGAACTGGAGCTGGCCAGCCGGCCTACCGAGCCCAAGCGGTACCTGGCCGTTCTACCGCTGGGCGTATTGTTGGAAAACCTCGGTGTCTACGCCGCACTGATGGCAGGGGCCAGCGTGATGCTCTACCCACAGGCGCAACTGGGCATAGGTGGCGCCAGCCAGGTCGATTTCAAGCGCTTGCTCGGGGCTATTGCCTTGAGCGGCGCGCAGAGCCTGATCCTGGTGCCGCAGCTTTTGATGGGCCTGGTCACGGCGATCGAGCGTGGCTGGATGCAGGTAGGCCCATTGCGCTTCGTCGCAGTCGGCGGAGCACGGGTATCGCCCGCCCTGCTGGCGCGAGCCGAGGCCATCGGGTTGCCGGTTTTCGAAGGCTATGGGTTGTCGGAGTGTGCGTCGGTGGTGGCGCTCAACCGTCCGGGGGCGATGCGCCGTGGCAGCGTCGGCCGGCCATTGCCCCACGTTCAGGTGCGCATCGCCGAGGATGGCGAGGTACTGGTCATGGGCGCTGTGCTGCTTGGTTACCTGGGCGAACCACCAGCCTCGTCCGACTGGTGGGCCACGGGTGATCTGGGTTACTTCGATGACGACGGTTACCTGTACTTGAATGGGCGCAAGAAACACCAGTTCATCACCAGCTTCGGGCGCAATGTCAACCCCGAATGGGTGGAAGCCGAGTTGACCCAAAGCGGTGTGATCGCCCAGGCGTTCGTACATGGCGAAGGGCTGCCGGGCAACCTGGCCTTGCTTTGGCCGCTGGATCCAGCGGCTACCGATGAGGACATCGAGTTGGCCGTGCAGCGCAGCAATGCAACCTTGCCCGACTACGCCAGGGTACATGCCTGGCGGCGTCTGCCTGGCCCGTTGACGGCCGCCGAACAGACCCTTACTGCCAATGGCCGCCCGCGACGCGAGGCGATCCTGCAGCGTTACCACACCTTGTTGTCCGACATCCCGTTGTGAGGTCCGCCATGTCATTTTTCGACACCCTGCAGTTGCAAACCAGCCACGAACGCCAGGCGCTGTTCGCGGTGCCGGTGATTCGCGAAGCCTTGGCCGGCCAGGTCAGCCGCGACAGCTATATCGCCTTTCTGACCCAGGCCTACCACCATGTGCGCCACACCGTACCGCTGATGATGGCCTGCGGCGCGCGCTTGCCCTCGCGCCTGGAATGGTTGCGCGGCGCCGTCTGCGAATACATCGAGGAGGAATATGGCCATGAGCAGTGGATTCTCAATGATATCAAGGCCTGCGGCGGTGACTGGGAGGCCGTGCGTGATGGCCGGCCGGCATTGCCGATCGAGCTGATGGTCGCGTACCTGTACGACCTCATAGCCCGCGGCAATCCGGTGGGCCTGTTTGGCATGGTCAACGTCCTCGAAGGCACTAGCATCGCTTTGGCGACCCATGCCGCCGGTTCGATCCAGAGCAGCCTGGGGCTGCCGGATAACGCGTTCAGCTACCTTAGCTCCCACGGCGCACTGGACCAGGACCACATGGTCACCTACAAGCGGTTGATGGACCGGCTGGACGAGGTCGATGACCACCAGGCGGTGATACGCGCAGCCAAGGTGGTGTACCGGTTGTACACCGACATGTTCCAAGGCTTGCCGCGTGCAGGCCACGCGGAGGTGCCGCATGCGCTTGCCTGAGTCGGTGGTGGTACTGACCGGTGCCAGTGGAGGCATCGGGCTGCAGTTGGCCGAACAACTGTGTGCCGCCGGGGCCCGGGTGCTGGCGGTGAGCCGGCACCTGGGCAAGCTGGCAGGGCTGATGAACCTTTACCCGGATCGCCTGCGCTGGCAGACCGCCGACCTGCGGACCCAGCAAGGGCGCGAGCAGGTCGTCAGCCGGGCGCGTGAGATGGGCGGGTTCAACGTGTTGATCAACGCCGCCGGGGTGAACCGCTTCGCCTTGCTCGACCAACTGGATGAACACGCCCTGGACGAGTTGCTGGACATTAACCTGAACGCCCCACTGCAACTGACCCGTGCCTGCCTGCCGCTGCTGCGCGAGCAACCCAAGGCGTTGGTGGTAAATGTCGGGTCCACTTATGGCTCGATCGGCTACCCCGGCTATGCCACTTACTGCGCCAGCAAGTTCGCGTTGCGCGGCTTCTCCGAGGCGCTTCGCCGCGAGCTGGCCGACACTACGGTGAATGTGCTCTATGCCGCGCCGCGGGCGACCCGCACAGCCATGAACAGCAGCGCCGCGACGGCGCTCAATCAAGCGCTGAAAGTCGGCATGGACGACCCCGCCGATGTCGCCCGTGCCGTGCTCGCTGCCGTGCAGTCCGAGCGCAGCGAGCTCTACCTGGGTTGGCCCGAGAAGCTGTTCGTGCGCCTCAACGGCATGTTGCCAGGGGTAGTCGACCGTGCGCTGCGCAAGCAGCTGCCCGTTATTCGCCGCTACATCGGTAGCCATACCAAGGAGTCGAGCAAATGAAGCGTCTGTTTCTCGCCAGCCTGCTGGCATTCGCCCCCTTCACCTGGGCACTGGATACGGCAGGCACGCAGCACCTGAGTGACCTGCAACAGCGCTGGGCGCAGATCCAGTACCAGGTATCCAAGGACAAACGTGCCGACGCCTTCGAAAAACTGGCGGGTGATGCGACGGCGTTCGTTCATCAATACCCCGGCACGCCTGAGCCCTTGATCTGGGAGGGCATCATCCACAGCAGCTGGGCGGGCGCCATCGGTGGCCTGGGCGCGCTGGGCAAGGTCAAGGCCGCCAAGGCCAGCCTCGAACAGGCCATGAAGCTGGACCCCAACGCCCTGCAAGGTTCGGCCTACACCAGTTTGGGCACGCTCTACGACCAGGTGCCAGGCTGGCCGATCGGTTTTGGTGATACTGAAATGGCCGACAAGATGCTGCGCAAAGCCTTGCAGATCAACCCCAACGGGATCGACAGCAACTATTTCTGGGCCGATCATCTATACCGGCAGAAACGCTACGCTGAAGCCACCGCGGCCTTGCAGAAGGCCCTGCAGGCACCGGCTCGGCCGGGGCGCGAACTGGCAGACCAGGGCCGGCGCGCCGATATCGATGCTTTACTCAAGGCGATCAAGGACAAACAGGATTGAATATGCGGCTACTGCTGATAGAGGACGAAATCGCCTTGGGTGAGGGCATCTGCGACGGCTTGCGTCAGGCGGGCTACACGCTCGACTGGCTGCGCGATGGTGTGAGTGGCTTGCATGCCTTGCAATATGAAGCGTTCGACCTGGCCATTCTGGATCTCGGCTTGCCGCGCATGGATGGCATCGAACTGCTGCGGCGCGTGAGGGCAGGGGGCAATAGTCTGCCGGTGTTGATCCTCACCGCGCGGGACGCCCTCGATGACCGCATCACCGGGCTGGATGCAGGTGCCGATGATTACCTGATGAAGCCTTTCGACCTCAACGAGTTGAAGGCCCGTTTGCGTGCCTTGCTGCGGCGAAGCGCCGGGCGGGCAACGGTGCTGATCGAACATGCCGGTGTCAGCCTTGACCCTGCCACGCAGCAAGTGCACTACAACGGTCACGAAGTTATTCTGACCGCCAAGGAATACCGGCTGTTGCATGAGTTGTTGGCGCAACCGGGCAAGGTCTTCACACGGGAACGCCTGACCCAGCTGTTGTATGGTTGGGAAGAGGAGCCCGAGAGCAATACGCTGGAGGTGAACATCTACCACCTGCGCAAGAAGCTCTTCAACGGCCTGATCCGCACGGTGCGCGGTATCGGCTACCTGGTCGAGGGCAAGGTGTGAGCTCGCTGCGTCAACGGACGCTGTGGCGGGTCATGTTGTTGCTGTTGATCGGGACTTGCCTGCTGGCGCTCTACAACTACCACGACAGTCGTCATGAGATTAATGAGGTGTATGACGCGCACCTCGCGCAAAATGCGCGTTTGCTGCAGGGCATCATGAACATGCCTGTGCAGGATGACGCGCGTGACGCGATGTACCGGGCTTTCAACGAAGCATTGGGGCAGGCGGGGCGTCATCGGGTCGGGCACCCCTACGAAAGCAAGCTGGCATTTCAAGTCTGGGGGCAGGGTGGTGTGTTGCTGGTGCATACACCGAGTGCGCCCCGCCTTGATCCGTTGCCGAGTGCACCGGGTTTCTATGATTTTTCCAGCGGCGACAAGCAATGGCGGGGTTTCGTTTTGCCGGTGCCGGAAAAAAACTGGGTGATCTGGGTCGGTGAGCGTGACGATGTGCGTTACGACCTGATCGACCGGATCGTTCGGCACACCTTGTTCCCGTTCCTGCTCGGCAGCCTGGCCCTGGTGCTGTTGGTCTGGGCCGCTATCGGTTGGGGGCTGCGGCCCTTGCAGAACATGGCCAATGTCATCCGCGGGCGGCACGCCGATTCTCTGGAACCGCTGCAACTGGTACCGCTGCCTTCGGAGCTCGAGCCGATGCAGGCGGCCATCAATCGCCTGCTGGCCCAGATCGATGACCTGCTGCGGCGTGAGCATCGTTTCATTGCCGACGCCGCCCATGAGATGCGCACGCCGCTGGCGGTGCTGCGCGTGCACGCGCAGAACGCACTGGAGGCCAGTCAGGAAGCCGAGCGTCACAAGGCGTTGGGCTTTCTCATCGGCGGGGTCGATCGGCTGACCCGCGTGGTCAACCAGTTGCTGACGCTGGCTCGCGTCGAGCCCCGCCTGGGCCCGCGCGCCAATGCCAAGGTGGACCTGGCCGAGGTCGTTACCGATACCTTGGCCGAACTGACCCCGTGGATACTTGACCGTGGTCTGGAGCCTTCGCTGGATATCGGTGCCGGTGATCATCACCTGGCCATCGATGCTGGCGCGTTGACGATCGCGCTGCAGAACCTGGTTTCCAATGCGGTGGAACATTCGCCTGCAGGCGGGCGCATCACGGTGCTGCTCAGGCGCCTGGAGAATCGTTTCGAACTGATCGTCGAGGATGAGGGGCCGGGTATCGATGAGGCTGAGCTATCGCGTGTATTCGAGCGGTTCTATAGCCGTAACAGCCCCAATGGTGCCGGCCTGGGGTTGTCTATCGTGGCTACCATCATTGACCGCCTTGGCGGGCGGGTGCATCTACAGAACCGAGTCAGTGGTGGACTGGCTGCCACCTTGTCGCTGCCTTTGGCCTGAGGCAACCGGCATGGGTCACTTCAGACTGCCTTAAGCTTGAGTGGGCAAGGTGGCGCTGTCCGGTTGCCGGGGCAGGCCTCTTCATTGAAGGATGCCAGGTGGCGACGGATAACTCTTTCAGTTATCTGAGGTCATGAACATGCAGCGCGAATCAAGAGTTGACCGCTATGGTCGCCTGTCAATCATCATGCATTGGAGCATGGTCGTACTGTTCGTCGGCATTTATGCCTGTGTCGAATTGCGCAGTGCGTTACCCAAGGGGCACGTGATCAAAGGCCCTTTGCTAGGAGGCCATGCATTGCTGGGGATTGTTGTATTTGCGTTGGTCTGGGTACGCCTGCTGGGGCGGCTCGCTCCCCGGCCACCTATCGTACCCGAGCCGCCAGCCTGGCAGGTGGCGATGGCCAACATCACTCATCTGGTGCTGTATGGTTTGATGATTGCGACGCCGCTGTTGGCCTGGTTGATGTTGGCTGCTGGCGGTAAACCCCTGCCGTACTGGGGCATCAGCCTCCCGTCGCCGCTGTCTGTGGACCCTGCACTGGCGAGGACGCTGAAGGAGTGGCATGAACTGTTGGGTAATGCAGGCTACGCGCTGATCGGGCTTCATGCTTGCGCAGGGCTGACACACCATTATCTGATCAAGGACAACACCCTCAAACGCATGCTGCCTGGTAGAAGTGCGCCGCAGTGACAGAGGCGTCGGTTCAGCCCAGACTTGCTTGCACACAATATATGGAAATGCGTATATTCGCCTACCCATATGCTTTGGTGTTGCCATGGTCACCCCGCCTGAAGTTTTCAAGAGCCTGTCCGACGAGACACGTGCTCGCGCTATCCTGCTCATCGCCAGTCTGGGAGAACTCTGCGTCTGCGAACTGATGTGCGCTTTGAACGACAGCCAGCCGAAGATCAGCCGCCACCTCGCCCAACTGCGCAGCAATGGCATGCTGCTGGACCGCCGTCAGGGGCAATGGGTGTACTACCGCCTTAATCCGGAGTTGCCCACCTGGGTACACGAGATGCTGCAGGTAACCTTGCAGGCCAATTCGCAATGGTTGGCTGACAACACCCTTCGGCTGCAGAACATGGATGGCCGTCCCGTCCGTGACTCCGCCTGCTGCTGATCATCACCAAGCGAGCGAGATTTTCATGCTGGTCGCCATTGCTGTCTTTGTGTTCACCCTCACGCTGGTCATCTGGCAGCCCAAAGGGCTTGGAGTCGGCTGGAGCGCCGCACTGGGTGCAGTCATTGCCCTGGCGTTTGGTGCAGTGTCCATGCACGACATTCCAACCGTGTGGGCCATTGTCTGGAACGCCACCGCCACTTTCATTGCGGTCATCATCATCAGCTTGCTGCTGGACGAGGCCGGCTTCTTCGAATGGGCCGCGCTGCACGTGGCGCGCTGGGCAAACGGCAGCGGCTACCGCCTGTTCGCCTTCTGCGTACTGCTCGGTGCGGCCGTGTCGGCGCTGTTCGCCAACGATGGTGCGGCGCTGATCCTTACGCCCATCGTCATGTCGATGCTACTCGCGCTACGTTTTTCGCCCGCCGCGACACTGGCCTTCGTCATGGCGGCCGGCTTCATCGCCGACACCGCGAGCCTGCCGCTGGTGGTTTCCAACCTGGTGAACATCGTCTCGGCCGACTACTTCAGGCTGGGCTTCAGCGAATACGCCTCGGTGATGGTGCCGGTGAACCTGGCCAGCGTGGCCGCCACCTTGCTGGTGCTGTTCCTGTATTTCCGCCGTGACATACCGAAGCAGTACACAGTCGCGGCCCTGAAGACGCCAAACGAGGCGATTCATGACCGCGCTACCTTCAAGGTCGGTGGCTGGGTACTGCTGGTGCTGCTGATCGGCCTGTTTGCTCTGGAACCACTGGGTATCCCGATCAGTGCAGTAGCCGCAGCTTGTGCGGCGGTCCTCTTTGCCGTCGCCGCTCGCGGCCATCGCATCTCGACCCGTCGTGTGCTGCGCGAAGCGCCCTGGCAGGTGGTGATCTTCTCTCTTGGCATGTATCTGGTGGTCTACGGGCTGAAGAACGCGGGCCTCACTGATCTGCTCACCCATCTGCTCGACCGTCTTGCGCAGCAAGGGCTGTGGAGTGCCGCCCTTGGCACCGGGCTGGTTGCTGCCTTGCTGTCCTCGGTCATGAACAATATGCCCAGCGTGCTGGTCGGCGCCTTGTCGATCCAGGCCAGCGAAGCGCAAGGGCTGGTGCGCGAGGCGATGATCTACGCCAACGTCATCGGCTGCGACCTCGGCCCGAAAATCACCCCCATCGGCAGCCTTGCCACGCTGCTCTGGCTACACGTGCTGGAGCGCAAGGGCATGCGCATAACCTGGGGTTACTACTTCAAGGTTGGCATCCTGCTGACGCTGCCGGTTCTGTTGATCACCCTTTCGGCTTTGGCATTGCGCCTGAGCCTCTGACATCCGCCACGAAGCGGAGGAGCCACCATGCGAGTCCTGTTCATGTGCACGGCCAACAGCTGCCGCAGCATCCTTTCCGAGGCCATGTTCAATCACCTTGCGCCACACGGATTTAAAGCCGTCAGTTCCGGCAGTTTCCCAAAAGGCCAAGTGTTGCCTCGCAGCCTGACCACCTTGCAGCAGGCCGGCATCTCGACGGATGGGCTGAGCAGCAAGGGCAATGACGCGTTCGAGGGTTGCCCTCCCGACATCGTCATCACCGTTTGCGACAAGGCAGCCGGCGAAGCTTGCCCGGTGTATTTCGGCCCGGCGCTGAAGTCGCATTGGGGCCTGGAGGATCCGTCCGATGTCGTGGGTGACGAAGCGTCGGTCGACGCAGCATTTCGCGCCACGCTGGCACGCATCGACGCTCGCTGCCAGGCCTTCTTCGCACTGCCTTTCGATCACCTCGCCCCCGATCAGCTCAAACATGAGCTGGATCGCATTGGTACGCTTTGAGCAGGAGGAAACATGTCCGAGCAATTGCCTAATCTCGACCTCGCGCTGTTCGATGCGTCGCCAGCCGAAACTCGCTCCAGCGAGCACAAACCACGCATTCTGTTGCTTTACGGATCGACTCGCGAACGCTCCTTCAGCCGCCTGCTGGTGGAAGAAGCAGCGCGCCTGCTGGAGCACTTCGGCGCCGAGACGCGCATCTTCAATCCCTCAGGCCTGCCGCTACCTGACGACGTGCCGGTGGAGCATCCCAAGGTGCAGGAGCTGCGTGATCTGGTGCAGTGGTCGGAAGGCCAGGTCTGGTGCTCGCCTGAGCGCCATGGCGCAATGTCTGCCGTGTTCAAGGCGCAGATCGATTGGGTTCCCCTGGCGCTTGGCGCCTTGCGCCCCACCCAAGGCAAGACCCTGGCAGTCATGCAGGTGTGTGGCGGCTCGCAGTCATTCAACGTGGTCAACCAGCTGCGTATGCTTGGCCGCTGGATGCGCATGTTCACCATCCCGAACCAGTCTTCGGTCCCCAAGGCCTACCTGGAATTCGACGACGCCGGGCGCATGAAGCCTTCACCGTACTACGACCGCGTGGTGGATGTGATGGAGGAGCTGGTGAAGTTCACCGTCCTGCTGCGCGACCATCAGGCGTTCCTGGTGGATCGCTATTCGGAGCGCAAGGAAAACGCCGAGCAGCTTTCTTCCCGTATGAACCAGCGCTCAATCTGAGGGCGTGCCCGAGGCGTCCATACACGGCGCCGCCGAAGATCGGCTACCCGTTGTGCCTGTACCGTTGAACAAATCGTCAACAAGAAGAGTCTTCACCCAAGGGGGAATTTAACTGATTTGACGCCTCTGGGCGATCCATTCGGCGGTCTCCGTCAGGGTTATAGTGGGCGCCCTGACCGTGCGACGCCCATGGCACTTTCTCCTGACGAATGGGGCACTCAGGCTTTAACCACCTGAACCGCCTCCGCTCGAGCCACCAGCGCCAGAGCCGCTCGAACCGCCGTTGCCACCCCCTGAGTTCGTCCCGGTACCGTTGCCGCTTCCGGCCCCAGTCCCTGAGCCGTTGGTGGTGCCATCACCCCCGGTATTGTCGGTGCCGTTGCTATCGGTACCGCCAGAGCCGGTACCCATGCCATCTCCAGGCGTGCCTGAACCTGTGGGTCCGCCATTGCCATTCATGTGGCCGCTGTCTTGCGTTTGCGTGCCTGGAACGCGTTGGTCGTTCATGTCAGCGGCTGCCAGCACAAGCGGCGCACTCGCGCCAAGACACAGTGCCAATAGTAACGAGTGGGGTTTGATGATCTTCATGGTGCAGCTCCTTTGGGATGTTCACCATACTTTGTCCTGCCCGCGCGGTGACCCGTGCGATGGCGGTGACGGGTGGAACGAACGGCCTCGACGCCACACTTTGCGGCGCACATAAGCACGACCCATTCAACCCGGCTCCATCACCCTGTTTTTCTTCCAGCCTCGCAGGTTCATGACGCACAGGCAGACCTGCAGGATGATCAGCGCCCAGGCCTGTGCCTGCCATCCCCACACCCCCCACAGCACATTGCTGGCGATGAAGCAGCAGAAACCCAGCTTGCGTCTGCCTGGGCGCCTTGAGCCGATGCACCAGGCGGCCAATACGGTCAGGACCATGGCGGGCCATTCGAGAAAGTCGATCCAGTCATTCATCCAGCGATACCCAAACCGATTGCGTTTCGATGTGGGACTGACGAGCGCGTACGCAGGTTCACAACGCTTGGCCGATACTCACGGTGGCCAGATTTATGGAACCTCACGGCGGTAAGACCTGCCCACTCTGGTAACTGAAATGCTCAATCATTTTCACCACAAGGAGGGGTTTCATGCCCAATGCAGCAGGCAAGGTCCGCTATGGCGTAGTGGCCGGCGGCTCGATTTCCCAAGGCGCGTTCATGCCCGGTATCGGTCAGACTGAGAATTCGGTAATGACCGCGCTGGTCACGGGGGACCCGCAGAAGGCGACGGCACTGGCCGACCGGTACGGGCTCAAGGCCTATGCTTACGAAGATTACGCGGCGCTGCTCGGCTCGGGCGAGGTGGATGCGGTGTACGTTGCCACGCCGAATTTTCGCCACCGCGAGTTCGTGATTCCTGCGCTGGAGGCGGGCATCCATGTGCTGTTGGAAAAACCCATGGCCACCAACGAAACCGACTGCCAAGCGATGATAGAGGCTTCCCGGCGAACAGGCGCCAGGCTGATGATCGCCTACCGCCTCCACTCCGAACCCGGCACCCTGGACATGATCGAGCGGGTGCATGCCGGCAATTTCGGTGAGCCGCGGCTATTCACCTCGACCTTCACCCAGCGGGTCAAGCCCGGCAACCACCGGGCGCAGAACGGCTTCGGCGCAGGCCCTGTGGCAGACATGGGGCCGTACCCACTGAACATGGTTCGCCAGCTGTTCAATGCCGAGCCCATAGAGGTAGCTGCGGTGGGTGTGCACTCACTGGGCAGCAGCATCGACACCTGGGACACGGTTACTGTCAGCCTGCGCTTCCCCGATGAGCGCCTGGCACAGTTCACTGTCAGCTACACCCTGCCGGATACCGAGCGCTTTCAGTTGCTGGGGAGCAAGGGCGAGATCGAAGCCTCGCCATGCTTTGGGTACGGGGAAGGGGTGGCGATCAGTTACCGGGCGACCATTGACGGCGAAACCCGTGTCCACGTGAACCCGGTCGTCGATCACTTCGCCGGAGAAACGGCTTACTTTTCCGATTGCATACTGCGCAACGAGGCGCCGGAGCCTGACGGCGACGAGGGTTGGCGTGATGTACGGGTGATAGTGGCGATTCAGCGCGCGTTGGAAACCGGCCAACCGCAGCGTCTGGAGCCACTGGCGGCAAGGCCTTTCGCCCGGCGCCGCGAGCAGCGGAGGGCGTTCCCGCTCGCGCCGGTGCCGCCGATGGTCAACACCGAGTCGCCCACCCAGTAAATCCGGACCAGCGCGCCCGGTTGGGCGCGCTGGCGGTAAGGCAATCAGGCGGCGCGCTGTTCGCCCTTGAGCAGTTTCTTTTGAGCTTCCATGGCCTGGCCCATGTCTTCAAGTTCCTGCTTGCCCAGCAGCTTCCGAGCTGTGGGGAACAGCTCGCTTTCTTCTTCCTCGATATGGTGCTCCAGCAACTCTTTCATCACCTTGACCCTACCGGCGAACTCCACGGTGCCGGTCTCGGTTTGTAGCAGGTCGGGAATGACCAGCGAGTCGACCGTGCGGTGTTCCTCCTTGGCCTCGTAATACATCTTCGCTTCTTCCTTGCCGCCGGCCTGCTTGATCGCGGGGTACAGGATCTCTTCTTCCAAAGCCGTATGGATGCTCACTTCCTGCTTGATGCGTTCGAGCAGTTCGGCGCGTTTCTTCACGGCGCGCTCGGTGGTAGAAGACAGTTCTTCGAGCAGTTTCTTCACCAGTTGATGGTCCTGGATCAGCAGTTCGATTGCGTTCATGGGACACCTCCTCAGGGGCTGGGAAAATCACGGTTGCTCTGTGTGGAGTAGGCTACAAACGCAAGGGTTCAATGCAGATGATGTGAGTTCTGCAGTGACGAGGAGGGTGCTTCGAAAGTGATAGGCCTTGTTGCTGCTAGCAATACCTGTCCTCGGCCTGGTTGGCAGGTAGCCGCAGTGTGAAGGTGGTTCCGCAGGCCGCATTTGAAACCACGGTGATCGTGCCCCCATGAGCCTCGGTGATTTCCCGCACTATGAAAAGGCCGAGCCCCACTGACCGTACCGGGTCATCACGGTCGCTGGCACGAGTCATGGGCTCGAACAGCTTGGGAATCAACGACTCGGGGATGCAAGTGCCATGGTTGTGCACGGCAACGTGCGCCGCGCCATCTACCAGCTCGGTAGTCAGCGTGATGGGGTGATGCAGGTCGCCGTAGGCGACGCTATTGGCCACCAGGTTGCCGATCATCTGTTGCAAACGGTCCGGATCGAGCTCGACTGAGCCAGAGCATCGGGACAAGTGACGAATTGGGGCGTGGGGGAAGGCAACCCTGAGTTCACTCACACATTGGTCCACGGTCTTCAACAGGTTCACTGAACGCTGACGAATGGCGATACCTTGGCCGATGCGCACCGAGGCGAAGTCGAGCAGGTCGGCGATCATGCGTTGGGCGCGTTCGGAGGAACTGTTGATACTCCCCAGCAAGCGCCGCTCCTTGTCACTGCGCTCACCGCGCTCCAGCAACTGTGCGGCCATCCTGATCGCGGTCAGCGGATTTTTCAGATCATGGCTGGCAACGGCCACCATTTGCTCGGCAAATGCCGCGCGTCGTTGGGCGTCCTTGTAAGCCGCAGCCAATTCGACCTTGGCCTGTTTCAACGCGGCCTCGGCAGCGGTTGTCTGAGTCAGTAGCTCTTCGGCACGGCGGCGCGCGGCAAGCAACTCGCGCTCATAGCGATCCCGCTCGATCGTGCCAAACAGTGCCAGCTCGTAATACACGCCTTCAGGTCGCTCGCGGCGAACACCATTTAGCAGCATGGTGATGACATGACCCTGGCTGTGCAGCAGATCGAGCTTAACTTCCGCGACGGAACCTTGCATTTTCATCAGCGGCGCCCAGTGCGTCTGATGAAAGATCCGACCGCCAACGGTGAGCAGGTCCTGGAAGCGCCTTGCCAGCAATTGTGTCGGTGCATGGCCGAGCCAGTTGCCGAATGTCTGGTTGCTGCGCAGGATGGTCCCCTCTTCGGTGGTGATCACCAGCCCGCAAGGCGCCTGCTCGAACAGCGCGTCGGCATCGGGCAGCGCCGCTTTACTCATGGCTGTCAACCCAGGTCGCCAGGAACGCGTCCATGGCGGCTGCGCAGGCGCTGGGCACACTTATGTGCGGGCAGTGGCCGATGTTATCAATCAGGCACAGCTGGCTGTGCGCCAGCACCCTGTGCAGGTACTGGCCCACCGCCAGGGGTGCGATCAGGTCTTCGCTGGATTGCAGGATCAACGTCGGTGTCTGCAGGCCGCTGACGTCCCGGCGGTTGTCCGACAGAAAGGTCACTCGGGCGAATTGCCGGGCAATTTCCGGGTCTGTGCGGCAGAAGCTGTTGGTCAGCTCCTCGCTGAGCGCCGGCTGTCCAGGGGCACCCATGATGACCGGGGCCATGCTGCTGGACCAGCCCAGGTAATTGCTGTCGAGGGTGTCGAGCAGGGCGTGAATGTCTTGCTCCTTGAAGCCGCCCTGGTAGTCACCCGAGTCGATATAACACGGCGAGGGGCCGACCATGACGTGCGCGGCGATGCGCCCAGGGTGCAAACGGTCGGCCAGTACGCCGATCATCGCGCTGACCGAGTGGCCTACCAGTATGACGGCGCCTTCGGCGAACGCGGTGATGACTTCGTTCAGGTCAGCGGCATAACCTGCGAGCGTATCGTACTTTTCGCGATCATAGGCCGTCAGGTCCGAGCGGCCAGCACCCACCAGATCATAGGTGACCTGCCGGAAACGCGTTTGAAAATGGGGCAGCAGGTAATTCCACATGGATTGGTCACAGCCAAAACCGTGCGAAAAAATCAGTGTCGCGCTGCCGTTGCCCGAAAGGTTCACGTTGTTGCGCTTTCCGATATCCATACCCGTCCCGTTGGTGTACAGCAGCCTGCCAGGCAAAAATTCAAAGGCAAATAACAGAGGGTGAAACTAAGCGAAGCGAGAGCGAGTCGACAGTACTGCGCCGATCAAAGTTTCAAGCGCAACGGTGAAGGGCGAGCAACTTACCTGTTACCGCTGTGCAGATCGGTCAGTATCACAGTTATCAAGGAGGTCAGCGTGACCAGCAAAAAGGCGCGCGTCAGTAACCAGGCATCAGGCGACATCACTCAGCTGCCGCACGACATGTTTTTCGCAGCCGTGGAAACTACCCGCATGCCAATGCTCGTCACCGACCCCAACCGTGACGACAACCCTATCATTTTCGCCAATCGGGCGTTCCTGGAAATGACTGGCTATGGCCTTGAGGAGATCATCGGACGCAATTGTCGCTTCTTGCAGGGCCCTGAGACCGACGCTTCGATCGTAGAAACCCTACGCGATTCCATCGCACAACGTGTCGATATTGCCACTGAAATTCTCAACTATCGCAAGGACGGCTCCAGTTTCTGGAATGCGCTGTTCATATCCCCCATTTTCAACGAGCGCGGCGACCTTGTTTACTACTTCGCCTCGCAATTGGACGTCAGCCGTCGGCGTGATGCTGAAGACGCACTGCGCCAGGCGCAGAAGATGGAAGCGTTGGGGCAACTGACGGGGGGGATTGCCCACGATTTCAACAATCTACTGCAGGTCATGGGGGGATATCTTGGTTTGATCGCGAGCGAAGCAGACAAATCCCAACTCGATCTCAACCGGGTCCGGCGCAGTGTCGGCCACGCCCAGACGGCGGTTGAGCGCGCCAGTACCTTGACCAAGCAGTTGCTGGCTTTCGCCCGCAAGCAGAAGCTGCATGGGCGGGTCCTTAATCTTAATCACCTGGTCGATGATGTGCGGCCGTTGATGGAGCGTACCTTTGGTGCCGAGGTGGTGGTGGAGTTCGACCTTGAAACAAACCTGCGAAATTGCCGCATCGATGCAACGCAGGCCGAAGTGGCGTTACTCAATATTTTCATGAATGCACGGGACGCGCTCATCGGACGCAAGCGCCCGCGCGTGTTCCTTCAAACCCGTAATGTCCAGGTCCACGACATCAACCTTTCTTTCGATGGCCTGTTGCCTGGGAGCTATGTGAGCTTGTCGGTCACCGACAATGGTATTGGCATGCCGGCCAGTATCCGTGACCGGGTAATGGATCCTTTCTTTACCACCAAGGAGGAGGGCAAAGGCTCCGGCCTGGGCTTGTCGATGGTGTACGGCTTTGCCAAGCAGTCCGGAGGGGCAGCGCGCATCTATACCGAAGAGGGCGAGGGCACGACGCTGCGCCTGTACTTCCCGGTAGACGAGGCTAGTATCGCCCAGCAAAAGCCCATGAAGGCGGCTGAGCGTAGCGCCGGTACCGAGCGCATCCTCATCGTCGAAGACCGGCCGGATGTCGCGGAACTGGCCAAGATGGTATTGGAGGACTACGGCTATGCCGCCGACATGGTGCTCAACGCGCGTGAGGCCTTGAAGCTGATACAGGCAGGGGAGCGCTACGACCTGTTGTTCAGCGACCTGATCATGCCCGGCGGGATGAATGGGGTCATGCTCGCCCGAGAGGTGCGCCGCCTGCAACCGCAGATCAAGGTGCTGCTGACCACCGGTTACGCGGAAAACTCGATAGAACGCACGGATATCGGCGGTTCTGAGTTTGAGGTCATTTCCAAACCCTGCCAACCCCACGACCTTGCCCGCAGGGTAAGGCAAGTCCTCGATGGCCCGACCGGCGTGGGTTGAGGCTGCGAGGCTGTCCTACCGCTGACCTTTTGCAAGTGAACCTAGCCGCGGCTGCGGGCTCGACAGTCAAAGCGTGCGAGGGCTGGCGACATGAACGCGATCACCCGGCAGATCACCCAGGAGCAGCGTCGTCTGGCTGCTGTGAACCGTTGGTTTGCGCTGTATGACGATGTCGAGCGCAGGCGTGATTGCCCAAGTAGCCACTACGAAGAGTTGCTTCGCCAGGTCGACGAGATGGACCGCTTGGAGCTTATCGACTGGTGCGAATGGCGAGATCTGCGGCGGCTCGCCGACCGGGCCTTTCTCAAAGCCATTGCCGGCGCGGACTACCATCCCGTTTGACACCCACCCATATCGACGACAACGCTCACGAAGATTGGCATCATCGATCAGGGAGGTAGCCTCCGATGGCCAGCGCTGCCGAAGAGCAGCCAAGTGGGTCAGGCCCTGCGGAAGGTTGCCAAGGTATTGGCCGGAATTCGGGTCGATCATTTCCGAGTAGATACCTACCCCCCCCGCGATAGCCCCCGCAATGCTTCTGCGTGCGCGGTTCGTGCACGATGTTGCAGCTGATCACGGGCATCGTTGCCGACGCCGGGAGGCGAATTCTTGTAGCCAGGGAGGTCGACCGGGCGCACGCAATCGCCTGTTGCCCCGTCCAGGGTGTAAAACACTCGTGGCCCATGTTCATCCAGCCTACGCAGCAACCAGGTGAAGGCAGCCTTGGCTTCCGGCTGTGCGCCGATGCTCAGGAACGCTTCGATGGTGTAGCCGGCATCACGGATCCAGGCGAATAGATTGTCGTAATTTTTGCTCCCACCAGTTCGCTCAGGCAGTGATGAAGTGGCTGCCGTCATCGAACCACTGGGAGAGGACAGTAGCAGCTGAGGGCCAAAACGTTCCGGACTAACAAGTGCTTGTAAGGCCCGTCGTAGACAAGGCCCTTAGACCACTGACACCATTCCCTGTGTGAGCCATCGATTCGTTCATCGATTAAGTTCAATGGCTGTATCACCAGCGGTTCATCTCGACCCTCCCCAGGTGTCTGGTACTGTGTGGGACACACTTGTAGAGCGCCTGGTTGGGGCAGAGAAAATGGAGGGAATTTAGGATTGTCATGGGAATCTCATACAAAGCGAGAGACATGGGATCTATTTGATCCCTATGACCACCCTCGACTGAACAAGAACAACAGGGGGCTTGTATGAGTTGTTTGATCTGCGCCGGACAGGCTGAGTCCGTCGAATGTACCAGTGGCTGGGAAGAGCGAAGCTGCTCTCTATGCGGTTGCTACCGGATGTCCCAGTCGCTCATTCTGCTAATGATGGAAGAGGGTCAGATTTTCGATACCGAGCGGATGCGGGAATGGCTTGTGTCCCGGCGCCATGTGATGCCAGTTCCCAGCATTGATCATGGTCAGGCGATATTGAGGCTCTAATCGGCGGGAATGATCGAGATCTTGCCATTGCGCTCGACGATGGCAAATTTGACCTGCTGGATGTTTTCAATACCTTGGCTGTTCCTTGCCGACTCGAGAATGTCGTCTTCCGTGAGGCGCGCGCGGCGCATTCGATGATGCAGAAATTGCCCGTTCTCCACGATCAAGGTAGCGTGCCCATCCAGAAGCCGCGCCAAGGGCTTGGAGTTAAGCTTTGCCAACGACAGCCCAACATCGAGGACGATCAGCGTAGCAATGACCAGCATGGCGTTGGTGAATGAAAAGTCTTCACCCAGCAGTGCCTGCTGAGTCGCCTCCCCAATGATCAGCAGCAAGACGAAGTCGAAGGTGGTCAGGTCAGCCAGTGAGCGGCGTCCGGCTATGCGGAACAGCACCATGAGGGCCACATACATCCCGGCTGCGCGGAGTATCGAATCCATGACGCGTCCCTATGGGTAGAGGAATGTAGAAAAGTGGACAGCGCTTTGGGGGCCTGTCCTGACGACGCCCTCCAAGGTACCCACGTGATCACTTCGAAGCGTCAGGTACAAGGTGGCCACGCCGTCTTTGCTGGTACCCAGTTGCAGCAACAGGGCAAGGCCATGCGACATCGAAAGTTGCGGTTCCGGCTGCATCGTCTCGATACTGGCTGCGCGCAGTAAAGAGCCCTCAAGCTCTACCTTGACCGGCTGACCGGGCTCTCCTCGAACCGTTATGTAGAGGTTGTCGGTCGTGCCGCTGCGACTGAGGCGCTGATACTCGACTTTGACACGACCATCCTGGCTTACCACTTCAGCATCACTGAGCGGGCCGTTGCCAAAGAGCCCTGCCAAGGCGAGCAGGACGACAATGACGAGCAGATACCAGCCAACGCGCTCGAAGCGCCAGACGCGTTGTTGCATCGACATGTCTTCTTGAACAGGATTGCGCCTGGACGCCCATTCGTCTTCCGGCATGATCACTTGCCCTCAGGCGCGCTCGCCGCGAAGCCAGCGTTGATGGTAGTGGGCAAGCCGAGTTAGCCCGAACAGCGCCCCTTGGCGCATCACATCAGCCCGCTCACCGAAGAACCGTTGGGTACGGGTAAATACGGCTACCGGTTCGCCGGCAAAGGCCCAGGCAAAGCACATTGTGCCTGGCGGTACACCAGATTCCGGTCCAGGCCCAGCTACGCCAGTGGTAGCGATCACGACATTGGCATCGCTGTCTCTCAACGCTCCCAGGGCCATTTCCCACGCTACTGCCTCGCTGGTCAGGCCGTAACGTTCGATGGTTGGGGCGCTGACGCCAAGCAAGCGCTTTTTGGCGCTGGGGGAGTAGACCACATAGCCACTTTCCAGCACCTCTCCGGTACCGGGCACCGCTGCCAGAAGAGCCACCATGCAGCCTGCCGTGCACGACTCCGCAGTCGTCAGGATCAACTGGTTGTCTTTGAGATAGCCGAGGGCGGCCAGTACCGGTTCACTTGCCATAAGAGAATCGACTCGCTTGTTCATGTGCGGTGGACGCAATCAAACAATGATTGGTTCAGCGCATCTTTGTCCATCCATCCCACGCAGTAAATCTAGCCTGAACTTTGCTCATCACTCTGGCTTCCCTTGTGTACAGGGCCGGCAGTCATCGAGTCAGCGATGCGGCCAATTCATCTGGAAAGAGGGAGAATCGATCATGAATGATCCTGTCACGTACTTCTGGATAGCCGTAGCGGCAATCATCTTGCTGGTTGACCTATGGGCGATCGTTAGCGTTTTCCGTAGCGACAAGTCTGACGCGACCAAAGTGATGTGGTCGTTGATACTGGTGGTACTGCCCATCGTCGGGCTGGCCATCTGGGGCGTGGCCGGGCCTCGTGGCATCAAGCGCGGCACCGGGCCGACCTCCCCGGAACACAGTAAAGGGTAGGAGAGCAGCATGACGAAAGAAGTCCAGCAGAAGAAGCCAGGCTCACAATCGAAGTCTGGCGGCGAAGAGGAGCGCGATAACGATGCTCATCGTCCGGATGGCTCGTCCGGTACATCTCATGACTCTACGGCGCAAAAAACAGCACGTGATCACGGGCAGCACAAACCCTGATTTCGTCTCGAGAATCAGGTCTGAGGCTCGCCTTCTGGGCGAGCCTCTTTTTCGTCAGAGGATTGGTTTACCGCCGGTGACAGCGTACCGTGAGCCACTGATGTAACTGGCCTCATCGGAGCCCAGCAGCACATAGATTGGCGCGACTTCCACCGGCTGCCCTGGTCGTCCCATGGGGTAGCTGGAACCAAAGTTCTTAACCGCCTCATCGGGCATGGTGGCGGGGATCAAAGGGGTCCAGATGGGGCCAGGCGCAACGCTGTTGACCCGTATTCCCTTCTTTCCTAGCAGTTGAGCCAAACCCGCCGTGAAGTTGGCAATGGCACCCTTGGTCGTTGCATAGGCCAGTAAGCTTGGCGATGGATCATCGGAATTGACCGAGCTTGTGTTGATGATTGAGCTGCCCTTTGGCATGGAAGGCAGAGCTGCCTTGCAGATCCTGAAGATAGCCGTGATGTTGGTGTCGAAGGTTTTCACCCATTCATCATCGTCAATTTCTTCCAGGGTCTCATGAGCCATCTGGAAGGCAGCGTTGTTGACCAGGATGTCGATGCGCCCAAACTGTTCGACGGTCTGTTCCACGATGTCGTAGCAGTGTTGTTTCTGCGCGAGGTCGCCCGGCAGCAGGAGGCATTGTCGGCCTGCAGCTTCGACCCAGCGCGCGGTTTCCTGCGCGTCTTCATGCTCATTGAGGTACGCGATGGCAACGTCAGCACCCTCGCGGGCATAGGCGATGGCGACGGCTCGCCCGATGCCACTGTCAGCACCGGTGATCAGCGCAATCTTGCCTTCAAGGCGATTGTGGCCGGTATACGACTGCTCACCACAGTCTGGGTAGGGGTCCATCTTGCGTTGTGAACCCGGAACGCTTTGCGGCTGGGACGGAAAGGGCGGGGTCGGGAAATCTCGCATGGTAGAAGCTCCTGCAGTTGAGAACGCTCTTACCGTTTCGAAGCATCGGATGCCTGTGCGTTGGGTTGAATGTGCTCCTGGCACGACGAGCGGTGCCCTACTCGAATGCGAATTGAATTTCAGGTTGCATCGTTTGTTCTACCGAACTGACCCTCTCGCGATCTTCTCGCCGGGAGACGCATTGCAGGAGGAACAAGTGCCTCGAATCATTACCCCCACGACCCCGGAACATGAAATCAGCGAACACAACGCCAGGATGTTCGGCTCCCCCAAAGAGCGTCTGGACTTCTACCGGCGTGAGATCCAGTACGAAACCAGCATTCTGGCCAACCGTACCGACGCCTACCTGGCTGCCCAATCCTTTCTGGTCATTGCATTCGTGTCGTCCATGGGTAATCTCAATCAAGGATGGGGAGAAATGTTTACGCTGATCGTGCCCGCATTCCTTGCATTGCTGGGTGTGCTGAGCTCGCTCAATGCCTGGCCTGGGATACGGGCGGCGTACAACATCATCGATCACTGGCAGCTGAAGCAAAGCCACTTGCTACGCAGCGAGCCTCTGATGGGGTTGGCTTACGATGAGTCGCCGCTTTTCTGCGAAGCTGAGACTTCCCGAGCAGGGCATCGAAAGTCGCTGCTGTTCTCGCTACGTACACCATGGATCTTTCTGGTGTTCTGGTTGCTGCTGGGTAGCTATTCGGTTTACATCCAATTGGCGTGAGAACGCTTATTCCGCGAAAGTATGGCCCCCTGAAAAGGGGGCCGGTTTGCACAGAAAAGGGTCAGTCAGCCAAGGCTTTGATCAACTGCTCATTGAAGGCCGGAATATCGTCCGGTTTGCGGCTGGTGATCAGGTTGCCATCCACCACTACTTCTTCATCAACCCAGTTACCGCCTGCATTGCGAATATCGTCCTGCAGCGTCTTGTAGCTGGTCATCCGCTTGCCCTGGGCCAAGCCGGTCGACACCAGCAGCCAGGCGCCGTGGCAGATGACCGCCAATGGCTTGCTTGCCGAGTTATGGCTTTTCACCAGCTTTTGAGCGCCGGGTATCAGCCGGATGGTGTCGGAATTCTGCACGCCGCCCGGCAGCACAAGGGCGTCGTAGAGATCCAGGTGGGCACTGTCGAACGTCGCATCCACTGCAAATTCGTCGGCGGGCTTGTCATGGTTCCAGCCGCGTACCGTCCCTTCCTTGTCACTCAGGATGTCGACCACGGCACCATTTTTTTCCAGGGCTTTACGCGGGCCGGTCAGTTCGACTTGTTCAAAACCATCGGTGACCAGGAAGGCCACGCGCTTGCCACTCAGTTGTGCATTCATTGATGAGTCTCCGTTTTCCGATGGACCTGAAAGAGGAGGCCATCTGTCAAGCTCGAAGTTCAAAGACGATTTTATGAATCGCTGGTTCCGCGTCGTATTTCGCCGCCTGGCTTTTCAATTGAATTTTTCTCGTCCATCTCCCCTCACAGACGCATGAGTGAAAAGGGAGAGACTCACGTGGCTGGACAGCAACTGTACGTAATCGACTACACGCTTCATGACGAAAGCCGAACGTTCATCATCCGTCTGGAAAAAATGGACAACGCCGCTGCCTGGCATTGGGCAAGCTGCGACGCAGGGGTCGGCATCATTCCCAGATTCAGTCAGCAGAACATCAAGATGGTCAGCCGGCCCATGGCCGAGCGCTACGGGATCGAGAATGTGAAGTGGCGATTGGCAGGCGATGGTCCGGAGTTCATTGCGCCGCCTATCGCTGTTGAAAAATTTTCCGGGACGGGTGTGGGCGATTAGCGGCCTGCAGCTGTCCCAACTGACTGGAGGCTTTGTCATGCAACCAAAAACTGAAGGTCATGAAGAGCACGGCCCAAGTGGTGTGCCTTTCATCAACGATCCGGAAAAACCTACGTCACCGCCTTTGAATGACGCTGATGCCACGGATGCCGCAGAGGCTGAGGAAGACATTGAAGACGATGGCCAATCTCTCTGAGTAGAAGGAGCATGTGATGGACAACTATCACCTCAGCCCGACTTCGGAAGGTTGGGAGCTGAAGAAAGCAGGCGCCGATAGGGCCTCGAAGCGAGCTGCAACCAAGCAGGAACTGGTGAGCGCGTTGCGGGAGTTCTTTGAGGGCAAAACCGCATCGGTAAAGATTCACAAGGCTGACGGTACGCTTGAGGAGGAGCGTACCTATCCACGCTCTGCTGACCCGCGCCGTACAAAGGGTTGAACCCGATTAACGCCCGTGACCTCGGTATCAATGTCGGGGGCACTAACGGCTTGTATCTTTGGTTGCTAGCCAGCTTCCTGATGGGCACGGGCCGCATTCTCTACCAGCTGCTCGGCGGGCTTTTCAGGATCGATTTCGCACTGGCTGCCCATGGCTCGGTATTCCTTGCGTAGGTTATGAATTTGCCGATTGTCGAGCGCTTCGAGATCGAGCACCGACTGGTGTGCCGATTGGGTAGCCCTGATCAGCTCGTCCAGCTTCACATGGATAATGTCGTTATCACGATTTTGAGTGTTCTGGATGAGGAACACCATGAGAAACGTGATGATGGTGGTGGATGTATTTACGATGAGCTGCCAAGTATCGTTGTAGTGAAACCAGGGCCCGGAGGCTGCCCACATGGCGATCAACACCACGGCGATCAGGAAAGTGCTTGGCTTGCCCGCGTGGTTGGAAAGCCATTGGCAAAATTGTGCGAATTTCATTTTTTTGCATCTCCACAACTGTCTAAAAGCTCTGACCACGGCGATGAGTGGAAATCTTTTTTTACATTTTGTCGGGGCGTCAGGCGGACGAAGTAAGCGCAGCGGAACGACATGAAGTGACGAAACGTCGAATTTTAGTCGATACCTATTTTGCAGGCCCCTGCGCACATGACCTTTATTGTCTGGTTCGCCATGCTGGGCGCAGTCTTGCTGCTACTCGCGCTCTCATCTTCCTATTTGCGTTGGATACCTGTTACGTCCTCGGTGGTATGCCTTGGTCTAGGCATTGCGCTGGGTTCGCCCGGGCTGAGCTTCCTCCAGCTTGATGTCGCCCAGTCGAGCGGCTGGATGGAGCATCTGACCGAAGTCGCCGTGTTGTTTTCGCTGTTCTTCAGCGGCCTGAAGCTGCGCCTGCCCTTGGGTAACCGCAGATGGTGGGGGGCCTTCTACCTGGCTGGGCCGGTGATGGTGATCTGCATCGCTGGCGTAGCTCTGGTGGCGCACTACGGCCTGAATCTGGGGTGGGGTATCTCGGTAATGATCGGGGCTATTCTCGCGCCTACTGACCCAGTCCTGGCGACCCTGGTACAGGTGGTCGATGCCCAGGATGATGATGCTGTTCGTTTCAGCTTGTCTGGCGAGGCCGGGCTGAACGATGGGGTGGCTTTTCCATTCGTCATGCTCGGGTTGTTCCTTCAGCAGAACACAGGGGCGCCGTGGCTGGGCGATTGGCTACTCAAAGACATGTTATGGGCCGTGACTGCTGGCCTGCTGTGCGGCTACTGGATGGGGCGTGGTCTGGGCAAGCTCACGCTGTTCCTGCGCCTGCGTAACGACGACAGTACGGTGTCACCCAACGACTACCTGGCCCTGGCACTGATCGCGCTCGCTTACGTGATCGCCGAGTCGATCCAGGCCTATGGGTTCCTGGCGGTCTTTGCTGCTGGGCTGGGCCTGCGCCAGGCCGAAGTGCAGACGTCTACCAATCCGGATGCTCCGGCTGCGGAGCATCTGGTGCAGCCAGTGGTGGGGCACCAGCACGTGGCGCCAGAATTGGCCGTAAAAGGTGATGTGCAAGGGCTTGATGATTCCCAGGTGGCTGCCGGGATCATGCTGGGAGACATGCTCGCATTTGGCAGCCTGGTTGAACGGGCGCTGGAGGTCTTTCTAGTGACCTTGCTCGGCGTTGTGCTGGTCGCCCATTGGGATTGGCGGGCTCTGATCATTGCCGGGTCGCTGTTCCTGGTGCTCCGGCCTCTGAGCGTCATGCTGATGCCGTTCCGGGGAATGCTGGATGCGAGGCAGCGTGGGCTGCTGGGGTGGTTCGGCATTCGAGGCATTGGTAGCTTCTACTATCTGTTTTATGCCATCAATCACGGCCTGTTGCCGGGCTCTGCAGTGGAAGTCAGCAATCTGGTGCTGTCAGTTGTGGCGTTGAGCATTTTGCTGCACGGGCTCAGCGTGCAGCCGCTGCTTGCACGTTATGAGGCGTGGAAGCGGAGCGCTCGGTGACCTCCAGGGTTCGGCGTGATCCTTAAACGCTGTGCCTGATGATGGTCGTACCAACCGTCACCGTAGACGGCTTTGCCCAAAGCCAAATCCCTGATTCGCGCTAAATCATTGCGATTTCACTGAATGGTCGCGCTAATGGGCTATGGTGAGGTTTCACAATATAAGACTAAAGTCGTAGGAGGCCGGCATGCGTATTCGAGGTGATGTTTTTTGGAATTGGTCGGATCCAGTGCTTCATCATCGGTCTCACGGCGAGAAACTGGATGACGACACCTCGATCGACGTGCAGGTTAGGCTTTCAAGGGTTGGCCAGACTCAGATGTTCATCGGGGTCTATGCGGGTTGTGGAATGGCCCGTCATGAAGAAGCCTTCGACTCTCGACCAGGCGAGTCCATGACTCGGGCCTTGGCCTGGGGCGTGGAACGTGCAAGGCGCTTGGCGACTGATCAGCAGCCTGCAGTAAGACAGGCTGCGTAGCTTTTACAAACACAGGATTTCAGCGGCGGTCGTTGTCCACAGGTAACACCAACCGCTGTTCTCAAAGCAACTCACTTGGATTTCACTCTGATTTTTCCCGAAGCCAAGCCCAACCAGCGGCGGTGTGTTCAACTGGTCTCTCAGCGCCGTCAAACACGTTTCGTTGTCGTTCCCGCTGTACCCATGGAAAAAAAGATCTTCCCGCGTCCAATCGGCTTCCCGGGAGCTTCTGGGGCAGGATTCGACCTGTACGATACCTATTGCAGGACACGGCTTGCCTTGAACCGCCCTACGCCGAGGCGGATTACGAGTGTGCCCGTCGTAACGGCCAGAACAGCGCGAGCGGGTCGAACGATGCAGAAGCGGGATCAAGGTATGTGGGACGCGAGTCGAGCCCTGAAGGGCGAGGTTCGAGGTGCGCAGGGCATGGCTGAAGGGGCGTACGTGCACCCGAGCCATCATTCCCGAAACGACCTCGGGGTTATGCCCGGACAGGCGACCGGAACTCCTTCTCGAACGTGCGAGTCATCACCATAAGGAAGCCCACGTCAACGTTCAGGATGTCGCCCATTCTCCAGGTGCGATACCTCATGAGCGTCATCAAGCATCGCCCAACCAGGGCAAAGGTAACGATTATCTGTTCTCGCAATGACCAGGTTCTTCTGGTTCGCAGGAAGGGCGCCAAATGGAAGTTTCCAAGCGGCCTTCTTGCGACAGGTGAGGCCCCAATCGTGGCTGCTGCCAGAGAGCTTTGGAAGGCGCTATCGTTGCATTGCTCGCGCCTGAACGCCGCGGGCACCCTCGAGGTTGGCGGGGTTATCCACCATATTTTCACCACCGATTTTGCTGACGGATGCAGTGTTTCGCTTGGCACAGGCATCGTCGAGTGTAAGTGGATCGGCTGGGAGGACTTGAGCTCAACCATGCTGAAGCCCACAGCCGCTGCTTTGCTGTCCCGAGATCTGTCAGCGCTTGTCCATCGTGATGATCCCGCTGCCTCGGAATAGGCATCCGACACAAACTGAACGGCGAGGTCATCGAGCCGGTCGGATCGTTAAATACCATGAAAAAGGACGTTAGCGATGAAAGCGATGACTCGAATGTTCACCGGCTTGGCTCTGGTGGGGGCCTTGGGAGCCACGACAGCATGGGCGGATCAGCCCGGCGCAGATTGGACGGTTACCAAGGATCAGGCCGAAGCCACCTTGAAAGGTGCTGGCTACACGCAGATCACCAAGATCGAGGCCGATGATGGGCATTGGGAAGGTGAGGGCATGAAAGCTGACGGCAAGCAGTATGAGTTCCAGGTCGATCCACACGACGGGAAAATCATCAAAGACGAGCTGGATAACTGATCAGGGCGGGTGTTGCTCTCTGAGCGGCCCGCGCCTTCTGCGCGGGCTTTTTTTGGCTATCGATTGTGCAAGCCAGACCTGATAAGTCGGGCAAAAGAAAGCCCGCTGCTAGGCGGGCAAGGTCTATCACACGTAGGGATAGCTAACGCTCCCATACTGCATGTGAAAAAGCCGTGAAGACGCTTCGGGGCTCCGGGCTGCCCGCATTGGCTTCTGAGCCGCACACTGGAGTTGAACATCACGCTATGCCAGGGCTCTGACCTCTAATGGTAAAGCGAGGACGTTCCCATGAGCATCGAACGCAGCATCCCCGAGCTTGAGGCCTGGTACGCACAGTACGACGACATCAGCTACCGGCGCGAGTCGCCGGATGCCTACCACCATGAACTGATCCGCACGGCCGAGGCCCTGCGAGACGACGGCGCCATCGACTGGGACGACTGACTGGCGCTCAAGGCGCTGGCCGACCAAGCGCACGTGGGGGCGCTGGAGGATGCAGTGAAGGCCCATGTGAGCGACCCGGACGCATGAAAGCGCTGAAAATCGCCACCTTCAAACATCAACGGAATCCGAAGCTGCCTGCCGGCTTTGCTGGCTTGGTTGGAGCGCGAGCGGCCCGACATCGCCTGCCTTCAGGAACTCAAGGCGGCGGATCGGCAGTTTCCGCGCAAGGACATAGAGGCCGTGGGTTACGGCTGCCTGTACCAGGGGCAGCCGGCGTGGGTTGGGCGAGCACCGCCGGCACCACTAGTGCATTTCAACCAAACCTTCATGCACAGGTGCAGTCACTACCGATAGGAGCCCAGCGTTTTCGGGCCATGGAGGTGATAAATGCACATTGTCTGCCTGCTGCGTGGCTGTTTGTGGCATGTGATGCCTGAAGGTGAATTCACCGGCTTGACCTGCCAGTGCTGCGAACGTTGCGGTGCGTGGCGGTACTGCCAGCGCGAACAAGTTCAATAGGTTGTACGTGGTCAGCCCGCAGGAACCTCGGGATAGGTCAGGCTTCTCAAGGACATTGCCTACCTGATCAGGATGCCCTCATGTTTGCCATCGACAGCAACACCCAGCCCCTGCAGGTCCTGCGGTTCGAGGATGACGGCGCGACGCCCAATAGTCGTTTCCCAGTGTTGCTCTACCGACTGCAACTTGCGCCTGCGCATGACAATGCCGGCGCGTTCGAGACCTTGTTCGCCGCTCATCAATGGACCCCGCTGTGGCGTGCCGGGATTTTCGATTACCACCATTTCCACCCCAATGCGCACGAGGTGCTTGGCGTTGCCCGCGGGCATGCTCGGATAATATTGGGCGGTGCAGCGGGTCAGGCGCTGACGGTCAAGGCGGGTGATGTTCTGGTTTTGCCAGCAGGGACGGGGCATCGTTGCATGGCGTCCAGCGACGACTTTCTGGTCGTGGGTGCCTATCCGCAAGGGCAGGAAGATTACGTCATCCAGCGACCAGAAACGGGTGCTCACCAGCAGGCGCTGGCACGTATTGCCCGAGTGCCAGGCCCCGAGCAGGACCCTGTGAGCGGAGCCCAGGGTGCCCTGGTGAGACTCTGGCAGTGATCAGAAACAAATGGAGATGGCTGCAGAGCAATCCCATCGCCAAAAGAACGCCAGGATTTCTGCTGGGCAGAAACCCTGGCGGTACCAGCTGGACAACCGACCCTCTTCCTCCTCGTGATTGCTCAGCGGCGTCGGCGTTGGGCATGAGTGATGACGAAGCCAGCCAGGAGCCCGATAACTGCTGCACTCAGCAACAAAGGGGTTCTATCTTTTGGGATTCTCCACCCACCTTCGATACTTCGCCGACCACTTGGCGGCTCGAAGAGATTGCCTGAGGACTGCTGTGCGCCAGGACTGCGGTCCAATCCCCAACGAGTAAGCCATCCAGAAAGTGCCGGCAGCCCTGGCACCAGATAGCTGGCCAAATGCGCGAGGCGGGCGCTTGCACCGACGGTGGTGCTTGCGCGAGGTGAGATCGCGCAGGCCACCATGGCCTTGGCTACCAGCTCAGGATCGTAGATGGGCCCTGGTGGTTTGAGCGCATGGCCGGTGTAGTTACCGCCATCACGAAAGCCAGGGGTATCCATCACGGCTGGGTAGATGTCACAGACGTGAATGTTGGGGAATTCTGTGAGCTCGCCCCTGAGTGCCTCAGTGAGCCCGCGCAAGCCGAACTTGCTGGCCGAATAGGCTGCGGCATAGGGTTGGGCCACCCAGCTGCCCAGGGACAAGGTGTTTATCAACGTGCCGCTGCCCTGTTTCTTGAAGTACGGCAGCGCCACATGGGCCCCTCGAAGGTAACCTACCAAGTCGGTCTGGATGACCTGCTCGTGGGCTTCAAGCGGTGTGACTTCGAAACAGCCCACCGCACCTACGCCCGCGTTGTTCACCCAAATGTCTATTCGACCATGACCAAACTCGGCAGCATGGGCAGCCAAGGCTCGTACCTGATCGCTCTGGGTCATGTCGGTGGTTATGGCCACAGCATCGGTGCCGCAATCGGTGCATTCGTCCAGCGTTTCGAACAGCGCCTGCTCGTCACGCGCCGCCAGCACCAGGCGCGCGCCTTTGCAGGCAAAAGCATGAGCTGCAGCGCGCCCTATGCCGCTGGACGCTCCGGTGATCACAACCACTTTGCCGCGCAGCGGGCCCTTGATCGGCGAGCGAGTCAGCGTTGGCGGTTCTTCGACGGGTGTAACGGGATCGTTTACCGGCGCCGTGAAGGTCTCAGTGGATTCAACGGGTGACAGCTGGAGGGATGTGCCGTCCACCAGGTTCAAGGTCAGATTGCTGATCGTGCCGACCACGCGATCAGGAAACACCGGTTCTCCTTCAGCATCCAGGCTGTCGTAGATGAACCGGTTGCCTTCCAGCCATCCAATAGCCGTCAGAAGCTCGGGGCCAAGGTAATATTTGCCATCCTGAAAAAAGCCTGGGAACTGGTGGGCGCGTTCAATGTTTTCAACGCAGTACCGTTCTCCTGGCTTCATGCCTGTCATTTGATCAATCATGGTGCAAGCTCCTGTGAGGTTTATACGTAGTCAGGGCCCAGCGTCCCTGATGCCGCCCCTGGAACCAGGATTACTTTCCGGCAGTTGTCCTCTTTCTGATCGAACATCTTGTAGCCCATGGCTGCCTCCTCTAAGGCAAGACGGTGGGTAACGATCAGCTCGGGCTGGAGGCGTCCGGCTTCGATGTGTTCGAGCAGCTCTGGAAGGTATTTCTGAACATGGGTTTGCCCCATCTTGAAGGTCAGCCCTTTGTCGAAGGCATCGCCGAACATGAAGCCGTGGATGAACCCCGCATAGACCCCTGGCACGCTGACCACGCCGCCACGTCGCACAGCTGCGATGCTCTGGCGCAGGGCCTTGCCGCTGCTGCCTTCCAGTTTCAAGGCCGTCATCACCGTTTCCGTGGTGCTGCCTTTGGCTTCAAACCCGACCGCATCGATGACCGCGTCCACGCCACGCATACCGGGTGTCTGGCGAATTATGCTGTCGGCCGGATCATCATCTTGCTCAAAGTTGATCGGGATGACGCCGTAGGCTTCCTGGGCGTAGGCCAGCCGGTAGTCATTGTCATCCACCATGAAGATGGTATGAGCGCCCAGCATCCGAGCGCAGGCCGCACTCAGCAGGCCCACTGGCCCGGCGCCGTAAATTGCTAGCGTAGAACCTTGGCCGATCTGGGCATTGATGACCGCTTGCCAAGCGGTAGGAAGGATGTCAGAGAGGAACAGCACTTTGTCATCGGAGAGGGTCGTCGGCACTTTGAATGGTCCGACATTGCCTTTGGGTACCCTGACGTAATCAGCTTGGCCTCCAGGGATGCCGCCATACAGATGGCTGTACCCGAACAGCGCCGCGCCGGGTGGAATGCCTTTTTTATTGATGATCGACCCGCGACCGGTATTGGTGGTTTCACAGGCAGCGAACAGATCATGCTGACAGAAGAAGCAACTTCCGCAGGCAATCACAAATGGAATCACAACACGATCCCCAACCTGCAGGTTCGTCACGTCTCTACCTACGTCTTCCACGATACCCATGAACTCGTGGCCGAAGATGTCGCCGTGTTCCGTTTCGGGAATCTTGCCGCGATAGAGGTGGAGGTCGGAACCGCAGATAGCGGTTGCGGTGACCCGCAGTATGATGTCGTCTGCGTCTTGGAGAATCGGGTCAGGGACAGTGTCCACCCTGACATCGTTAGCGCCGTGGTAGGTGAGTGCTCTCATGGTCTTGCTCCTGCATCACAAAAACGTGGGGGTATGCAGGTGAAGGCTTTCGGGCTGGCAAAGTTCAGACGAACTGGTTCAGTGGTGGTGGGATGCAGGGTTGCTCGGGACAAGTATTTCGAAACGGGTTCCCTCGAGCTCCGAGGACTTCGCGTGGATCACACCCCCCGCGGCTGAATACGATTTGAGCAGTGATGAACAGGCCTAAGCCCAACCCCTTCTTGGCGTTTTCCTCCATGAAGGCGGAGCATCGTCGCTCGGGGGCGAACACGCTGAATATCTCAGCGGGCGCTTCGATGAAATCTGACAATCGCATGGCCAGCGTATTCGAAGACTGTACACGTCAGGTAGCCTCAGGAGACAAAGCGTAACCCCCATTGCGACCACGTGACTGTGTCTGTTGTCGAAAACTCAAGGGAAAAAATTGATAACCGCGTCTTGGGCTAGTGCTCTATCGCTGCGAGCGCAAGTTCATTTGCGATGACGTCCCGAAGCTTGGTCATTGGCCAAGGTTTGGAAAGAAATACTGCGATTCGCGGCCCTGGTCTTTGCTGGCTGGCAGTTCAGGCAAGATCGACCCCATTGAGCATACCCGGGGTTTGAACGTCGATGAGCATCAGATCCCACCGGTGGTTCGCCAATTCGTCGCGTCCTTCGTCTGCCGTGGCCACGGCCTTAATCACGGCCCTTGATCCTCCAGGTAATAAGACAACAGTTCTCGAATCAGGGGGGCGTCCTCGACAATGAGAACGTTTGGGCAGGCAAGTTGGCAATTCTCGAATGGGGTCATGTTGGCATCTCTAGAGCGCCTGCTGGATAGGAGTGACATTCAAGTCTACTCGCCACGCACGCGTGAGGCTGGAGCGCGCCGAGGTTCCGACAGCGTTGTTCATCCAAAAATTCAATGGGATCGGTTGAACCCTTGTGAGTCATCGGAAAAAGGGGCGTCATCTTGCCAGTGGCTAACGCCAATGGACGCCTTATGCTTGAGTGGTTGTTCGTTTTGCATATTTCGAGGCGGTGGTATCGAAAGATCCTTGAGCGTCTTGCGCTCAGGTCCAAGTCTCTGTACACCCTTTTGATACGACGCTTTCCGTGAGCCGAGCTGATTCACACCGCTTTATGGCACCTAATGATCCTTTAGCTCTCAAAGCTCTGATTTGTAGGAATCGACAGAGGTGAGTCATGGATAAAGATGGGTCTGGTCAATCGCGCCTACCCCAGGCACCCGAGGTTCGGTGTGTGAACGAGACTTTTGTGGCCGACTCAGCTGAACAACTTCGTCTTGTGCTTGAAGCAGCTGCTGTCGTCGGAACCTGGGTGTGGGACATTCCTAACGACCGGGTTACGGCAGATGAGCGCTTTTCCAGATCTTTTGGGATTCCCGCTCAGAAATGCGAAGCCGGTATCCCGATAGCTGAGGCCTTCACTTCTATCTACCCTGGCGATCGTGAGCGCGTTTCCAGGGATATCGAAGAAGCGGTGGCACGAGGCGGCACGTTTCGCTGTGAGTATCGGGTGCGCAACGATGACGGTCTCTATCACTGGATTGAGGCCAATGGGCATGCCGAACTTGACGCCCAAGGACAGGCCATACGTTTTCCCGGCGTGCTCATGGACATCGAAGCCCGGAGGGCTGCTGAGGCCGAGCGGGATCGCGTATCGGCACTGTTGCGCACCTTCACAGCAGCGGTGCCCGGTGTTGTCTATGCGAAAGACCTGGAGGGCAGGGTCCTTATTGCAAACCATGGGGCGACGCAGCTGATCGGCAAACCGCCTGAATTCTATCTAGGCAAAACCGATCTTGAGTTCCTGGATGACAAGGCCCAGGCACGCCAGGTGATGCAGACCGATCAGGAGGTCATGCGTGGCGGCAAGGCTGGTCAGATCGAAGAGCGGATTGATATGCCCGACGGTTCTGCGACAACGTGGCTCTCGGTCAAGGCACCGCTACTCGATGAGTCTGGAAAGGTCATAGGACTCATTGGTTCCTCTATCGATGTCTCCGCTAGAAAACAGGCCGAAGCTGCGCTTCTACACCTTAATCGGACGCTAGAGGAGCGGGTCAGGGAAGAAGTGGCCCAGCGTGAGGCCGCCCAAGAAGCGCTGCGCCAAGCCCAAAAAATGGAAGCGATAGGGCAACTCACCGGCGGCATTGCACATGACTTCAACAACCTTCTGGCAGGCATTACCGGCAGCCTGGATCTAGCTAGGTTGAGGGGAAAAGATGGTCGTTCGGCGGATGTCGAGCGCTACATTGAAATCGCGCACCGGGCTGCTCAGAAAGCGGCGGCACTTACTCATAGGTTATTGGCATTTTCACGTCGTCAGCCTTTGCAGCCTTCTCGAGTCGACGTCAATGGATTGATAACAGGGCTTCAGGAACTCATACGCCGCACCGTTGGCCCGTCGATTGACCTCAGTGTCGATTTGAAGGCGGAGCTGGCTACCTGCCTGGTAGATCCCGTTCAGGTTGAAAACTCACTGCTGAACCTCTGTATCAATTCACGCGATGCCATTGGCCAAAGAGCTGGCAAGATCACTATCTCCACAGCCAACGTGTATCTCGAGGAAGGCGCCGATCTGGATTCGGAGCTCAAGCCTGGTTCATATCTGATGATTAGCGTGATCGACAATGGGGCAGGGATGTCTCCCGAAACCCTTCTGAAGGCCTGCGAACCATTCTTCACCACCAAATCCATCGGTGAAGGAACCGGGCTCGGATTGTCGATGGTGTACGGTTTTGCCAAGCAGTCGATAGGGCAAGTCAGGATTTCTTCAGAAGAGTCAGTGGGGACGCAGGTGGATTTGCATCTTCCAACAGCCCTGGGACAGCCGGAGCCCACTGGTTGCGTGGAGATGCGTGGCGATTTCTCACCTAAATGGTCAGACCGCACCGTATTGATTGTCGACGACGAGCCCTCCGTGCGAATGTTTGTCAGCGATGTTCTCAGTGGTCTGGGGTGCACCGTTATCGAGGCGACAGATAGCCAGACTGGCTTTCAGATCCTTGCCTCCGATGCACGCATTGATCTGCTGGTGACAGATATTGGCCTGCCCGGTGGAATCGATGGGCGGGAGATGGCGATTTTGGGGCGCCAGGTGCGTGAAAACTTGCCCGTCATACTCATGACAGGGTATTCGATCCCCTCCGGATTTGACGATCAGGTGCTGCAGGGCTTTTCGGCAGTGTTAATCAAACCTTTTGAAATGGACGACCTGATTGCCAATGTTCACGAGCTGTTCAAAAGGGGCCAAGCCAGCTGAGACGCTTGTGAACTTTTTACTTCGTTAATTACATAGATGGGCCTCGCTAGCCAAGAAAGAGCCATAGCGGGAAGCCAGGGCGCTCCATGTCCCTGGCGATTTGCTCAGCGGTTATCTTCCGTCATTCCACTGTCTTCGTCCTGAATAGCTTGAGACCCGTCGTCCATGTCGTCCTGCCGGTCGGACTTGATGCCAGTGTCATGTCCTCCTTGGCCACCCCGTTGAGTGGCGCCACCGGCACGCTGAGGATCATCTTCCTGAAGATTACCGCCGCTGCCTTGCCCTGTTTGCTCATCCTCAGATCGTCCCCCGGACATCTGACCGCCTTTCTGACCAGCTTCTGAAGCCCGTTGTGGATCGTTAGCGAAATTGCCCCCTGATACTTGACCACCCTTTTGACCGGCTTCTGAGGCCTTTTCGCGGTCATTCGCAAAATTGCCAGGGTTGTTCTGAGCGGTGCCGCCTTGTTGACCAGTTTTGTCTTGATCGTTTGCCATGATCTCGCACCTCATGAGTCACACAGTGGGCCTGTGTGTTTTCTTGAGAGCTTTGTGAGATTCCCTAAGCACCGTTTACTTTCGTATTAGCTGACCGAATGCGCGAAAGGTCGAGCCACGCAACCTATTGCGTAGTAAAGACCTCAGCGATGCACACTTGCCAAACTCTCTGGGACATGCTTTTTGTGCTGTATCGCTCAGCGCGCGGCAGTTTCAAATTGAACGAGTTATCAACCGTTCGAGTCATTAAGTAGTGAGACGCCGTTTCGCCGGTGAATGAAAAGGATCTGAAACTGATTTTGATGTGAGTATGGGTATGTGGGATGAAAAGGACCGCAAGGTAAAAAACAGAGCTACTATCATTTGCCTGCGAAGTGGCAAAATCCTGATGGTTCGAAAAAAAGCGGGTAAATGGCATTTCCCTGGCGGCACCATCGAGTTTCACGAGACGCCCACTGTGGCTGCCGCGCGGGAGTTGCAGGAGGAAACGTCCATCAAAGGGCATTGTCTGCTCTCGCTTTGTACCCTGAGAGTGGGCTCCACACTCCATTACATTTTCACCACTCAGCTGGACGACGGAGAAAAACCGCTGGCGAGTAACGAAATCGTTGCCTGCAAATGGGTGTCTCGGGAAAAGCTGCTCTCCACCGACCTGAAAGCTTCAGCGGCGGCATTGCTTTCGCGTCAGTTGCCAGCGCTTAGCGCATGATCCAGAGGCTTTAACGGCAGGAATAAAGGTCGGTAAGGATGGCGTAAATGGCTTTGTGCCTTGTTGTTCCGAGTGTGGTAACTGCTGTCTGAAATCTAGGGTCGGCCCGGAAATCCAGGTCGGTGCTCCGAACCCGGGCTTCAGATCTATTGACTTGATCGGCTGTTCGTTTTATCAGGTGTCGATGCAGCGGGTTGGTGTAAATGAAGCCCCGTCGGATCTGTTATCTGGATGACATTGCCATGTTGCCAACCATCTGCCCTGCGGTCAGCTGCTGGGATTTGAATGTCGGCTCGCTGAGTTTTGATTTTTGTCGGATCCACTCCTAAACGCTGATTGCGCTGGTCGATCATATCTGCGTCAGCCTGACCATCAGCAGTGAATCCCATCATCAACTGCGGAACGCCCGCTGGTAACGCTTTGTCCTGGTCGGTGTGCCACGTATGCCATGTCTTGCCGTAGGTATGGGCAAGCCGTTTCATCAATACATGCTCAACAGGTGCAGGAATGCCGGGAGCAATCAATTGCCCTGACGATACCTCGTACCCGTGGCTGTGCCACATTGCTTTCTCCCTGGCCGGCAGTCCAGCAAACAGCTTCTCGTCGATGATGTACTCGACGCCCATGATCTTCGCGTGTTTCGTGTTGCCGTCGAAGATGATGCACTGGATGACATCCTCATTCAGAATCGAGCAGTAATGATGCGCTTCCATCTGCACATCGGGGTGGCCGTTGTAGAAATGAAAGCCATCCAGGTATGCGTTAACGGCCTCAATGGGAGGCCTGGCCTGCAGTGTCGCGGCGCCGGCTTCCAGCAGCTGAGTCTTTACTGATTCAGGCCTTCCGGGTGTTACCACAGGCGACTTCGTTTCGGGAGTGGAACAGGCCCACAGCAGAGAGCAGGCGAGGGGAAGGGTTATCGATTGAAATAGCTGTTGCATGTCTAGTGCTCTGGCAGGTGTCTTCAAAGGACAGTCCAGACACTCAAGGCAGACAACTCAGCGGACGAATGGCCCAGGTCGGTAATGAGCCGGCGCTATGACAGCGACTTGCGCTTGAGCGGCATGACAGCTGTGCCGGATCATCAGTGCGAGCTTGCCTTGCGGACGAAGCACCTCCACTTTGTCGGAAGGTGGGAAATCAATTTCCGTCAGGGCGACAGTTCGCCTGGTTTACTGATACCCATTTCATTCCGACTGGCGAACCTTTGGCGAATGAATTTTCCCGCTGAATATACGAAAGCCAAAGGTGTTGTAGAACAAGGTCACCGGCATCAGCAGTGCAAAACCGCCCAGCATGAACGTTTGGCTTGTCCTGCTGGATGCGGCGTCGAATAGCGTGAGGTCGGGAGGGACGATCAGTGGGAAAATCGTAATGACCATCAGCGTGAATGCCAGAGCGAACACGATCAGCGCGCACATCAGCGGCAATACGTCGTGCCGACTTCGAAAACTCGCCCAAAACGCGATAAAGGCAACAAGAGCAGTCCCGCCAGCGGGACCGAGCACGGAAGGGCTGGAAAGTCGTTGCGCATAGACTGTCGCCATGCTGAGTGTCCAGAACAGCAGAATAATCACCAGCATGAAGGTGGCCACGCTAAGAAGTTGAGCTTGTCTGCGCGATGTTTGCTGTAGCTCAGATTCGCTTCGCCAATACAGCCAACAGGCTCCGAGCCACGCATAGCCCACAACCAGTACGCCGGCGCAGTAGAGTGCAAATGGGCTGGTCCATTCCCAGCCTGTTCCAGTGAACTGCCCGTTTCGGTGGGAAATACCTTGTACCAGAGTACCCAGCGCTGCGCCTTGGCATCCGGCGGCTATCAACGACCCGCACATATGTAGTGCGTCTATGCCCCGCTTGATAGTTGGGTTTTCTGTGTAATCACGAAACTCCAAGGCCATGGCGCGGACGATCAACGCCAGGAACATGGCGATGAACGGCACGTACAACGCAGGCAGCAGAATCGCATAGGCCAGAGGAAACAGCGCTAAAAGTCCCCCGCCTCCTAGAACGAGCCAGGTCTCGTTGGCATCCCAGATCGGCAAGATGGACACCGCCATGGCACGTCGCTGGTTGGCGCTCCGGGTAAACCCCATGATGATACCCACCCCCAGGTCAGTACCGTCGAGCAGCACATAGCTGAGCAAGGAGAAGGCGAGCGCCGCCGCTGAAAGTAATACGATCAGGTCACCTTCCAGCATAGGTTGCACCTCATGGCTTGCCGATTTCGTCTGGAAGGGTCGGCTGTGGTGGTTGTTCTCCGGCTTTGGGCGGATGACGCAGAATGCGCAGCAATACCCACAATCCGATGCCGAACACCGCCAGATAGAACATCAGAATTACGCCGGTAGAGATGATGACCTGATCGCTGGAAATGGGCGATGCACTGTCCGCCGTTCGCAGCAATCCATAGACCGTGAAGGGCTGGCGGCCAACCTCGGTAACCATCCAACCGTTGATCATGGCCATGAAACCGGCCGGGGCCATCAGCACAGCGCAACGGTGGATCCAGCGCGCAGTGTGTAAGCGTTGTCGATGGCGCAATACCAGGCTTGAGATTCCAAGCACCACCATAAGCACGCCCAAGCCCACCATCAGGCGAAAGGCCCAGAACACAATCGCCACGGGAGGCGTGTCCTCAGGCGCAAATTCAGTGAGCGGTCTGATCGTGCTGCTCAGGTCATGGCGAAGATACAGGGAGGCTATGCGTGGTATAGCCAGCTCGAAATGATTGCGCTGCTCGGCCGTGTCGGGCAACGCAAACAGACGCAGGGGTTCACCTGCACCAGATGGAGGGCGTTCCCATGCACCCTCCATTGCAGCCACCTTCTGGGGTTGAAATCTGAGCGTGTTTTCGCCATGCAGATCGCCCGCGACAACCTGAAGCGGTGCGAGTACCGCAATGGTCCACATCGCCATGGAGAACTGTACTCTGGCGTGGTGGTCAGAGGACGTTTGCAATAACTGCCATGCACTGGCTCCGGCAATCAGCAGAGCCGTGGCCAGGAAGGTCGCCAGCATCATATGGGCGAAACGGTAGGGAAAAGAAGGATTGAAGATAATCGCCCACCAGTCCTGCGCGACAAACCGTCCATCTGTACCAATGCCGAAGCCACTTGGCGTGTGCATCCAGGAGTTCGCAGACAGGATCCAGAATGCGCTGATGACGGTGCCGACAGCCACAGCCCATGTGGCGAAGAAATGCAGCCTGGGGCCAACTTTACTCATGCCGAACAGCATGATCCCGAGGAAACCTGCCTCCAGAAAAAACGCAGCCATCACCTCATAGACCATCAGAGGCCCGAGGATCTCCCCGGCCTGGGTGGCGAGCCGTCCCCAGTTGAGGCCAAACTGATATTCGAGAATCAGGCCCGATGCGGTACCGATGGCGACGTTGAGCGCGAAAATTTTCAGCCAGTACCGATAGAGATCCAGATAAACCTGCTCCCGACGCCGAAGCCACAGGGCTTCTAGCACCAAGAGAAAATTCGCCAGACCAATGCTGAACGCCGCAAGCACAATATGAAAGCTGATGGTTACGGCAAACTGTATACGCGCTGCGAGCAGCCCCCACTCAACACTTTCCATCGGGTTTCCCCTGTTCGGCGCGCTCTCTACACGACTTGATCTGTTTCGGGCACGGCGTGAGCGATATCGTCAGCATCCGGCTGCGCATGAAGCAGGATGACGGGCACCGATTTCGCGGCGGGCACTTTGCTCCGCGAGGCGTGGTGCCAGAGGGGGACGAGCGAATTGGATTCAGGGTAGTAAGAGGCGGCGCAGCCCTCCGGTATGTCATAGGCGATAATCTGGAAAGGGCCTGCCTCGCGGCGCACAGTCGGCTCAATGGCCGTGCGCAAACGAACCCAGTCGCCCGGCACAAAACCCAGACGCACGATATCGTTACGGTTGAGGAACACTACTTTACGCGTGCCTTTTACGCCTCTGAAGCGGTCATCGTAGCCGTACACCGTTGTGTTGAACTGGTCATTGCTACGCAGCGTCATCAGTTGCAAGACGTCACGGCCGGCTTCACTCGTCAGTACGTCATCATCCTCATCGAGCGTTTCTGGCGTGATGAACTGAGCCTTCCCTGATGGCGTGGCCCATTCCCGGAGCGATGCGCCCAGCGGCCGATGAAACCCACCGGGCTCCCACATACGTGCTTCGAAGTCATGGAAGATGTCCGGATAGACTTTGCTGATCGCTTCGCGAACCAGGGCATAGTTGTGCTTCCAGTGCAGCCACGGAACAGCGACTGAGTCGCCAAGCGTCGCGCGGGCCAATTCTGCAATAATTGCCAACTCTGAGCGCAGCTGCTCGCCTGCCGGTTCTGCGTTGCCGCGCCAGGCGTGTATGCAGCCGGTGCTGTCTTCAGTGGTATACGTCTGTTCTACGCCCAGCTGCCGGTCGATCTCGATTCTGCCCAGGCAGGGCAGCAGCCAGGTGTGTTCACCGGGTACCAGATGCGTGCGATTGAGCTTGGTAGCGATCTGTACACTAAGGCGAAGCTGCGCCCAAGCGGGCTCCATTCGGCTGGTATCGGGGACAGCGCGCAGAAAGTTGCCGCCTAGCCCGATGAACCCCTTCACATTGCCTTTTAGAACACCCTCGCAGGTATCGACCGTTGTCAGGCCTTTGTGCTCCGGAATCTTGAAGCCGAACAAAGACTCGATCTTTTCTCTGGGCACTTTCGCAGGGTCTTCGGTGATCCCAACCGTGCGCTGGCCCTGGACGTTCGAATGACCTCTTACCGGGCAGATACCTGCTCCCTGCTTGCCAATATTTCCGCGCAGCAAGAGTAAATTGACCAGCATCTGCACGTTACCTACGCCGTGCCGATGCTGGGTCATACCCATACCGTACACGATCATCACTTTCTCGCTGCGCGCATAAACGGTGGCGGCGGCCTCCATCGCGCTTCGGGTCAGCCCGGACCGTTGCTCCAGCTCACCCCATGCATAGCCCCGCACCTGCTCCATGAAGTGGCCGAGGCCGTCGGTATGTTGTGCGAGAAAATCATGGTCCAGCACGGGCGGCCCTCCGTTGTTTTTCGACCTTTCTTCCATTTCCAGCAGAGCCTTTGCCACCCCCATGACGGCAGCGGTGTCGCCGCCGATGGCCACTTGGTGATATTGAGTGCTGATGGCCGTGGATTTAGGACCGAGCATTTCAGTGGGTGACTGGGGGTTTACAAAGCGCTCCAGTCCTCGTTCGCGGATCGGGTTGAAGGTAATGATCGGGACTTTGCGCTTGCGTACCTCTTGAAGCGGATGAAGCATGCGCGGGCTGTTGCTGCCTACGTTCTGCCCGAAGAAAAAAATGCAGTCGGTGTGCTCGAAATCGGCCAGCGTGACCGTGCCCACCGGCACTCCAATGCTTTCCTGCAAGCCTACCGAAGTGCTCTCGTGGCACATGTTGGAACTGTCGGGAAGATTGTTCGTGCCATAGGCTCGCGCAAACAGTTGGTAAATGAACGATGTTTCGAGCGATGCGCGCCCTGACGCGTAGAAAACCACCTCGTCGGGGCTCAGGGCGCGTAATTGAGCGCCGATTGCCTCTACGGCCTCCTCCCATGTCGTGGCCTCATATCGATCAGTCAGCTTGTCATAGCGCATTGGGTGGGTAAGACGGCCATGCTGCTCCAGTTCAAAATCCGTCCAGCCCCGCAACTCGGTCACCGAATGGGCTTTGAAGAAATCGGGCGGGCTGCGCAAGGACGTCAATTCCCACGCAGTCGCCTTGGCGCCATTTTCGCAAAACTCGAGAGCGTGGGGGTCGCCAGGCTTGGCCCATGCACAGCTGACGCAGGCGAAACCCTGGGGCTTGTTCTGTTTGGTCAAAGCGGCAGCGCCTTTGATCAGTGTCTGCTCGCGCCAAAGGATATTCAGCACGGAATGGGCAGATCCCCAACCTCCTGACGCTGAGGTGTAAGGTCGAAAATGTGATGTGCCATGGATCATCCTCATGCCGACCTCGTCTCGCCATTTATTGTGTCTAAACGTTACGAGTGCGGGGTACCCCTTAAGTTCGGAGATTTTCAGGGGATCGAGGCTTGCTACGCCAACCGTCAATCAGGGTGAACGGATGAGGCTGCGTCAGGCTCAACCCAGAAGATCTCTTCTCGCTCCATCTGCCTCGGGACCTCCAGAATGGCCAGCTACCTGTACTTGATCAGCTATATCCTCGACAACCAGCCCGGTACTTGCGAATACCGCAGTGACCAGGAGGACCTGAGCCGCGAAGCTGCGCGTGAATACCTTAAGGGCCTGCATCGCAACGAAGCGTCTTCATTCACGGATGTGCAAGTTCAGCGCCTTGAGCATGTGCATGAGCCCGGCACATCGCCAGGGCACTACCAGCAACCCTGACGGGTTACCGGCATGAACGCGCTGCACGAAATCAGCCAGGAAGAGTGCCGACTGGTGGCGATCAATAGGTGGTTTCTGCTTTACGATGACGTGGAGCAAAGACGTGATTGCCCGAGCACCCATCATGAAGAACTGCTGCGTCAAGCCGACGAGATGGACCGTCTGGGACTCGTGGACTGGCGAGAATGGCGAGACCTGCGCAGGCTTGCAGATAGAGGCTTTCTGAAAGCCATCGCCGGTTTGGATTACCAAAAGAAAAACCCGTTCGTCGGAGCACCAAGGATAGGAAAAAACCAATGAGGGAAGCGGCCATCAGAACAGTTGTAGAGTTCGTTTGACTCTCCACATCAGGTCTTTGGCCCGCCTCAGTGCGGGCCTTTTTACGGTTCGAGCGCGTGCCAATTGCAGCAACGGCGTGCTATGGAGTGCCATGATGATCCACCTGGGGTGCGCGGGCTGGAGCTTGTCCCGCCAGTACGCCGATGCGTTCCAGCAGCCAGGCAGTCACCTGCAGCGCTATGCCGCGCGGCTTGGGGCCGTGGAGATCAACAGCTCGTTCTACCGGCCGCACCTACCTGCGACCTATGCCCGTTGGGCTTGCTCGGTACCGGAGCATTTCCGCTTCTCGGTCAAGCTGCCGAGGATCATCACCCATGAGCTGCGCCTGGAAGGCTATGAGTGTGCGCTGGATGCGTTTCTCGGCCAATGTCGGCAATTGGGTGACCGCCTCGGCTGCCTGCTGATACAGCTGCCGCCGTCGCTCGCCCATGATGCCAGCCGCGATCGGCGTTTCTTTGAATTCCTGCGCCAGTGTCATGCCGGGCCGGTGGCGGTAGAGCCCAGACACGCCAGTTGGCAAGCGGCGCAGTCGATGCTGATCGACTTGCATATTGCCCAAGTGGCGGCGAGCCCTTCGCGCTTCGCCGCCGATATGCAACCCGCTGGCTGGCCTGGATTGGCCTACTGGCGCCTGCACGGCGAGCCGCGGATCTACCACAGCGAGTATTCACGACAGTACCTGCAACAGCTGGCTGAGCGGCTGCAGCGCAGCCACGCTCAAGGTGCAGCTACCTGGTGCATCTTCGACAATACCGCCTCCGGTGCTGCACTGGGCAATGCGCTCGCGCTCGAGCGATATCTGCGCTGATGCAACCGGATCAAACTTTTTGCACCTGTCGGGCTCTTCTGAGAACAGTTTGTAGCGCGAGGAGCAAACCATGAAGCATGACGATGGCAAGATCGGCGACAAAGTCCCACGGCCGCTTTCTTCTGAAGAGGCTCAGCAAGGCGAGCGGGTGCCAGACCCGGTGCTCGAGCGCCCAGACCGGGACACAGAGGCAGTGGACAAGGTCATAACGCCCACCTCCATCAAGGAACAGGAAGAACAGACGCGCCAGATCAAGCAGAGACTGGCAGAGGCCGACAAGAAAGCCCGCCGCTGAATACTTGCTTAGGTGGCCGGGCGTCCAGCCCGGCACGTCCGAAAATGCTCAGTGTGGCCAGTGTTGCAGGACGCGTCTGCGCACGTCTTCCGGATAACCCTGTGCGAACGAGGCGTGCAGATGACGCTGGCTTTGCAGCGTATCGAAGACCACCTTGGCGCCTTTACCGGCGAGGTATTCCTCCTCCTCGTAGCACTGAGGCAGACGGATCACGCGCTGATCGTCAAATACCGCACGGCGCCCCACCGGGTGAACCCGTGTCGACAGCACCCAGGCCACCTCGCGCAGGTTGGTGGGATCGAAGTCATCGTCAACCACATACACTTTCGGGATGAACACCATTGCATCGGTCTTGAACAGCACTTCGCCAATGCGCTGAGCCAGGGCCTGGCTGCTGACGCCTGGCAGCCGGTCACGCCACTCCTGCGGCATGACCACGAGCAGCCAGTGCACCGTGGAATCTTCCGGAATCCATGCGGTCTTGACCGGCAACCCCGCCTCACGCAGGTGGGTCAGCGCATCGGCGGCCAGCCCTATGGCCCACAGCGTATGGGATTCGTCGGTCGGCCGGCCTGTTACCGACATCGGCCAGATCGGGTCATCGCGATGGGTGATGGTTTCGACATGGAAGGTAGGCTGCGCCGACGAACCTGCGCCCAGATACCCGCCGTATTCGCCGTATGGGCCCTCCTGACAGTCGCGGGTGATGGACACATGGCCTTCGATGATGATTTCCGCCGTGGCTGGCACATCCAGGTCCACACTGATGGCTTTCACCACAGGCACCGGTGCCCCTGCCAGCGTACCGATGTAGTCGGCCTCATCGGCATGGGCAGGAATCGGGATGCCCGAAACACAGGAGATCGCCGGGGCCGGGCCCTGTACCAGGGCGTAGGGCATGGGCTCGCCGCACTGCACCCACTGGGTCCAGATCTGACCGATATGCTGGCTCGGCACGATCAGGCCGACCATGCGTTTGCCATTCACCTTCATGACCCGGGCGATGGACCAGTTCACCCACTTGCCGTCGGGCGTCTTGACGATCAGCGTGCCCCAGGTATTGGCATAACGGCCGCCATCCTTGTCGTGGGCGTAGGGAATTGGAAAGCGATCCAGGTTGGCGTCGTCGCCGCGCAGGATGTTTTCGTGGCAATGGGCGTATTTGCTGGCCACCTGCACTGGCGGGATCCCCGGCTGCTGTCGGGCTGCTGCCAGTGCTTCGATGATCTGTGCCCCCGTGGATTGTGCAGCCAGCCCTAATGACAGGGCCACCCTGGCATAGGGCATGTCACGGCGCGAAGACAACGAGGCCGGTGCGCCAAACAGGCGAAACCCCGGTGCCACCCCGGCCACCTGATGGAAAAGCGGTGCTGGCGACTGGATCTCGTAGCTGCGCCGGGTGATGGCGCTCGGTTCGAAATCACAATCCACTTCCCGGCGCACGTGCATGATGTCGCCCAAGGCGTCCAGCGCCGCGATGTAGCTTCTCAGGTCGTCGTAGTACTTCATGCTGGGTGAATCATTACGCTGATGCGGCGACGCTCGATGACCTTCCGAGAGCCGGGCGCCCCGATAAGCTTGTCGAAGGTAACGGTGGTGTCGGCATTGGATGCCGGATTCGGGATGACGCGTATGACCTGATAATCCTGGCTGTCGCGCACTTGCGGCTGGAGCTCGACCGTACTGGTATCCGGGGTACTGGCAACCCAGGTGTCACCAGGGGACACTGCAAGCCGAGCAGAGTAGGTACCACCAGCCACACTGTGGAAGGTGCAGCCATCGACCACCTGCGCGTGGGCTGGGCAATGGACCGCCTTGGCGCCTGGACGCAGTGGATTTTCGATGGCGTAGGTGATACCGGCGGTATCCGCCAATGCCAGTGATCCGAGAGGGCTGGCCAGAAGACCGATCAAGAGGGTGACCCGCATTGCAAAGCTTCCTTGTGAGCAAGTTCAGGATGTATACAGACTGTATAATCCATCTTTGACATGCGTCAACGTATTCACAGGGAATGCCTGACCTCCCAACTAGCAGAGCCAAGCCTGCCGTCAGGTTGTCAATAGGGTGCAGGTATAACCGTCCCGGCCGCTGTTGCGGGGGTAAAGCGAGATGCTCCATGCTTCGCTGGCGGACCTCATGAACCTCAAAGGCTGTCAGGGTCGCCGAAGAACATTTGGACAGGTCTCTAGGACGGCATCAGAGGTGATGGCGAAATGCTGGTCGGCATCGCACAGACCGGCGTCGACAAACCGACGCAAATCCGCTGAGCGTCTGTCCGGCCCGATCAGCGGCCGCTAGCGCAGCGACAGCAGGGAGGCTGGATTACCGTAGCGCTCCAGGCACCCGGCACTGGCATGGATGCCAATCCGCAAACTGCCGACACGCCGCACCGTGATATCAGCTTCATTGGGCCGCATCAGCCGCACCGCGATATCCGATTGCAGCCTGGCGATGTCTTCAAGCGCATCGCTTATGCTCAACTCATGTTTGAGCCCGGCGTGTTCGTAATGGAAAGGGCGCAGCAGGTCAGGCAATACCTCTACGCCAAGCAACTCGCCACAGGTCAGCCGGACTGTACCGTGATCCATCGACGCTTCAGCGCTGGCCATGCGGTTGAAGGTTTGCGCGGCCAGATCCATGGCCTCCACATGTTCGATCAGGCGCTGCGCTCCGGCAGTAGGCGTCAGCCCTTGAGGTGTGCGGGTGAACAGACTCACACCGAGAGCGTGTTCAAGATGGTCCAGGCGCCGACGTGCAGTGGCCTGGGCGATACCCAGCAACTTCGCCGCGCCGCTCAGGCTGCCAGAGCGCAACACGGCGAGAAATACACGCTGGCTTTCCCATTCAATACCGCTCATACATTCTTGGCCAACAGTTGCTCCTAATTTGCTCTTCTGCCCGAGCCCGTGAAAAGCGATCATTCGCCCGCATTTTTCCGGGTTTCATTGTAAGTAACTAAGGCATGAGAATCACCGGTCAGTGCCGATGTGGGCAAGTCACCCTTGAGATCGTGGCGCAACAATTGCCGCCGCTGTATGCCTACCACTGTTTGAACTGCCAACGCTGGAGCGGCAGTGCTTTTGGACTGCACATGCTGAGCCCGGCGTCGACTATTCAGGTGTTTGGCGAAACGGCGATCTTTGAGCATGAACACCAAGGTCAAACGTCTACCCAACATGCCTGCGGTACATGTCATACCCGGCTGTTCAACGAGACTACGGCAGCACCCGGCATGCGAGTGGTACGGGCCGGCATCCTGGATGGCGCTGAGCGTTTCGAGCCGGTTGCGCATATCTGGACACGGCGCAAGCAGCCATGGCTGGTGCTGCCCGGTACTATCGCGCAATGGCAGGAGAGTCCAACGCCAGAAGCATTCGCCGCAGCATTAGGGTAAAAGGGTTTGCTCTTTCATCAGTGAATGCGTGGCTCGCCGAACGGCAAATTGTCAGGGTCAACTACGTCCGCAATGGGTCGGATAGCGACGGTCATACCTCGACCGTCGCTGTACGATTTCACACCTGCGTCTGCTCCGCCATCTCCAGGGCGTCATCGACTTCAATACCTAGGTAACGCACCGTGCTTTCAAGCTTCGTATGGCCGAGCAGGAGCTGAACTGCTCTCAGGTTCTTTGTCCTGCGATAGATCAGCGATGCCTTCGTACGTCTCATTGTGTGAGTGCCGTACATAGCTGGATCAAAGCCGATAGAATCTACCCACGCCTTGAGGATTCGGGCGTACTGCCGGTGGAGAGATGCATTGAGGCGTGTAGCCGGCTTGGAAAAAGGCAATCCTCGCTATGGAGACGAGCTTGATGTATCCAGGCCTCTAGGGCGAGCCGTGTTTGCTCTGTGATCTCAAACTGCACGGGCCGCTGTGTTTTCTGCTGCATCACTATTGCTCGCGATGACACGTGCTCCCCATGAGCAACGTCGCGTACGCGAAGCTTGGTCAAATCGCAGGCTCGTAGCTTGCTGTCGATGGCCAGATCGAAGAGAGCTAAATCACGGGTTTCTTCCGCGATTTGGAGTCTTACCCGAATGGCCCAGATATCTCTCAGTCGGAGCGGAGCTTTCTGTCCGACCAATTTTCCTTTGTTCCAAGGCTGATGGAGGCTGGTCGTGATGGCGTTCATGGCTTGTTCTCCAGGTGTAGGACGACAAGGATGGTCAGCTCGATCCAGAGGCGCTAACCGACCCATAGCGGGCATCTGAAGGCCGGCACTGACTACAGAGCGTTGGGACGGTACCGGCTATGGGTCGAAATCGCTCTCTCATGAAACAACGCTGTCCCAAACAATGACTGCCATATCCCAACTGATCGCCAGCCCCAACGTGTCTGGACCTTACGCCAGCCAATAAAGTTATGGCCTACATCTGAATCTTGTATTTCATCTGCACGCGCACAGCTGATTAGCATCGTCGATGTCTTCCTGTCGACGAGAACAACAACGTGAACCTTGGAACGATCATTACCCGAAGTGCCCGCTACTGGCCTGATCAGATTGCCGTGGCGGACTGCCAGGCGCGCCTGACCTACGCCGAGCTGGAACGTCGCAGCAACCGCCTGGCCTCAGGGCTGGGCACTCTGGGCGTGGCCATCGGCGAGCATGTGGCGATCCTCGCGGCCAACCGCGTGGAGCTGGTGGAAGCGGAAGTGGCGCTGTACAAGGCGGCGATGGTCAAGGTGCCGATCAATGCCCGGCTGTCAGTGGATGAAGTGGTGCGGGTGCTGGAAGACTCCTGCAGCGTTGCACTGATCACCGATGCCAGTTTTGCCCAGGCGCTGTCATTGCGGCGTGCGGAGTTGCCGCTGCTGCGCCAACTGATCGTGCTGGAAGGCGAGGGCGGTGACCTGGGTTATGCCGCGTTGCTTGATCGAGGCAGTGAGGCACCGCTGGGCCTGGACCCGGCTGACGATGCGCTGGCCGTGCTGCATTACACCTCCGGCAGCTCCGGCGTGCTGAAAGCCGCCATGCTGTCGTTCGGCAACCGCAAGGCACTGGTACGCAAAAGCATTGCCAGCCCGACACGGCGCTCCGGGCCGGGCGACGTCATGGCCCACGTGGGGCCCATCACCCATGCCAGCGGCATGCAGATCATGCCGCTGCTGGCGGTGGGCGCCTGTAACCTGCTGCTCGACCGTTATGACGACCGCCTGTTGCTGGAGACCATCCAGCGCGAACGGGTGACGCGGCTGTTCCTGGTGCCGGCGATGATCAACCGCCTGGTCAATTACCCCGGCGTCGAACGCTTTGACCTGTCGAGCCTCAAGCTGGTCATGTATGGCGCCGCGCCCATGGCACCTGCCCTGGTGAAAAAGGCCATCGAACTGTTCGGGCCGATTCTGGCGCAAGGTTACGGCGCCGGTGAAACCTGTTCGCTGATCACCGTGCTGACCGAGCAGGACCACTTGGTGGAAGACGGCGATTATCAGCGCCTGGCCTCCTGCGGGCGGTGCTACTTCGAGACCGACCTGCGGGTGGTCAACGAGGCGTTCGAGGATGTGGCTCCGGGTGAAGTCGGCGAGATCGTGGTCAAGGGCCCCGACGTGATGCAGGGCTACTGGCGCGCCCCGGCGCTCACCGCCGAAGTGATGCGTGACGGTTACTACCTTACCGGCGACCTGGCCACCGTCGATGCCCAGGGGTACGTGTTCATCGTCGATCGCAAGAAGGAAATGATCATCTCCGGCGGGTTCAACGTGTACCCCAGCGAAGTGGAGCAGGTGATCTACGGCTTCCCCGAAGTGTTCGAGGTGGCGGTGGTCGGCGTGCCCGACGCGCAGTGGGGCGAAGCGGTACGCGCGGTGGTCGTGCTCAAGCCCGGGGCGCAACTGCAGGCCGCCGAGCTGATCGAGCGTTGCGGCCGTGCGCTGGCCGGTTTCAAGAAGCCGCGCGGCGTCGATTTTGTCAGCGAACTGCCGAAAAACCCCAATGGCAAGGTGGTGCGCCGCCTGGTCCGGGACACCTACTGGCAACACAGTGAACGTCGTATCTGACCAGGGAGCATCACCATGTATCAACCCAGTGCAAAGGCTGCGCAGATTATCGAAGCGATCGAGGGTTTCGTCCGCGATCAGGTACGCCCGCTGGAGCAGCAGGCACAGCTGGACTGGGCGCGCCCGCACCCCCAGCCGGTGCTGCGGCAGGTATGGAAGCTTTCCAGCGAGCAGGGCCTGTACTCCGTCATGCTGCCTGAAAGCATGGGCGGGGCCGGCCTGAACGTGGCTGACCTGTGCGCGGTCAAGGAGGCCACGGTGCTGACAGGCTCCATGCTCGCCTCACACGTGTTGGGTGAGCTGTCGGGGCCGCCGCGGGTCGGCCACCTGTTCAAGGTGGCCAGCCCCTACCAGGTCGAGACCTTTCTCAACCCAGTGTGCCGCGCTGAAAAGGCCGTGTGCTTTGCCCTGACCGAAGCCGAGGCCGGCTCCGATGCCACCGCCATTACTACCCAGGCGCGCCGCGACGGCGACCACTATGTGATCAGCGGCAGCAAGCGTTACATCTCTGGTGCCACCTACGCCGACCTGGCGGTGCTGCTGGCGGTGACCGGGCCGGGGAAGGGCGCCCAGGGCATTTCGGCGTTCTTCGTCGACCTCAACGCCCCGGGTGTGCGAATCGACAGCGATTACTCGGTGATGTCCGGTGGCGGTGCCCACGGCGACATCGTGCTCGACCAGGTACGCGTGCCCGCGGCCAACCTGATCGGTGAAGAGGGGCAGGGGTTCAAACTGGCCATGGGGCGCATCACCCTCAACCGCCTGCTGCATTGCCCGACCCTGCTGGGGATGGCCGGCCTGGCGCTGAACCTGTCGATCGAGCATGCACGCAGCCGCAAGCAGTTCGGCCAGCCGATCGCCATGTTCCAGGCGGTCAACCACATGATCGCTGACATGGCCACCGAGCTGCACGCTGCGCGCAGCATGGTCTACGCCACGGCCCAGGTGAACGACGCAGGTGGCGATATCCGCACCCAGGCGCCGATGTGCAAGCTGTTCGTCTCCGAGGCTGCCTTCCGCATCGCCGACAAGGCAGTGCAGGTGCACGGCGGCGCTGGCCTGATGCAGGGCCACCCGGTGGAGTGGATTTTCCGTGCCACGCGGATGATGCGTATCCTCACCGGTACCAGCGAGATCCAGCGCAACACCATCGCCAAAGGCGTGCTGATGCCTGCCTGAACGACGGGCCGCCCTTGCGGCGGCCTTTTTGCAACACCCCACAACAATAACAAGAGTACTCGCCATGACTGCGGATTCTTCCCTGCCCAACCCCCGTACCGCCTGGCTGGTGGCCGCGTTGCTGGCCCTGCTGATGCTGGTCAACTTTCTCGACAAGGTGGTGATCGGCCTGGTGGCGGTGCCGATGAGCGCCGAACTGGGCCTCACGGCCACCGAGTTCGGCCTGATAGGCGGCGCCTTGCATTGGTTTTTCGCGATCTCCGCCGTGGTCGGTGGCTTCATGGCCAACCGGCGCCCCACCCGCACCTTGCTGCTGGGCATGGGCCTGTTCTGGGCGCTGATCCAGCTGCCGATGCTGTTTGCCACCTCACTGTGGGCCATCGTCGCCTGCCGTGTGCTGCTGGGTATTGGTGAGGGGCCGGCATCGCCGGTGGCCACCCATGCGCTGTACAAGTGGTTCCCCAACGACCGGCGCAACCTGCCGGTGGCCCTGCTGCATGCCGGCAGTGCCATGGGCCTGCTGGTCGCGGGGGCGATGATCCCCTGGGTCAGCCTGCATTACGGCTGGCGCACCAATTTCATCATCCTTGCGCTGATTGGCCTGGTCTGGTGCCTGCTGTGGTGGCGGCTGGGCCAGGAGGGCACCCTCGAGCGCCTGCGTGCCAGCCAGCTCAAGGCCGACGAGCCGGCTATTCCGTATCGCAGGCTGCTGGGCGACCCCAGCGTGCTGGGCAACTACCTGTGCCACTTCGCCGCCAACTGGTCGCTGGCCCTCACCCTGACCTGGGTGCCCAGTTACCTGCAGGTGGGCCTGGGTATCGACCCGCTGCAGACCGGGCGCATCTTCATCATGTTCGTGGTCGTGACCACGCCGCTGAGCTTGCTGCTGGCCTGGTTCTCCCAGCGCCTGATGCGTCGCGGCGTGAAGTCTCGGGTGGCACGCGGCGTGTTCGTTTCGGTGTGCCTGATACTGGGCGGGTTGTTGTCGGCGTCGCTGATGCTCCCTGGCTTGAGCACGGCCGCAAGGGTCGCCGCACTGACCCTCAGTGGTGGCCTGGCGCTGGTGATGTATTCCGTGGGCCCGGCGATGCTCGCCGAGTTCACCCCGGCGGCCCAGCGCGGCGGCATCCTCGCCATGGGCAACGGCATCGCCTCGCTGGCCGGGTTGACAGCGCCGGTGGTGACGGGCTTGCTGGTACAAGGTGCGGGTAGCGAACACCCGGCGGGGTATGCCCAGGGCTTCCTGGTGTGCGGCGCGGTGCTGGTGGTAGCCGGGCTGGTGGGGCTAGCCACCATGAACCCGCAGCGCACCCAGCAGCGCCTGCGCGAGTCGGCTGCAGCTGGCGGGCAGGCGCGCGCTCAGACCGCCAGCTGAACGCCGAGCACCGACTCCAGCGCCTCGGCCTCCTTGCCGATCAGTTCGCCCCGCCAGCGGCCGCTGTTGACCAGGTCGATCAGCACGCTGCGCACCAGGTCGCGCAGGCAACCGGCAGCGAACGACAGGGGCTTGTGCTGAGAGTGCGCCAAGGCGATGGTGCGGCTGATGCGAGGTTCGACGATGCGCCGCGCCGCGGTGGGTTCGAGCAGTACGCTCAGCGGGGGCCAATTGCTGATGGTCGCCGCCAGGCCGGCGCGCACCAGGCTGGCGATGCCGGGTGCCGATTGCTGCTCGTAGGCAGCGGCCAGGGGTACGGCCGCTTCCATGGCGGCTTGCTCGATGCGTCGGCGCAGGTGCAGCGTCCTGGGCGGTAGCACCAGCCGGGTGGCGGCGGCTTCGGCGAGGGTGATGGTGTCGGGGGTGCCAGGGGCTGATGCGCCAACCCAGTACAGCGCTTCGGTGAAGATCGGCTCGGCCTCCACATGGTCGAGCTCCTCGGCATTGGGCACCACACCGAAGTCGACCTTGCCCAGCTCAATGGCCTGGCCGCCTTCACGGCTGAGGCCGTCCCATACGGTCAGCGTCACGCCGGGGAAGCGCTGTTCGGCGCGCCTGACGATTTCTGGCAGCAGCAGGTCGGCGGCCGTGGCCGGGATGGAAATGGCCACGTGGCCCTTGGGGTCGCCGCGGCTGGATTTCAGCTCATCCTTCACCGAGTCGAGTTTCTGCACCACCTGCCGGGCCACTTCGTAGAGCTGGCGCCCGGCATCGGTCAGGGCAATGCCATCGTGCTGGCGGTCGAGCAGCTGCATCTCCAGCTCGCTTTCCAGCAGGCTGATCTGCCGGCTCAACGCCGGCTGGGCAATGTAGGCGCGACGTGAAGCGGAAGAGAAGCTGCCGGCTTCGACGATGGCGATCAGGTAGCGGAGCTGTTTCAGGGTCATCGGAGCGGTTCCAAGGGTATGCCGAACTGATATGGCACGTATCCGAACACGTTATTTGTGGGGTTCGAAGCGCGGCTCCTAGTATCACCCCGAAAGGGCGTGCCAAGGCAAGCCCGGCCCGGACACCACAACAACAAGAGGCCAAGCCCGATGAAACCCTTCGCCCTGCTGCGCATGTTCCTGTTTGTCAACGCCAGCCTGCTGAGCCTGTACGTGGCGGCCATGCCACTGCCCGCAGACTTGACGCCGGTGGGGGCCGAACGCGGGCCCGGCAGCGACGGCCGCATACCGGCCTGGAACGGCGGCCTGCAGGCGGGGCAAGTGTCGCTGGCGGTCAACGGCACGCCGCTGGACCCGTACGCCGATGAGCAGCCGCTGTATGTGATCACCGCCAACAACTACACCCAGTACCGGGAGCAGCTGACGGCGGGGCAGGTGGCCTTGATGCAGCGCTACCCCCAGTCGTTCCGCCTGCCGGTGTATCCCTCCCATCGCAGTGTCGCGGTGCCGCCACCCGTGGGCGAGTGGGCCCGGCACAATGCGGCCAGTGCCCGGCTGGTCAACGACGGCAACGGCGTGGAGGGCTTTGCCGGTGTAGTGGCATTCCCCAAGCCCGAGAATGGCCTGCAGGTGCTGTGGAACCACCTCACTCGGCCGCGCAATGGCAGTTACCGCCTGGCTTCGGACAGCATCACCCCGCGTGGCGATGGCCGCTTCGCGACGATGAGCCTGCAACAGAACTTCGCCCGCCCCGACGTTCTGGAAGGCGGCCAAGCGGGCAACGTGCTGTATTACCTGAGTTACCGCATGACCGCGCCCTCGCGCCTCGCGGGCGATGCTGTGGTGCTGCACGAAACCCTCGATCAGGTGGCCCAGCCGCGTCTCTCGTGGCTGTACAGCAGCAGCCAGCGGCGGGTGCGGCGCGCCCCGGCGCTGGCCTATGACAGCATCACCCCAGGCACGGCGGGTCTGCGCACCGCCGACAGCCGCGACATGTTCAACGGCGCCCCGGACCTCTACCAGTGGACCCTGGTGGGCAAGAAGGCCCTGCATGTGCCGTACAACAGCTATCGCCTGGCTTCGCCCCTGCTCGGTTATGCCGCGCTGATCGGGCCGGGGCACGTCAACCCGCAACCCACCCGCTACGAGCTGCACCGGGTGTGGGAAGTGGTGGGCACCCTCAAGCCTGGGGCGAAGCATCTGTACGCCAGTCGCCGCTATTACCTGGACGAGGACAGCTGGGCAATCCTCGAGGCGGACTTCTTCGACCACAAGGGCCAGGTGTGGCGAACTGCCCAGGCCCACAGCTACTACCACGTGACCGGGCAGGCGCTGGTCAACGCCATGGAGGCGATCTACGACCTGCGCAGTGGCCGCTACCAGCTGTCTGGCCTGACCAACGAGCAGCCAAGACCGTACACCTTCGACGTGCGCACCAGTGCTTCCTACTTCTCCCCCGGCGCATTGCGCAGTCAAGGGCTGCGTTGACACAGGGCTCTCATGAATTCCAATCACCGTCATACCCATTGGGAGCGCTGGTTGCTGGGGCAGGGCAAGGCGCCTGACCCGCGTTTTACCCTGGCCAATGAGCGCACCTTTCTTGCCTGGATCCGCACCGCCCTGGCCTTGCTCGGCGGCGCCATCGCCATCGAAACCTTTGCGGCCCATGCCTGGCCGCCGTCTGGGCGCGTGGCGATGGAGCTGGCGTTGCTGGCCACCAGCCTGCTGGTGAGCCTGGGCGCCGGCTGGCGTTGGTTGGCGGTGGAGCGCGCATTGCGCCGCGAGGCGCCGCTGCCGTTGCCGCGCCTGGTGCCGCTGCTGAGCGTGGCGTGCGGGCTTGCCTGCGTGGCGCTGATCGGCGTGCTATGGGCGCGCTGGCATGGCGGATAGCGCCGGGGACACTGGGCTGCAGGCCGAACGTACGGTGCTGGCCTGGCGGCGCACGCAGGTGTCGCTGCTGCTGGTAGCGTGCATCGCCTGGCGTGGCGAAATGTGGGTGGTGGCCGGCCTGGCGGCGCTGCTGGCGCTGCTGGGCCGGGCCCGAGAGCGCGGGGTGTACCGCCGCGGGCTGGGCATGCTGCACCGCGAGCAGGGCCACGCGGGGGTATGGAGCGTGCTGCTTTGTGCCCTAGGGGTGGCGGGCCTGGTGCTGAGCGTGTGGTTGCGCCGCCCGCTTTAGGGCGGTGCTGTGGGTGATTCAGGGGGTGACGATATTGAAGCGCCCGTCCGGCTCGTCCAGCCCTGCCATGAAGCGCATGAACCTCATGCGCTCGCCACTGATGTCGATATCACCCACGGTTGCTTCCTTGAGAAATCCGGTCTGCTTCAGGGCGATGCGGTCCAGGGTAGCCTTGCTCATTTTCACCTCGACATCCGCCTGCCCGTGGCGGGTGTGGTCGCGGTGGGTCAGCACGCCGTTGCGCAGGGTCAGGGCGTAGTCTTCGTTCAGGTCGGTGAAGTGCCAGTTGATGGTCAGGTCCTGCTCGGCGGCCTTGGCAGCATCCACGCGTACGCCCAGGTAATCGAAGAACAGCGTCGGGGTCAGGGCGCGTACCAGGTCGTCCGCGCTGCCGCCTTTGCTGGCGGCCGGCGCCACACCGTTGCGCAGCTCTTGCGCACCGGTCAGGTAGGCGTTGCGCCAGGTGGCGTTCTCGCTCTGGTAGCCTAGTTGCTCCAGGGCATCTGCCTGCAGCTCGCGCGCTGCGCTGTTGTCGGGCTGGGCGAACACCAGGTGCCGGGTGAGCTCGGCAACCCAACGGTAATCACCGCTGTCGTAGGCCTCACGGGCCAGGGTCAGCACCCGCTCGGCGCCGCCCAGGGCCTTGACGTAATGCGTGCCGGCCTCGTTCGGTGGCAACGGGTTGAGGGTTGCCGGGTTGCCGTCATAAAAGCCCATGTAGCGCTGATACACTGCCCGCACGTTGTGGCTGAGCGAGCCGTAGTAGTCGCGGCTGTACCATTTGCTGGCCAGCCGTGGCGGCAAGGTGGTCAGCTCGGCGGCGATCTCGGTGGGGCCAAGGCCGCGGTTGATCAGGCGTAGGGTCTGGCTGTCGATGAAGGCGTACATGTCGCGCTGATCAGCCAGGTAGTCGCGGATCGCCGCGCCGCCCCAGGTCGGCCAGTGGTGTTGCGCAAACAACACTTCGGCCTGCTCGCCATAGCGCAACAGCGATTGGTCGAGGTAGTGCGCCCACACCTTGGCATCGCGCACATGGGCACCGCGCAGGGTCAGCACGTTGTGCTGCACGTGGGAGGCGTTCTCGGCCATGCACAGGGCCTTGAACTGAGGGAACCACAGGTTCATTTCAGCAGGCGCTTCAGTGCCAGGGGTGAGCTGGAACTCGATGTCGACACCGTCGATGCGCAGGGTTTCGAAAGGCTGCTCGATCAGCCGGGTCGGGGCAATCAGGCTAACCGTGGCATTGGCCGGCACACCCTTGCCCAGGCCGGCATCCACCTGGCCGCGTGGCCCACGTGGCAGTGGCGCGCCGTACATGTACTGCGCACGGCGCTTCATTGCCGGCCCGGCCAGCACGTTTTCGCTGACAGCATGTTCGAAGAAGCCCTGCGGGGCGATGACCTGCACCTTGCCGGCCTTGACGTCGGCCGCGTCGATCACCCCACGCACCCCCCCGAAATGATCGACGTGCGGGTGGGTATAGATCACCGCCACCACCGGCCGCTGCGGGCGATGGCGAAAATACAGGGCCAACCCGGCCCTGGCGGTTTCCACCGACAGCAGCGGGTCCATCACGATCAGGCCGTGCTCGCCTTCGATCAAGGTCATGTTGGCCAGGTCCAGGCCGCGCACCTGGTAGATGCCTTCGTTGACCTTGAACAACCCGGCAAGCGTGTTGAGCTGGGCGATGCGCCACAGGCTCGGGTTGACCGTGGCCGGTGCCTCGCCTTTCAGGAAGGCATAGCGCTGCAGGTCCCAGACGGTTTTGCCGTCGGCATTGACCACGGGCTGGTCGACGGCTTCGAGCAGCCCGCGGCGGGCATTGTCGAAGTCGCTGCGGTCGTTGAACGGCAGGCGCTGCAACCATTGCTGATTGCTCTGGCGGGTGAAGTCGCTGGCGTCCTTGGCCGGCCCTTCGGCCAGCGCCGGGTAGGGCAGGGCCAGGGCCAGCAGGCAAGGCAGTGTGCGTAGGCGCATGGGGTGGTCCTTGTTGTTCTGAGGGGGAACACTCTAAGGACAGAGCTCGCTGGCGAACCAATACCACTCTTGCATGGCCACCCATGCCCAAATGCGATAGCTCAGCCGGCACCGATGTCCATGATGCGCGTCACCAGCCAGGCCAGTGCCGGGTCGTGCTGGCGATGGGCAAGGTACACCAGCTCCAGCTGGAAGGGCTCTAGGGCGAACGGCAGGTCGAATACCTGCAGTGGCAGCAGCCGGGCGAAATGGTGGGCCAGGGCGGTGGGCAGCACAACGCACAGGTCGGAGCTTGCGGCCAGGTGCGCGGCCTGCAGGTAATTGGGCGTGGTGTAGACGATGCGCCGGGCCAGGCCCTGTTCTCCCAGCCACTGGTCGACCATCCCACGGGTCTGGCCGCCGTGCACCCACAAGTGGCGCAAAGCGAGAAACGCTTGAAGGTCGAGTGTGCCATCCACTTCTGGGTGGCCCTGGCGCACCGCCACGTGCAGGGTTTCGCTGCGCCAGTGGCGCCGCTCGTAGCGCGCCGGCACCTCATCGAAGCGTCCCAGCACCAGGTCGAGTTCGCCGCGATCGAGGGCTTCGGCGGGCAGATTGGGCGCGAGGTGCAGCACATCCACGCGCAGATGCGGCGCCTGGGTTTGCAAGGTGACCAGCAACTTTGGCATGCACAGCTGTTCGGCAAAATCGGTGAGGGCGATGCGCAGCTGCCGGTGGCTGAGTCGGGGGTCGAAGCTGTCGCCGGCGCCAAGGGTCTGTTCGATCTGCCGCAGCGCCGCGCGAATCGGGCCTTCCAGCGCCAGGGCGCGCGGGGTTGGGCGCATGCGCCGGCCCACGCGCACCAGCAGCGGGTCGCCCAGCAGGTCGCGCAGGCGTGACAGCGCATTGCTTACCGTCGGCTGGGTCAGCGCCAGGCGCTCGGCAGCGCGTGACACGTTCTGTTCACGCAGCAGCATATCCAGGACGCGCAGCAGGTTGAGGTCGAAGTTGGTTATATTCATGGGAAGAATACATGGGATGGAAAATGAGAATTTCAAAAATAGTAGGCGCCTGACTAGGGTGAGGGCAATGCCTTCACACCTCGAATCAGGAGCGTCACCCGTGAGTACTCCCTACAACGTTCAGCAGGCGGCGGTAATCGGCGCCGGCACCATGGGCCGCGGCATCGTCATCAGCCTGGCCCGTGCAGGCCTCGCGGTGCTGTGGTTGGACAACGATCCCAGCGCCACCGAAGTCGGCCTGGCGATGATCGCGCAAACCTGGGCACAGCAGGTGGCCAAGGGCCGTATCGATCAGGCCGAGGCCGACGCTTGCCTGGCGCGGGTGCACCAGGTAACGGCCTATGACGACCTCGCCGAAGCGGACCTGGTGATCGAAGCGGTGTACGAGAGCCTGGCGCTCAAGCAGGCCATCTTCCGTACCCTGGACAGCACGCTCAAGGCCGACGCCATTCTGGCCAGCAACACCTCGGCACTGGACATCGACGCCATCGCGGCCGTCACCCGCCGGCCCGAACAGGTGCTCGGGCTGCATTTCTTCAGCCCGGCGCATGTGATGAAGCTGTTGGAAGTGGTGCGCGGCGAGCGCACTTCGCCTGAGGTACTCGAGGCGGCCCAGGCCCTTGGGCAGTGCATGGGCAAGGAAGTCGTGGTGGCCGGCAACTGCCCGGGCTTTATCGGCAACCGCATGCTCGCCAGCTATGTGGCCGAGGCGCGCAAGCTGCTGCTCGAAGGCGCTACGCCGCGGCAGGTGGATGGGGCGCTGCAGGCGTTCGGCATGGCCATGGGCCCGTTTCGCATGTACGACGTGGTTGGCATCGACCTGGAGTGGCGTGCGCGCCAGCTGGCCGGTAAAGACATGGATGCGCCGTTAGTACAGGTCGACAATGCCCTGTGCGCGCTGGGGCGTTTCGGCCAGAAAAGCGGCCAGGGTTACTACCGTTATGCCCCCGGCAGCCGTGAAGCCGTGCACGACCCCGAGGTCGATGCGTTGGTGCTCAAAGTCGCCCAGGACCTGGGCGTGCACCGGCGCGCGATCGACGACGAGGAAATCCGCGAGCGCTGCCTGCTGGCGCTGGTCAACGAGGGCGCGAAAATTCTCGAGGAAACGGTGGCCAGCTGCAGCGCTGACATCGACCGGGTGTACCTGCATGGCTACGGCTTCCCGCACGAGGTCGGCGGGCCGATGCGCTGGGCTGACCAGCAGGCCCTGGGCTTGCTGCTGGCACGCCTGGAACGCTTGCAGGGCCTGTTCGGCGAGCACTGGCGCCCGGCCGGGTTGCTGATGCGCCTGGTGGCCGAGGGCAAACAGCTGGCCGACGTCCGCGAGGGCCGCGCATGAACTACCGAGCCCCCCAACGTGACATGCACTTCGTGCTGCACGAACTTTTCGATGTGACGGCGCACTGTGCCCGCCTGGGCAATGAGCTGGACCGCGAAACCATCGATGGCATTCTTGAGCAGGGTGCACGCTTTGCCGGCGAAGTGGTTTCGCCGCTCAACCGCCTGGGCGATGAGCAGGGCTGCCGCCTGGAGCAAGGCAGCGTGCGCACACCGGATGGCTTTCGCCAGGCTTACCGGCAGTATGTGGAGCAGGGCTGGGGTGGCATGACCGGCCCGCTGGAACATGATGGCCAGGGCCTGCCGCAAATGGTTTCGGCCTGCTTTCACGAAATGCTGATGGGCGCGTCGCTGTCGTTTCGGATCTATTCCGGCCTGACCGAGGGCGCCGTGCTGGCCTTGCACCGGCATGGCAGCGCAGCGCTCAAGCGCGATTACCTGGGCAAGCTGGTCAGCGGCGAATGGGCCGGCACCATGTGCCTGACCGAGCCGCAGGCCGGTACAGACCTGGCGCTGTTGCGTACCCGTGCCGAGCCGCAGGGCGATGGCAGCTACCGCATCAGCGGTAGCAAGATCTTCATCAGCGGCGGCGACCAGGACCTCACCGACAACATCGTCCACCTGGTGCTGGCGCGCCTGCCGGATGCGCCGGCCGGTGTGCGTGGCATCAGCCTGTTCCTGGTGCCCAAGTTCGAATGCACCGAAGGCGCAGGGCTGGGCCCGCGCAATGCAGTCGAATGCGGCGCGCTCGAGCACAAAATGGGCATCAAGGGCGCGGCGACCTGCGTGATGAATTTCGATGGCGCCCGTGGCTGGCTGGTGGGGGAGGCCAACCAGGGCCTGGCGTGCATGTTCACCATGATGAACGACGCGCGCTTCCAGGTCGGCCTGCAGGGGCTGGGCATCGCCGAGGCGGCCTTCCAGGGTGGCCTGGCCTATGCCCGCGAGCGCTTGCAGTCGCGCAGCCTGGCAGGGCCGGTAGCGCCCGAGCGCAGTGCCGACCCGATCATCTGCCACCCTGACGTGCGGCGCATGCTGCTGACCCAGAAAACCCTCAGCGAAGGTTGCCGCATGCTGGCGGCCTTTGCCGCCCAAGCGCTGGACCTGGAGCACGGCGCTTTGCAGCCTGAAGTGCAGGCGGCTGCCGGGCGCCGGGCAGCGTTGCTGATCCCCATCGTCAAGGCCTTCCTCACCGATGTCGGCCAGGAGACTGCCAGCCTGGGCGTGCAGCTGTACGGCGGGCATGGCTACATCCGCGAATGGGGCATGGAGCAACTGATGCGCGACAGCCGCATCACCCAGCTGTATGAGGGCACCAACGGCATTCAGGCATTGGACCTGATCCGCCGCAAGCTGCTTGGCGACGGCGGCGAGCAGCTGCGCCTGCTGATCGATGAGTTGCTTGAAGCGGCACGTAACTGCCGCGCAGACGCGCTGGCCGGCATGGCCCAGGCGGTTGCCCAGCGCCTGCAGGAATGGCGCAACCTGAGCGCCGAGGTGCTCGACGTCTGCCGCTGCGACCCGCAGGAAATCGGCGCGGTGTCGGTGGATTTTCTCGCCTATTCCGGCTACGTGCTGCTGGCCGCGCTGTGGCTGCGGGCGGCCGAAACCGCCAGCGCGGCCTTGGCCGCAGGCAGCCAGGACAGTGTCTTCTACCAGGCCAAGTTGCAGGCTGCAGCCTTTTACTGGCGGCGGGTGTTGCCGCGCGCGAGTGCCCACTGCGAGGCCGTGCGCGGCGGCGCGCAGTGCCTGATGAGCCTGGATGAAGCGCACTTCGCCTTTTGACCTGGCACGGCTGTTCACCCACAAGAACAAGAGGAACATGAACATGCAGCCTTTCGGTTTTGCCACCACCCCCCATCTACTGTGCGAACCCGGCGCCGCCGGGCGCTTGGCGCAGTTGTGCCAGCATCGCGGCGTACGCCGCGTGCTGATCGTCACCGACCCGGGCATCGTCAACCTGGGCATGCTCGATGACTTGCTGCCAGGGTTCACCCAGGCCCGCCTGAGCGTGGCGATCTTCAGCGAGGTCAGCGCCGACCCCAGCCACGCCTGCGTGCTGTCGGCCGTCGCTCGGGCGCAGCATATCGGCGCCGAGCTGATCGTCGGCTTCGGTGGCGGCAGCTCCATGGATGTCGCCAAGCTGGTGGCGCTCCTGGCGCACCCGGCCTGTGACCAGACCCTGGAGGCGGTCTACGGCATCGACCAGGCCAAAGGCCAGCGCCTGCCGCTGATTCAGGTGCCGACCACCGCCGGGACGGGGTCGGAGGTCACACCCGTGGCCGTGATCACCACCGGCGAGGCGGCCAAGATGGCGGTGATTTCACCCCTGTTGCTGCCCGACCTGGCGTTGCTCGACGCCGAGCGCACCCTCGGTCTGCCCCCGGCGATCACCGCCGCCACGGGGATCGATGCCATGGTCCATGCCATCGAAGCCACCACCAGCCAGTTCAAGCGCAACCCGCTGTCCAGCCTGTTGGCCCGTGAGGCGCTGGCGCTGCTGGCCGGCAACCTCGACCAGGCGGTGCACAACGGCGGCAACCTGGCGGCGCGCCAGGCCATGCTGCTGGGTGCCTGCCTGGCCGGGCAGGCGTTTGCCAACGCGCCGGTGGCGGCGGTGCATGCGCTGGCCTACCCATTGGGGGCGCGTTACCACGTGCCGCATGGGCTGGCCAATGCGCTGGTGCTACCCCACGTGATGCGCTTCAACCGTCGCGAAGCGTTCGCCGACTATGCCGCGCTGGCCCCGGCACTGCTGGGCGACCGGTTGCTGCCTGGCGACCCGCATGAGCTGTGTAACCAGTTCATCGATGAGCTGGAGCAGCTGGCGCCACGCTGCGGCCTGCCCAGCCGGCTGCGAGATGTCGGGGTACCGCGTCACAGCCTGCCATTGCTGGCCGAGGATGCCCTGCAACAGCAACGGTTGCTGGTCAACAACCCGCGCAAGGTTACCCTCGACGACGCATTGGCCCTCTATCAGGCGGCGTTTTGAACATGGCCAGGGAACGCCCGCTGCGCGGCGCCTACCGCCACTTCCAGCCGATCACCACGCGCTGGCATGACAACGACTTGTATGGGCATGTGAACAACGTTGTGTATTACGGGTTTTTCGACAGTGCCGTGAATACCTGGTTGATCGAGCACGCCGGCCTCGATATCCACCACGACCCGGTGGTGGCCTACGTGGCCAGGTCCGCCTGCGACTATTTTGCCGCCGTCGCCTTCCCGCAACGCATCGAGGTGGGCATCGCCGTCGAACGGTTGGGCAACAGTTCGGTGCACTACGCCCTGGCCGTGTTCGTCGAGGGCGAGCCCGAGGCCTGCGCCGCTGGCCGTTTCACCCATGTCTTCGTCGATCGCCGCAACAACCGCCCGGTCACTATTCCCGCGAAATTGCGCAGCGCCTACGAAAGCCTGCTGCCGGTGTAATTGCCGAAGGAGAGCCGTTTCATGCAAGACGCCGTCATCGTATCCACCGCACGCACGCCCATCGCCAAGGCTTGGCGCGGCGCGTTCAACGACCTCACCACACCCAGCATGAGCGCCATTGCCATCCGCGCCGCCGTCGAGCGCGCCGGTGTGGAGCCGGGCGAGGTCGAAGACCTGGTGCTGGGCACCGCCATGCAAAGCGGGACCGCCGCCATCAACCCGGCGCGCTTATCGGCCCTGGCGGCCGGCTTGCCGCAGTCGGTGGCCGGGCAGACCATCGACCGCCAATGCGCCTCAGGACTGATGGCCATCGCCATCGGCGCTCAGCAGATCCGCGGTGAGGGCATGCAGGTGGTGGTTGGGGCTGGGCAGGAGCAGATCAGCCTGGTGCAACAGGCGCACATGCAGGCCGCCAATGCCGCCCAGGACGCCACAGTGCGGCGCCTGTGCGAGCACGCCTACATGCCCATGCTGAACACGGCCGAGCATGTCGCCAAACGCTATGGCATCGATCGCCACGCACAGGACCGTTACGCCTTGCTGTCGCAGCAGCGAACAGCGGCAGCGCAGGAGGCCGGGCTGTTCGCTGATGAGATCGTGCCGGTCACGGCGCAGCGCAGGATCGTGGACAAGGCCACTGGCATCCAGTCCCACGAACGCGTGCACCTGAGCCAGGACGAAGGTAACCGCCCGCAGACCGGACTGGCGGACCTCGAGGCCCTGCAACCGGTGATCGAGGGCGGCTGCGTGACCGCAGGCAATGCCAGCCAGTTGTCCGATGGTGCGAGCGCCTGTGTGCTGATGAGCGGTGCCCGGGCGGCACGCGCGGGCTGTCAGCCGCTGGGGCTTTACCGTGGCATGGCGGTGGTCGGCCTGGCCCCGGAGGAAATGGGCATTGGCCCGGTGCTGGCGATACCGCGCCTGCTGGCGCGCCACGCGTTGCGGGTCGAGGACATCGGGCTGTGGGAGATCAACGAGGCATTCGCCTGTCAGGTGCTCTACTGCGCCGAACACCTGGGCATCGACCCGGCGCGGCTCAACGTCAACGGTGGGGCCATCGCCATCGGCCACCCCTATGGCATGAGCGGTGCGCGCATGGTTGGGCATGCCTTGCTCGAAGGCCGCCGGCGCAAGGTTCGCTATGTGGTGGTGAGCATGTGCGTTGGCGGTGGCATGGGCGCGGCAGGTTTGTTCGAGGTGATCTGAAGCACCGCCATCGGGCCATAACGAACCGGCATGGCATTGATCCGAAGACGCTATTTGTGAGCGTAATCAAACCTCTCTGATACTGCTCGTCACCGACACCGCCGGCCTGGGCGGCCGGCGCGTCCGCGCTGAACCCATCATTTCCCTCTCTAATAAAACAACAAGAGGTTAAGAGTGAGCGCAACCCTTCTATTCTGCCGGCGCCGCGCGCCGTTGGCGGCCTTGTGCTGCCTGCTTGCCACCCCGGTTGCGGGCGTCCAATTCGACGTTGGCCCACTGCAAGGGCGTTTCGACTCTGCCTTGTCGTTCGGTACCGCCGTAAGCACTGCCAACCCCGACAAACAGCAGTTGCAGGCCGCCAATGGCAACGACGGGCGGCGCAACTACCGGTCGGGCGATGTATTTTCGACGATCTTCAAGGGCACCCACGACCTGGAGCTGCGGCGTGATGATGTTGGTGTATTCCTGCGTGGCACCTACTGGTATGACATTGCGCAGCGCGACCACAGCCAGCGAGCAGTCGACATCGACGACCGCAACCGCCAGGTCTCGGCGAAAACCGCTGGTGCGGAGCTGCTCGATGCGTTCGCCTACGCCCTTTACGACATTGACGGTGAGCCCGGTTCGCTGCGCGTGGGCAAACAGGTGGTCAACTGGGGGGAAAGCCTGTTCATCCAGGGCGGACTGAATGTGATCAATCCTTACAACCAGGCCGCGCTGCGCCGGCCAGGCTCGGAGGTGAAAGACGCCCTGGCGCCGGTCAACCTGCTGTATGTCACGCAGAACCTCAACCATGCGCTGTCTTTCGATGCCTTTTACCAGCTGGACTGGGAGCAGACACGGCTGGACAACTGTGCAACGTTCTTCTCCGGCAACGACTTCATGCCCGAGGGCTGCAAAGGTCTGGATGTCGGCGGGCAGATGGTGACCAACCCGGCGGTTTCGCAGGCCCTGGATCCATTCGATGTGACGCTGACGGAGGAGGGCGTGCGTGTGCCCCGGGGGGCCGACCAGGATGCGCGCAACGGCGGCCAATGGGGTTTTTCGCTGCACTGGTACGTTGAGCCACTGGATACGGAGTTCGGCCTGTTCGCCGCCAATTACCACAGCCGCTCGCCCTATCTGGGCACGGTCAGCAGCCGCTATTACGCCAATACGGGCTTTGCCAGGGAACTGTGCGGCAATGTCGGTGTAGCGCTGGCCAATTGCGGCGCCTTTCTGGCATCCAGCAACGGACAAACCCTGGCCGGCGCGCTGCGCATGGGTACCTCGCAGTACCGAGCGCAATACCCCGAGGACATCCGCCTGTACGGGCTTACCTTCGCCACCACCCTGCGCAACGGCACCGCAGTGCAAGGGGAGCTGAGCTACAGGCCGAACATGCCGGTCCAGCTCAATGGCAACGATGTGCTGCAGTCATTGCTCAATGCCCCCGGTCGTAGCCCGCTGAATGCCGATGGCCTGCGTCCTGCGACCGACAACACGCCGTTCGACGGTTACCGGCGCAAGGAGGTGACCCAGGCCCAGGTGTCGGCCGTGCAGGCGTTCAGCCAGGTCATGGGAGCCAACCAGCTGCTGTTGATGGGCGAGGTGGGTGCCACCTATGTCGGCGGGCTGGAGGGTGGGGGCGGCCCGCGCTATGGGCGCTCAGGTGCCTATGGCAATGGTGAACTGGCCGACAACAGCCTGTGCCTGGCGATCTCGAAAAGCCCGGGCGACTGCAACGACAAGGGCTTTGTCACACCCTTTTCATGGGGCTACCGCCTGCGCGCGACCTGGAGCTACCCCAACCTGATCCAAGGCCTGGACATTCGCCCAGGCCTGGCCTGGGCCCATGACGTCAAGGGTTACTCACCGGCGGATAGCTCGGCCTTTAATGAAGGCTCTCGCTCGATCAGCCTGGGCGTGGACGTCAGCCTGGCCAGCCAGTACTGGGCCAGCGTGGCCTATACCGATTACCTCGACGGCGATTACGGCACCCGCGGCGACCGCGATTATGTGGCGTTCAGCGTAGGCGCCAACTTCTAAGGCAACCAAGGAGCAACACCATGTCCAAGCGCAGCATGCACCCTTCATCCGCCAACCTGACTGGTATCGCCCTGGTGCTGGCCGGTGCTCTGACCCCAACCCTGGCGCTCGGTGCTCCGACCGGGCAGGGTGTGATGCAGGGGTTCCCTCCGGCGCCGGAGTTGCGGGTCAATCAGGCCAATGCCTTTCAGCCACCGTACTTGCGCTGGTCGATGCGCCACGCCCGTGAGGTGTCGCCCACCCGTGGCATCGGCCGGGCAGCCACACCGCTGAGCTTGATCGAAGGCCGCGCGGCGGCGCTAGACCAACTAGCCTTCAGCGCCGGTGATCAGCCTTTGACCTTGGCCGGCTACCTGCAGCAAACCAGCACTGACGGGCTGATCGTGCTGCACCAGGGCAAGGTGGTGTACGAGCGTTATCTGGACGGCTTCCAACCCCGCCAGCCCCATATCTGGGCGTCGATGACCAAGTCGGTCACCGGCCTGATCGCTGCCCAGCTGATTGCCGAAGGTGCGTTGGACCCGCAGCGTACGCTGGCGCATTATGTGCCGGAACTGCGCGGCACGCCGTTTGGCGAGGCGACGGTGCAGGCCAACCTGGACATGCAGGTGGCGGTGCAGTACCCCGCGCAGATGCCGCCGGACCTCGGCCTGTTTGCCGCTACCGGCCTGATACCGCGGGGCCAGGGCATGCCAGGGGATATCTACAGCTTTCTTCAGCAGGTGCAGCAGGTCCCGAACCCAGGCGGCAAGGCGCCGTTCTTCTACCAGAACGGTTCGCCAGAAGCGCTGGCCTGGGCGTTGCGGCGCGTCACCGGGCTGAACTGGGCGCAGTTGGTCGAACAGCGGTTGTGGTCACGCTTCGCCGAGGACGATGCCTATGTGCAGGTCGACCCGCTCGGTACCGAAATGGCCAGCGGCGGCATCAGCTGCAATTTGCGCGACACCGCCCGCTTCGCCGAACTGGTGCGCCGCGAACTCGCCCGTAACGCCAAGGGCGACAGCTTCAACCAGGCTGTGCACAGCACGTTCCAGCCTGCGGACCCAGCAGTGTTCGCCCAGGGCAGCCTCGGCCCCGGCCGCCCTGGCTACAGCTACCGCAATTACTGGTACCAGAAAAACGACGGCGACGGTTCGTTCGAGGCCAGCGGGCGCTTCGGGCAGAAAATCTACATAAATCCCCGCCGCGAACTGGTGATCGTCAAGCTCTCAGCCACCGCCGACCAGGCCCGTCGCGCCACGCGTGCTGACGGCGAGGCAAACGCCCCCGCGCGCGTCGTGGACTCGCCGGCTACGTTCAATCGCTTGGTGGGTGCGGTGTTGGCGGCACTGCCGGGTTAATGTGCTAAAGCGCAACGAGTGGCGGGTTTGATCATCCGCACTAGGCCAGTAGCTGCCCTCAGCGAATGGCAGCTGTGGGTCGAGAGCGGCCACTCGCCCTGCAAGGTATGCGCTCCCGTTATCGCGAGGCACCTGGATAAATTGATGTCGAGTGGTGCACCGCAAAAACCTGTACTTCTACCAGGTATCCCTCTCCCAGATCAGCCCCGACGCAAGCACGCACCGGCTTTGGATAGCCCAGCAGCCAGGCGTCGTAAACCTCGTTGACCCGTTCGAAATGGCGGTAATCGGCCAGCCAGATCTGCACGCGGGTCAACTGCTCCTTGCCGACGCTGGCCTCGGCCATCAGCATATCGATGGTGGTCAGCACTTGCCGCAGTTGCCCTTGAACATCCTCGAGTGTGTTGTCGGCCGCCACACCGGCGGTCTCGAATACGCCCCGGTAACTGATCGCCAGGGACATTCTGTTCCCGGATGCTAAACGTGTGATCACAGGTATTAAGCTCCTTCGTCAGCGGCAAAGCACCGGGTAGCGCTATGAGCGTGTCTACCCGGTCAAAGCCACTGAGGTGAATGATGGTGCCCTGAACATCAACCGAGCTGGTTGATGCACACCACTTTGGGCTGGGTCATGTCTTCGTAGGCAAAGCGCACCCCCTCGCGGCCCAGGCTGCCGTATTTGGAACCACCGAAGGGCATGGCATCGAACCGATAGTCAGAGGAGTCGTTGAATATACTCGTTCGGCATCGTGGCGGAATACTTCAGGGCCGAAGGCGTCGGACAGGGGCAGGCATTCAAAGTTGGCATCCGAATGGGTATGCCGAGAGTCCCAGCCCGCTCTGCCCCGCTATCAATAGCTTCACCGGGCATATGGAGATTCGTTCATGTCGCGTCACGAGCGATACCTCGGCATAGGCTGACTGACCCATGCCGAGTTGAGTGCATGTTCAGCGACTGAAGTCGATCACCATGCGGCCTTTGATCTTGCCTTCTTGCATCTCGTCGAAAATCTGATTGATGTCTTCGACCGGGCGTAGGGTCACCTTGGGCACGACCTTGCCTTGCGCGGCGAACTCGAACGCCTCGTGCAAGTCTTGTCGCGTGCCAACCAACGAGCCGACCACTTCGATGCCATCGAGCACCAGCCGTGGAATGTCCAGGCTCATGGCTTCTGGTGGCAAGCCTACCGCGACCAGGCGGCCACCGGCACGCAGGGCATCGACCGCCGAGTTGAACGCCGCTTTGGCCACCGCCGTGACCACCGCAGCGTGGGCGCCGCCGGTTTTCTCCTGGATGATTTTCGCGGCATCCTCGCTACGTGAGTTGATCACCAGATCCGCGCCCATCTCGCTGGCAAAGCGCAGTTGCTCATCGTTGACATCGATAGCAATGACCTTGGCGTTGAACACGTTCTTGGCATACTGCAGGGCCAGGTTACCCAGCCCGCCGAGGCCGTAGATGGCGATCCATTGACCGGGGCGGATGTTGGAGATCTTCACCGCCTTGTAGGTGGTGACACCTGCGCAAGTAATGCTACTGGCGGCGGCAGAGTTCAGCCCATCCGGCACTTTGACCGAGTAATCGGCCACCACGATGCACGACTCGGCCATCCCTCCGTCGACGGTATACCCGGAGTTCTTCACCTCGCGACAAAGCGTCTCGTTACCGCTATTGCAGTACTCGCAGTGGCCGCAGCCTTGGAAGAACCAGGCCACGCTGGCGCGGTCGCCTGGCTTGAGCGAGGTCACGCCGGGGCCGACTTCCTGAACGATACCGATGCCTTCATGGCCGAGGATCACCCCGGTCTTGTCACCGAAATCGCCGTTCTTGACGTGCAGGTCGGTGTGGCAAACGCCGCAGCACTGCATTTTCAGCAGTGCTTCACCGTGTTTGAGCGGGCGCAGGGTTTTGTCCACGACCTCGACACGACGCCCTTGGGCAACAACAGCAGCTTTCATACATGCCTCCGTGTAATGCTGAGTGAGCTTGAGTTATTGCAGGGTCATCATAGCCAATACGCGTGAAGCGTCGGCTGCGAGCACGACCCTGCTCGGGTTTACATCCAGCCCAGCCAGGACCAGTAGGTGCAGGCGAACACCAGCAGCAGCGCATAGCCTATCGCCGTGACCCACAGGCCGACCCGGGCAAACTGGCGCGGGGTGAACGTGTCGGTGCCCAAGCAGACCATGTTCTGCGGGGCGTTGATCGGCAAGATGAAGCCAAAGCTGACCACAAAGCCGAGCAACATGGTCATGCCGATGCGGCTGAAGTCGCCCGGCAGGGTTTGCAGCACGGCGATCAAAATCGGCAGCAGCGCCGAGGTCAGCGCGGTGGCGCTGGCGAACCCCAGGTGGATGAGGATCAGAAAGGCGCCCAGCACCGCGAGCACTCCTAGCGAGCTGAGCTGATCCAGGCCGGTGTGCTGCACCACTTGCGCGCCCAGCCACTGCCCGGCCTGGGTGGTGAGTAAGGTGGTACCCAGGCTGATGCCGACGCCGAACACGATCACCGTGCCCCACGGGATGCGCGCTTGTACATCCTTCCAAGTCATCACGCCAAAGCGTGGTAGCAACAGCACCACCAGGCCGGCGTAGGTGGTGCTCGTTGTATCGAACGGGTGCAGGCGACCTTCAGTGGCCCAGGCCAACAGCAATAGCAGCGAGACCACACCCAGGCGTTTTTGCGCGGCGCTCATCGGCCCCAGCTGGGCCAGGCTCTGGCTGACCCCGGCCATGCCGCCGGGCACGCTGTCACTTTCCGGCGGCAGCAGCTTCAACACCAGCACGATCAGCACCACCGACATGATCAGCGCCCAAGGCGCGCCGGCGATCAGCCAGTCGAGCCACGACACCCGCGCGCCCAGCATCTTGTCCATAAAGCCGATGGTCAGCAGGTTCTGCGCCGCTGCGGTCTGGATACCGACGTTCCATATGCTGGTGCCCTGGGCGACGATGATCATGATTCCTGCAGCGATGTTGGAGCGCGCCGGCACCCCGAATGCGGCGATCACCCCCATCATGATCGGCACCACGCAGGCACTGCGCGCCGTTGCGCTGGGCACCACTAGGCTGAGCAGGACGATGACGATCATCGCCCCTAGCAATACCCGTCGGGTGCTGGCACCGACCTTGGTCAGGGTGACCAGGGCGATGCGTTTGTCCAGCCCGGTATGGGTCATCGCCGCGGCGATGAACAATGCACCGACCACCAGCGCCAACGCCGGGTTGGCAAAGCCCGACAACGCCATCGACACGCCCGCTGAAGAGCCATAGCTCACCGAAAGGTCGGCCAAGGTCGGCGCGGTGCCCAGCAGCACGGCCATCAGCGAGGTGATCATGATCGCGCTGGCTTCGTAGGAAACTGCCTCGGTGATCCACACGATCACGGCAAATACCAGGATCGCTAGCATGCGCTGGCCTGCTACAGGCAAGGTCTCGGGAAACGGCAGGAATAAGACCCCGGCCAACGCCAGGCAGGCGATGATCAGCCCGGGTGGAAAGCGCACAGCATCAGGCGAGTGCTGCTGTGAGGCATGGTCCGTCATGGTTCGCTCACTGGCTGCAATGAAAGTGCTAGGCAGCATAGCGCGGGTTGCGCACGGTAAAACTGCTTGAGGTCATGGGTTGGCTGAGTGGTCAGACTGACGTGCAAGGCTGCGCCTCGTGGAACCGCGGTGCGGAGGAGAAAACGTTTACCCCGTAGAGGATGAGAACTTGATGAGGCGGGCATTACACTGGCGGTTGTGGTGTCGAACTGGGCTTTGCCACTCATCACGTTCCAGGACGACATGGGTATTTTGTTGGCGTTCATGTTCCAGGTGAAAGTGTTCGATACCTTGATTCTCATTTTTGCTGCTGCCGCAGAAGGTTTGGCAGCACTTTCTCGATCACTTGGCGCTCTGTGAGGATGGACCTGTGTAGATTCGCTAACGCTGAGTAAGCCGTAACCACATCAGCGAATGGTTAATCAAAAATCCCCGTAATCTATTATGAGTTAAGATGCTTTTGATGGGGTGAGGTTTCCCCCAGTTAGACATGATTACAAGGCAAGCAATGATATTACAATAAGGGGGGAGATAACGCTCATCGCGTTCATATAGCTCGACGCCAGGGCTCCCGTGGGCCGTAGGTGTTTCACCGTCGCATCGCTCGACAAGACCCGATATATCTAAGCTTTTTACGAAACCCCGAGAAACTCACCCAGCCTTGGGATTTATGGATCTCAGTGGAAGTCAGTCACAAGCTATCGGGATCCCCGAAGAACATTTGGACAGGGCTCTAGAGCGGGATTTCTGGATTACAAAAGCAGAAAGGTACCCCCAGAAATACCCTTCGATACCCTCAGTAAGATACGCGATCGAGAATGGCGATTTCGGCTAGCCATCGATGTGGTATACGGTGGGCATCAGTGCATCTCCAAGGTGCAGTGGCTGGAAACTGGGCGGGCCCGCGCCTGTACTGGAGCGCTCCTGACTAACATCTTCCGTCGACGTGGAACGATACTCAATCGGTAATTGGCCGTTGGGTGGCCAAGTACCTGATTCACCGCACTGACCTGAGCCTTCGCCATAACGTGGTCCGACTGATTCCCAAAACCCGCGCCGCTTCGTCGAGATTGCCCTGGCAGTTGTCCAGGGTTTCCTGCACATGCCGCAGTTGGGCGGCCTTGCCGATGCTGTGCAGGTCCGACTCCCGGGAGGGCCTGGCACGGCTGGTTGGCGCGACACTTTCGCACAGCTCGGGCAGCACCCGCGCCAGATACTGTTCGTTCACGCCATGCTCCCCCAGCAGCTCGCAGGCCGAGAGCATCGCCCGCTCGATCACGTTCTCCAGCTCACGCACATTGCCTGGCCATCCATAACGTGCCAGGTAAGGCAGCAGGGCGCCTGGCACCTCCGCCGCGCCAGGCGGCTGACCCTGGACCAGCAGGCGCTGGCTAATGCCTCGACAGATCAGGGCGATATCCTCGGGGCGCTCGCGCAAGGGCGTGGTCTGTAGGCGCAGGATGTTGAGCCGGTAATACAGGTCGGTACGAAAATCGCCATCTTGTATCGCAGCACTCAGGTCCTGATGGGTGGCGGCGATGATGCGCACATCGATCGCGATCGGCTCGGTGCCGCCCAAACGCAGCACCTCGCGCTCCTGCAGTACCCGCAACAAGCGCGTCTGCAGTGACACGGGCATGTCGCCTATTTCGTCGAGGAACAGCGTGCCACGGTGAGCCACTTCGAACAGGCCGGGCTTGCCGCCCTTGCGCGAGCCGCTGAAGGCGCCTTCCTCATAGCCGAACAGTTCGCTTTCCAGCAGCGACTCGGGGAATGCCGCGCAGTTGATGGCTATGAAGGGGCCCTGCCGGCGCGGGCTTTCGTTATGGATGCCCTGGGCCAGCAGCTCTTTGCCGGTACCGCTTTCACCGGTGATCAGGATGGTTGACTGGCTGGCGGCGAAACGCCTGGCCAGTTGCAGCATTTCGCGGTTGGCCCGGCTGTTGCCGTCAAGCTGCTCGAGGCGGTATCGGGCGGTAAAGGCGCCGGGGCGGCGGGTGGAGCGGATGCGCTGGTCCGCGCGCTGCACGGCGGTGGTGTCCTGGCAGGTCAGGACGAGGCCGGTGCGCTGGCCGTTCTCCAGGATCGGCAGCAGGTTGCTGACCACGGCATGTGAGCCGAGCCGGATCACACGGTTTTCTTCGCCGCCCTGTGCAAACGCCTGCTGCAGGTCCAGTTCCGGGCACAGCTGCTGCAGCGGACGGCCCAGCGCGGCGCTGAGCGGCAAGTCCAGCAGGTGGGCCAGGGCCGGGTTGAGCGACTGCACCACGCCCTGGTTGTCGACCGCCGCCACGCCGGTGGGGATGTGTTGCAGCACGGCGTTCAAGTGCCGGCGCTTGGCGATCTCGATGCGTTGGCTGTCGAGAATGCCCAGGGCCTCTTCGAGCGCCTTGCGCACAGTGTCCTCGCTCAGTGATAGCACGCCGTGCAGGCCTGCCTGTTCCGCCAGTTCCACCACCGTCGATGATCCGATGATGCTGCGACACCCCAGCCGGGCGGCCTGCTCGACTTCTTGGCGCGCCTCTTCCAGGGAGGTGTAGGCGGCCTGGTGAACCTGCACCGTGAACAGTGCGGCCATGGCCTTAAGGCCCTGGTCGATGCGGTTGTAGCTGAGCAGGGCCACTTGCGAGGCATGCTCGCGCGCCTGCCCCAGCGCCCGCAGCAGGTCATCGCCGCCCACGCGCATGGTCAGGACCGGGCGCGCCAGGTGCTTGCGCAGGTAGGCGGCAGTGGCCCCGGCGCAGATGAACACGTCGGCTTCGCCGCGCAATTCCAGTTCGCGGGCGGCTTGCAACGCCTCGGTCACCGAGGTGTCGAGCACTTCGATGTGGGTGTCGGGGTAGTCCGCGGCGAGCGCGACCACCATTTGCGCGAGGCGGCTGCGTTGCCGGGGGCGCTGCAGGTGGCTGATCAGCACGACGACCTGGGAGGTGGGGGAGTGCATGGCGGCGCCTGTTCAGAAATGAAGTGTTTCCATCCTGAACTAATTTGTTTCATGTGTGCAATGCAGCGCTTCGCCAGCCTTTCCAATGAGCCGCTGCAGGCCAGGTGTGACGGGGCCTGCAGATGATCCGTGCAAAGTTGGCCCGGGCGTTGCTCCAGCAGACCTGCCCACTTGAAACCGAAGGCAGGACCATTGATTCATGAGCAGTTCCTCTACGACTTGTCCGGCAGGCGACGCGCTCGCGGTCTCGGCCGATGAGCAGCGCCTTGTCGACTTCATCCGCGAGCAGGCAACGGCAACACGCGTTGTCATGCAAACCCGCAAGCGCCTAAGCGGCGGTGCCATCCAGGAAAACTGGCTGCTTGAACTACTGATCGAGGGCGGCCCCTGGGCCGGTGCCCGGCGCTGGGTGTTGCGCAGCGACGCGCTGTCCGCGCTGCCGGCCAGCCTCGACCGCGCCCAGGAGTTCGCCGTGTTGCAGGTGGCCCACCAGGCCGGGGTGAAAGTGCCGCGGCCGCTCTGGCTGTGCCGAGATACCCAGGTCCACGGGCGGGTGTTCTTCCTGATGGAATACGTGCCGGGGGTTGCTGCCGGGCGGTTGCTCAGCGCAGGGGCGGGCGCCCAAGGTCAGGCCCGGCTGGCGGAGCAGCTCGGCGCCAACCTGGCGCGCCTGCATCAGATCCGCCCGCTGAGTGTGGCATTGGACTTTCTGCCCGTGCCGCAGCGTTCGCCGGCCTTGGCCACCGTCGATGCCTACCGTCGTTACCTCGACACCCTCGACGATGCCTACCCGGCGCTGGAGTGGGGCCTGCGCTGGTGCGAGCTGCATGCCCCGCGCGACAGCCGTCTGTGCCTGCTGCACCGCGACTACCGCACCGGCAACTACCTGGCCAGCGAGCAGGGGCTGGAGGCGGTGCTGGACTGGGAGTTCACCGGCTGGGGCGACCCATACGAGGACCTGGGCTGGTTCACCGCCCCCTGCTGGCGTTTCACCCGCCCTGACCTGGAAGCCGGCGGCATCGGCCAACTGGCGGACTTCCTGCGTGGCTACCACCAAGTATCGCCACTGTGGATCGAGCCCGGCCAACTGCGTTACTGGCAGGTCATGGCGACCCTGCGCTGGGCGGTGATCGCCCTGCAGCAGGGGCAGCGCCACCTGTCCGGCGAAGAGCCTTCCCTGGAGCTGGCACTGACTGCGCGCCTGCTGCCCGAGCTTGAACTCGACATCCTGAACATGACCGGAGCCGATGCGCCATGACACAGCCGCACGCCCATGAACTACTCGAAATCGCCCGCCAGACCTTGCTGGAGCAGGTATTGCCGGCGCTGCCCGGCGAGCTGCGCTACCCGACTTTGATGATCGCCAATGCCATGGCCATCGCCGCCCGGGAGAACCGCCTGGACGCCGTCGTCAGCCTTCAGGAGCAGACGCGCCTGGCCGCGCTGATCGATGCGCCCGCCCCGTCATTGCAGGATGCCCGCGGCCAGCTGGCGCGGGCGATTCGCCAGGGGCGCCATGACGCCCCGCACAGTGCTCGCACCCTGGTCGAGACGCTGCGCCAGGTAACGCTCGACTGGCTGGCGATCAGTAACCCCAAGGCCGTGCGCTGAGCGCGGCGAGCCCTAGTTTCAAGACCGACACGTACGAAGAAGGAAACCCATGAATTTCGCGCTCCCAGACGAACTGCTCGAACTGCAGGCCAGAACCCGCACCTTCATTGCCGAACAGGCCATCCCGTTCGAAAACGACCCACGCCAGGATGGCCACGGCCCCAGCGACGCCCTGCGTCGAGACCTGCAGGCCCGCGCCCAGGCCGCAGGCCTGCTGACGCCCCACGCCAGCCGCGAAATGGGTGGGCTGGGCCTGAGCCATGCGGCCAAGGCCATCGTCTTCGAAGAGGCCGGCTACTCGCCCCTGGGCCCGGTGGCGCTGAACATCCATGCCCCGGACGAAGGCAACATCCACCTGATGGACGTGGTGGCCACTGAAGCGCAGAAGGACCGCTGGCTGCGGCCTTTGGTCCAGGGGCATGTGCGTTCGTGCTTCGCCATGACCGAACCGGCGCCGGGCTCGGGGTCCGATCCGTCGATGCTGCGCACCACCGCCACCCGCGATGGCGACGACTACCTGATCAACGGCCGCAAATGGTTGATCACCGGGGCCGACGGCGCCGGGTTCGCCATCATCATGGCGCGCATGGAAGATGGCTCGGCGACCATGTTCCTGTCCGACATGCAGCGTGAAGGGATCGTCCACGAACGTCAGCTGGATACCCTGGACAGCTGCTTCACGGGTGGCCACGGGCAATTGCGCTTCGACAACCTGCGGGTGCCGGCCAGCGATGTGCTGGGCGAGATCGGCAAGGGCTTCCGCTATGCCCAGGTGCGCCTGGCCCCGGCGCGCCTGACCCACTGCATGCGCTGGCTCGGTGCCGCACGACGGGCCCATGACATTGCCTGCGACTACGCGCGCACCCGCGACGCCTTCGGCAAGCCGCTGGGCGAGCACCAGGGCGTGGGTTTCATGCTGGCCGACAACATGATGGACCTGCATGTGGTGCGCCTGGCGGTGTGGCACTGCGCCTGGGTGCTCGACCAGGGCCAGCGCGCCAATGTCGATTCGAGCATGGCCAAGGTGATCAGCGCCGAGGCGCTGTGGCGGGTGGTCGACCGTTGCGTGCAGGTGCTGGGCGGGCGCGGGGTGACCGGGGAAACCGTGGTGGAGCGGATCTTCCGCGACATTCGCCCGTTCCGCATTTATGACGGCCCGAGCGAAGTGCACCGCATGAGCCTGGCGAAGAAACTCCTCGACCAGCGCCCGGGAGCCCACTGATGCAGCCGACCCTTGCCCGATTGTTCGCCCTCGATGGGCGCCGCGCCCTGGTGACCGGCGCCTCCAGCGGCCTTGGCCGACATTTCGCCAGCACCCTGGCGGCGGCCGGAGCCGAGGTGTTGGTGACGGCCAGGCGCCTGGCGCCGCTGCAGAGCCTGGTCGAGTCCATCGAGCTGGCCGGTGGTCGCGCCCGGGCCCTGGCCCTGGATGTCACCTGCCGCGACGATGTGTGCCGGGTGCTCGACGCCGCCGGCCCGCTGGATGTGCTGGTCAACAACGCCGGGGTGAGCGACAGCCAGCCGCTGCTGGCCTGTGACGACCAGAGCTGGGACCGGGTGCTCGACACTAACCTCAAGGGCGCCTGGACCGTGGCCCAGGAGTGCGCCCGGCGGATGGTCGCCGCGGGGCAGGGCGGCAGCCTGATCAATGTCACCTCGATCCTCGCCAGCCGCGTGGCCGGCGCCGTCGGCCCTTATCTGGCGGCCAAGGCCGGGCTTGCCCACCTGACCCGCGCCATGGCCCTGGAACTGGCGCGCCATGGCATCCGGGTCAACGCCCTGGCGCCGGGCTACGTGATGACCGAGCTCAACGATGCGTTCCTGGCCGGCGAGGCGGGGGAGAAGCTGCGCGCGCGTATCCCAAGCCGGCGCTTCAGCCAGCCACAGGACCTGGACGGCGCCTTGCTTTTGCTGGCCAGCGATGCCGGGCGGGCCATGAGCGGCGCCGAGATCGTGGTCGATGGCGGGCATCTGTGCAGCAGCCTGTGAGCTGACCCGGACCCAAGCCTGAGGCGAGAACAATAATAAGCAGGAGATGTGTATGTACCTTCAATGCCTGGATAACCTGTCGATGGGGTGGCAGTGATGATTCACCCAACCTTCGAGCATGAGCTTGCCCCCAACAACGCCAACCATGTGCCCCTTTCACCCTTGTCGTTCCTCAAACGCGCCGCCCAGGTGTACCCGCAGCGCGATGCCGTGGTCTATGGCGAGCGGCGCTACAGCTACCAGCAGCTGCACCAGCGCAGCCGGGCCCTGGCCAGTGCGCTGGAACGGGTCGGTGTGCAGCCGGGCGAACGGGTGGCGATACTGGCGCCGAACATCCCCGAGATGCTCGAGGCGCACTATGGCGTGCCGGGCGCGGGCGCCGTGCTGGTGTGCATCAATATCCGCCTGGAGGCGCGCAGCATCGCCTTCATCCTGCGCCATTGCGCGGCCAAGGTGCTGATCTGCGACCGTGAGTTCGGTGCGGTGGTACAGCAGGCACTGGCCATGCTCGACACACCGCCATTGCTGGTGGGCATCGACGATGACGCGGCCGAGCCGTGCGAGCTGGCCGATGACCTGGACTACGAGACGTTCCTGGCCCAGGGCGACCCGGCCAGGCCGCTGAGCGCGCCGCAGAACGAATGGCAGTCGATCGCCATCAACTACACCTCCGGCACCACCGGCGACCCCAAGGGGGTGGTGCTGCATCATCGCGGCGCCTACCTCAATGCCTGCGCCGGGGCGCTGATCTTCCAGCTGGGGCCGCGCAGCGTCTACCTGTGGACCTTGCCGATGTTCCACTGCAACGGCTGGAGCCACACATGGGCGGTGACCCTGTCCGGTGGCACCCATGTGTGCCTGCGCAAGGTTCAGCCCGAAGCGATCCATGCGGCGATTGCCGAGCATGGCGTGACCCACTTGAGCGCCGCGCCGGTGGTGATGTCGATGCTGATCCATGCCGAGCACGCCGGCGCGCCAAGCGGGCCGGTAGCGGTGATCACCGGCGGCGCTGCGCCACCCAGCGCGGTGATCGCCGCCATGGAGGCACGCGGCTTCAGCATCACCCACGCCTACGGCATGACCGAAAGCTACGGCCCCAGCACCTTGTGCCTGTGGCAGCCGGGGGTCGACGAACTGCCGCTTGAAGCCCGTGCGCAGTTCATGAGCCGCCAGGGTGTCGCCCACCCGATGCTCGAGGAGGCCACGGTGCTCGATACCGGCACCGGCCGCCCGGTCCCGGCCGACGGCCTTACCCTTGGCGAACTGGTGGTTCGCGGCAACACCGTGATGAAAGGCTACCTGCACAACCCTGAGGCCACCCGGGCCACATTGGCCAATGGCTGGCTGCACACGGGCGACCTGGCCGTGCTGCACCCGGACGGCTACGTGGAAATCAAGGACCGGGCCAAGGACATCATCATTTCCGGCGGCGAGAACATCAGCTCGCTGGAGATCGAAGAAGTGCTCTACCAGCACCCCGAGGTGGTCGAGGCAGCGGTGGTGGCGCGCCCGGATTCGCGCTGGGGGGAGACACCCCATGCGTTCGTCTCCCTGCGCGCCGATGCACGGACCACGGTCACGGAAGGCGACCTGATCCGCTGGTGCCGTGAACGCCTGGCGCATTTCAAGGCGCCGCGACATGTATCCCTCACGGAGTTGCCCAAGACAGCCACCGGCAAGATCCAGAAGTTCGTCCTGCGCGAGTGGGCCCGGCAACAGGAGGCTCAGACCGCCGACGCCGAGCACTGATCGAGCTGCAACACCTGCACACCCCATAACAACAAGTACATTGATCGAGGTGTCCCATGTCCAGCCTGTTATACGCGCATGTTCGCGCCAGCGCCCGGTTCCAGCAACTGGTGACGCGCAGAAACCGTTTTACCCTGATCCTGTTCGTAATGATACTGGCCACATTCTATGGCTACATCGCATTGGTATCGTTCTGGCCCGAGCTGATCGCCACGCGCCTGGCCGAGGGGTCGAACATGACCTTCGGCGTCGCGGCCGGCGCTTTCCTGTTCGTGTTCTTCTGTGCGCTGTCGGCGTTCTATGTGTACCGGGCCAATGGCGAGTTCGACCGCCTGACGCAGGCGCTGGTTGCCGGGCTGGAAGAGGAGCAGGGCGCATGAAGAAACTACTGCTTCTGGCTTTGTTGCTGCACTCCGGCCTGCTGTTGGCATCGCCTGCGCTCGACGCAGGCCAGCGTCAGCCGCTCAACCTGCATGCGATAGGCATGTTCATGGTGTTCGTGCTGTTCACCCTGTGCATCACCTGGTGGGCAGCGCGGCGCACCCGCTCGACGGCGGACTTCTACAGCGCCGGTGGCGGCATCCTGGGCTGGCAGAATGGCCTGGCGCTGGCCGGTGACTACATGTCCGCCTCGACGCTGTTGGGGATCACCGCGCTCATCTACACCTCCGGCATGGACGGCTACATCTACCTCATCGCCTTCTTCGCGGGCTGGCCGGTGTTGCTGCTGTTGATGACCGAGCGGCTACGCAACCTGGGCCGCTTCACCTTCGCCGACATCACCTCGTACCGCCTCGACCAGGGCAAGGTGCGCACCATGGCCGCCATCGGTTCGCTGACCGTGGTGTGTTTCTACCTGGTGGCGCAGATGGTCGGGGCCGGGCAGTTGATCAGGCTGCTGTTCGGCCTGGACTACCACATCGCCTTGGTGATCGTCGGTGCGCTGATGATGCTGTATGTGACCTTCGGCGGCATGGTGGCGACCACCTGGGTGCAGATCATCAAGGCATTCCTGCTGCTGGTGGGCGGCTCCGTGGTGCTGTTCCTGGCAATGCGCGAATTCGACTTCAGCTATGACACGCTGGTCAGCAAGGCCATGCACACCCATGCCCTGGGCGAGCGCCTGCTGGCGCCCGGCAGCCTGCTGGCCGACCCGTTGACCGCGCTGTCGCTGAGCCTGGGGCTGGTGTTCGGCACCGCCGGGCTGCCGCATATCCTGATGCGCTTCTTCACCGTCAGCGATGCCCGGGAGGCGCGCAAGTCGGTGCTCTATGCCACCGGGTTCATCGGCTACTTCTTCAATGTCATTTTCCTGCTGGGCCTGGCGTCGATCGTGATCGTCAGCCAGCAGCCGCAGTTCTTCGAAGGCGGACAGGTGGGTGGCAAGCTGCTGGGCGGGGGCAACATGGTGGTCATGCACCTGGCCCAGGCCGTAGGCGGCAACCTGCTGCTGGGCTTTTTGTCTGCCGTGACCTTCGCCACCATCCTGGCCGTGGTATCAGGCCTGGCCCTGGCCGGGGCGTCCGCCATCGCCCATGACCTGTATGCGCGGGTGATAATGAAAGGCGCGGCCAGCGAGGCCCAGGAGCTGCGGGTGACCAAGCTGGCGACCCTGGGCCTTGGCCTGGTGGCGATAGCCCTGGGCATCGAGTTCGAAAACATCAACGTGGCCTTCATGGTCGCGCTGGCTTTTGGCATCGCCGCTTCGGCCAACTTCCCGGTGCTGTTCCTGTCGATGTTCTGGTCGGGGCTGACCACCCGTGGCGCGTTGGCCGGTGGCTACGTCGGGTTGGTCAGCGCCATGGGCTTCGTGGTGTTTTCCAAATTGGTGTGGGTGGATGTGTTGCACTTCGCCGAGCCGCTGTTCCCCTATACCCAGCCTGCGCTGTTCTCCATGCCGTTGGCGTTTGCGGTGGCGTATGGCGTTTCCAGGCTTGACCGGACCACGCGGGCCAAGGCGGAGAGGGCGGCCTTCGCCGACCAGTTCGTACGCGGCCAGACCGGCCTCGGTGCCAGCGGTGCGGTCGATCATTGAGTCACAAGCGGCCGCTGGCGGATGAGAGCCTGCGGCCGCGCTCCCTCCTTAGTACCCCCTGAAGACCTCGCCGATGCTGGTGATCGGATGCCCCATGTGCTGCGCCGCCGCTCGGTTGACGAGGGACGGCCTGGGGGCAAGCAGGGCACTCAGGAAAATGGCCAGCGTCAAGACGGCCAGCAGAAAACCAAATCGGCGCATAGGAACCTCCAGCGACATTTTTGTAGTTGTTGTCTTCGGGGTCGATCCGAGAAGCCTGTAGAGCACAGCTATTCCCTTGCGTCTTTCTCGCAGGCGAACACCTGGGTGGCGGCCACGATGTCCTGGTCGCCATAACCCATCGATTCCGCGCGCTGCACGACCTGGCACACCGCGTCGAAGACCGGCGTCCAGGCCCCTTGTACCTGCAGGGACTGGGCAATGTGCGCGAAGGCGTGCGCATGCACATCGAGCCTCGCCTGATCGCCTGCGAAGTCCTGTGTTTCGAGTCGGCGTGTCGCTTCCTCCAGGGCGTCGGCGACGAAAAAGCGTGAGGTGTCGAGCAGGAGCCTGGCCGTCTTCGAAACCGGCAGGCCAAACCGCTCGCCCGCGCCCACGGCCTCGAAGAACGCAACCATCGCGGCAAACGCATGGGCGTGAAGCACGGTCGCAAAGGCCAGTGCTTCGTCCCAGGGAAGGAACACCGTATGCCCGGCGAGCCCTTCAAGCAGCGCCCTGTTCTGCTCGAAGGCTTCACGATCACCGGTATGAATGCTGTGGCTCTCGCGATGGCCGACGTTGCGCGGGTAGGCCACGATCATCCCTTTGACGTAATCGCCGCCTGCCCGGTTGACGAGGCCCTGAAGCGCCAGGCCCTCGTCCTGGGCGTTGGTGGTGTAGTCGACGATCGTGCGATTGGCCAGTGCATGCATCACACCTGGCATCCCGAGCACCTCGTGGGTCGCGTGGTCGTCCAGGAGCACGAAGATCGTGGCAGGGCTTGCGACCAGCGCGGCTTCGGCGCTGTCGCACAGGTGAGCGCCGGCGGCGACGAGCGCCGCGGCCTTGGCGGGTGAGCGGTTCCAGACCGCCACGCGTTTGCCTTGCTTGAGCAACGCGTGCGCCATGATCGTTCCCATGGCACCGAGCCCGACCACGGACACATCGAACTCGAAGCTTTGATCATTATTTTGTTCGCGCACGGCCAAAGCCTCCTGATTGTTGTTTGACGTGATGCCCCACGGGGGAGCCTTTTGCTCACAGCAGGTTCTGCGATCGCGCCCAGCCCGTCGCGTCAGCCAACGTGCGCTCGAAGGCGCTGAAGATCGCTTCGGTATCGTCCTGCGTGGTGATCAACGGCGGGCAGAACGCGATCGTGTCGTAGATGGCGCGAATGATCAGGCCGTGCTTGTGGGCCTGTTTGAACACGTAGCCACCCAGTGCACCTGGTTGGGCGAACGGTTGGCCGGTGGCCTTGTCCGCGACCAGTTCGATCCCGCCCATCAGCCCGACGCCTCGGACGTTGCCCACCAGCGGGTGGTCTTCGAACGCGCGCAGGTGGCGCTGGAACACAGGGGCCAGGTGCTGCACATGGCCAACCAGGTCGCGCTCTTCGATGATGCGGATGTTTTCCAGCGCAACCGCGGTGGCGACAGGGTGGCCCGTGCAGGTCAGGCCGTGGGCGAATGCGCCCAGGCGCTGGCTCTGGCTCACCAGCACATCGTTGATGGCATCGGACACCACCACGGCCGCCAGCGGCTGGTAGGACGAGGTGAGTTGCTTGGAGAGCACCATGATGTCGGGCTGGATGTCGTACAGCTGAGCCCCGAACATCGTGCCCAGCCTGCCGAAACCGGTGACGATCTCATCGATCACCACGAGGATGTCGTAGCGCTTGCACACGGCCTGGATCGCCGCCCAGTAGCCGGTGGGAGGAGGGATCACGCCGCCCGCTGCGATCACCGGTTCGCCGATGAAGGCGGCAATGGTTTCCGGCCCTTGCGCGAGGATGTAGCGCTCCAGTCCGTTCGCCAGGCGGGCCGAAAAGGCTTCCTGCGTTTCTCCAGGCCGTGCAAACCGGTAGAAGTTCGGGCACGTCAGGTGATGAACCGGGATGGCCGGCAGGTCGAAGTCGCGATGAATCGAGGGGATGCCGGTCAGGCTCCCGGCGGCGACGGTGGCGCCGTGGTAGGCCTGCTGGCGAGAGATGAACGTCTTCTTGTGCGGTTTGCCCAGCGCGTTGTTCACGTACCAGACCATCTTCACCATCGAGTCGTTGGCTTCGGAGCCTGAGTTGGTGAAGAACACGTGGTTCAGGTCGCCCGGCGCCAGCTCGGCCAGCTTGGCGGCGAGCGCTGCCGCCGGGGCATTGGTCTTGTGGCTGAAGCTGTGGTAGTAGGGCAGTTGCCTGAACTGTTCGACGGCGGCGTCGACCAGGCGCTGTTCACTGAAGCCCAAGGCAACGCTCCACAGCCCCGACATCGCCTCGATGTAGGCGTTGCCTTGCTCATCGAAGACCCGCACGCCATCGCCGCCGGCGATCACGAAGGGCCCGACTTCCTGGTGCTGCGCCAGGTTGGTGTTGGGGTGGATGAATGAAGCCAGGTCATTCTGGGCGGTTGAAGTGACGTTGCTCATTGACGTGATTTCCTGCCACGGTGGTTGTCCACTGCATGCGATGAGCCTGCGTACGGCACCTGTATCGATACGGGCCGCACGACAGGCCCTGCAGTTACTGGCTCAGCGCTGCCGCGACCGATTCACCGAAGGCTTTCAGGCCTTCTTCGAGCTGGTCGGTCGGGGTGTTCACCGGTGGCATCAGCTTGATGATTTCGCCGTTCGGGCCGCAGCGGTCGACCAGCACACCCGCCTGCAGCACACGCTGCTGGGCATCCTTGGCGAAGGCGACGTTGCCGCGGCCGAAGTCGATGCCGGCGATCATGCCGCGACAGCGCGCGGAGGCGACGCCTGGAATTTCCGCGAAACCGGCCACCGCGCGCTCCATGGCTGCGCAGTTGGTGGCCAGCAACTTCAGGAACGACTCGTCGCGCCAATAGCCCAACGCGATCTGGGCCGTCAGGAACGCCAGCTGGTTGCCGCGGAAGGTGCCGATGTGATCGCCCGGTTGCCATACATCCAGCCCGGCGCGAATCAATACGATCGCCATCGGCAGGCCGAAGCCGCCGATCGATTTGGCGCAGGTGATCAGGTCTGGCACCACCCCGGAGCGCTCGAAGCCGAAGAAGTCGCCGGTGCGCCCACAGCCGGCCTGGATCTCGTCGCAGATGAGCAACACGCCATGATCGCTGGTCCACTTGCGCAAGCGTTGCAGCCATGCGTTGGAGGCCGGGTAGACGCCGGCCTGGATCTGCACGGACTCGACGATCACCGCGGCCGGCAGCTCCGAGCCGCTGCCCTGGTCGTTGGCCAGGCGCTCGAGGAAGCCAATGCTGTCGAATTCGCCGTAGGGGCTGTCTTCGTATGGCACGAACACCACGTCGGTGGAAAGCCCAGGGCCACGGCGAGTGCGGTTGCCGGTGACGGCCAGGGCGCCGGCGGTCATGCCGTGGTAAGCCCCGTAGAACGAGACGACCTTGGTGCGCCCTGTCGCCTTGCGCGCCAGCTTCAACGCCGCCTCGACGGCGTCGGCACCGGTCGGGCCGGTGAACTGCACCTTGTAGTCCCAGCCGCGTGGCTTGAACAGGTCGCGCTCGATCGCCTCGAGGAACTGGCGCTTGGTGGTGGTGTGCAGGTCGAGGGCGTGGGTCACGCCGTTGGACGACAGGTACGCGATCAAGGCATCGCGCATGCGCGGGTCGTTGTGGCCATAGTTCAGGGCGCCGGCGCCAGCGAAGAAGTCCAGGTATTCGCGGCCATCTTCACCTCGGATCTTGCTGCCTTGGGCGGTATCGAACACCAGTGGCAGGTCACGGCAGTACATCCGCACGTTGGACTCGAGCCTTTCGAACGTCTCGATGTTGTTCATGCAAACCTCTTGAAAAAATGATCTGGGCTATCGGGGTGGTGGGCGGTCAGTGCTTGAACATCACGTGGCGAACCACCGTGTAGTCTTCCAGCCCGTACATCGACAGGTCCTTGCCGTAGCCGGACAGCTTCACGCCGCCATGGGGCATTTCGCTCACCAGCATGAAATGGGTGTTGACCCAGGTGCAGCCGTATTGCAGGCGAGCGGCCAGGCGATGGGCGCGACCCACATCGGCAGTCCACACCGACGAGGCCAGGCCGTAGTCCGACTCATTGGCCCATGCCAGTGCCTGGGCTTCGTCTTCGAATGACGAAACCGTCACCACCGGGCCGAAGATTTCACGGCACACCACCTCGTCCTGCTGCGTGGCGCCGGCCAGGACCGTCGGCTCGAAGAAGAAGCCGCCACCCGCAGCGCGCTTGCCGCCGGTGACCACCTCGATGTGAGGCAGCTCCTTGGCACGGTTGACGAAGCCCTCGACACGTTCCAGGTGCTCTTGGGTGATCAGCGGGCCCATCTCGGTCGCCGGGTCATCCTGAAGCCCGCACTTGATGCTGGACACGGCTTCGCCGAGCTTGCGCACGAACTCCGGGTACACCGCCTTCTGCACATAGAGGCGGCAGGCGGCGGTGCAGTCCTGGCCGGCGTTGTAGAAGCCGAAGGCGCGGATGCCTTCGACGGCGGCGTCGATGTCGGCATCGTCGAAGATCAACACCGGCGCCTTGCCACCGAGTTCCATGTGCATGCGTTTGACGCTGTCGGCGGTGCCTTCGATGATGCGGCTGCCGGTGCGCACGGAGCCGGTCAGCGACACCATGCGCACCTGGGCGTGGCTGGTGAGCGGCTCACCCACCGAGGCGCCGCGGCCGTGGACGATATTGACCACGCCGGCGGGGAAGATGTCGGCGAGCAACTCGCCCAGTTTCAAGGTGCTCATCGGCGTGTGTTCCGACGGCTTGAGCACGACGGTGTTGCCGCCGGCCAAGGCCGGGCCCAGTTTCCAGGCCGCCATCAGCAGGGGGTAGTTCCACGGCGCGATGGAGGCGACCACGCCCACCGGGTCGCGGCGGATCATCGAGGTGTGCCCCGGGATGTACTCGCCCGCCGCCGAGCCCTGCAGGCAGCGCACGGCGCCGGCAAAGAAGCGGAACACGTCGGATACGGCAGGCAGTTCGTCCTGCAGCACGGCGGTGAACGGCTTGCCGCAGTTGTCCGCCTCCAGACGGGCGAACACCGGCGCCTGGGCATCGATGCTGTCCGCGAGCTTGAGCAGCAGTGCCGCGCGGTCCTTGGGCGGCGTTTGCGACCAGGCGTCGAAGGCCGCATCGGCGCTTTGCACCGCGGCATGGACCTGGGCGCGGCTGGCTTCAGTGGTCTGTACCAGGACGCTGCCCAGGGATGGGTTGTACACGTCGAGGTTTTCGCCTTCGCCGGCCACCAGGGCACCGTTGATCAGGAGTTTGGTTTGCATGTCGATTCTCGCCATTGAACGGCAAGGCGAGGGCCTTGCCTTGTGGTTGTCGTCAGGGCATTCGATTGGAAGGTGGCCGCTACGCCAGCGCGTCGGGCACCGGGTTGCGGAAGAAACTGGTCCGGCAGGCGAGGTAAACCGCGCCTAGGGCGAGCCAGATACAGCCCATGATCAGTGCGTCTTTATCCAGGCTGGCCAGCATCCAGCCGGCCGTGACCAGGCCGATGAGAGGGAAGAGCACGCCGCGCAGCAGGCCAGCGCCGTCCTTGACCTGTGCGTCGAAGGTGAGCCGCAACGCGCAGAGGTTGACGGCAGTGAAGGCGAGAAACGCGCCGAAGTTGACCAGCGACGTCGCGGTGGCGATCGTCAGGCCAAAGCCCGCGGTGCCGAAAATGCCGCAGAGCAGGATGTTGAAGACCGGGGTCTTGTAGCGAGGGTGCAAGGCCCCGAACAGCTTGCGCGGCAGTTGGTTGTCCCGGCCCAGGGCGTACAGCAGCCGGCCCACGCTGGCCTGGAACGACATGCCCGCGGCGAAGTGGGCGATGATGATCCCCGCCAGGACCACGGCGAAGAACAGGTCGCCGCCGATCATGCGGGCGATCTCGAAGGCGGCCCCATCCACGAACTCGAAGGTGGGGGAGGGGTGCGCCAGGTACATGAAGTACGAGGAGCCGACATAGACCGAGCCGCCGATCAAGGCGACCAGCAGGATGGCACGCGGCAGCGTGCGACCCGGGTCGCGGGTTTCCTCGCTGAGCGTGGACAGCGCGTCAAAGCCCAGGAACGAGTACGCGGCAATGGCGGCGCCGGCCATGCTGGTGGCGAAGGGCACGTCCTGGTTGAAGAACGGCTTGGCCGACAGCAGCCCGCCTGGGCCGTTTACTGCCACGATGTAATGCACGCACAGGCTGATGAACACGACGATGATCGCCAGTTGCGCGACCATCAACAGCACGTTGAAGCGGTTGGCGACCTGGATGCCCAAAACATTCAGCAGCGAGGTGGACACGATGAACCCGGTGATCCACACCCACTGCGGCACCTCTGGAAAGGCCATGTTGAGGTAGCTGGCGCCAAGCAGCCAGATCAGCATCGGAATGAAGAAGTAATCCAGCAGGGCGGCCCAGCCCACCATGAAGCCAAGGTTCGCGCTCAGCATCTTGCGGGTATAGGTGTAGGCCGAACCGGCTACCGGGAACACCCTGACCAGCCGGCCATAGCTCAACGCCGTGAACACCACGCCGGTCGCTGCGATCAGGTAGGCCATCGCCGTGGTGTTGCCACTGGCCTGCGAGATCACGCCATAGGTGCCGAAGACGATCAACGGGGCAAGGAACGCCAGGCCGAACAGCAGGACCGAAAACGGGCCCAGGGTGCGCTTCAGCGAAGCGCTGGGGGGTGATTCGCTCATGACTGACATCCCTCACGCTACGAAGTGGTAAGCGGTGGCGACGATTTCACGGTAGGTTTCCACGGTCATTTCCTTGGCATTGCTGCCGTCGGAGAAGTTCTTCTTCGACTTTTCAGCGATGGCCAGGAAGTCTTCCTCGCGCACGCCTTTCACCTCGGCGAAGCGGGGGATGCCCAGGTCCCTGCTCATCTGGAACAGGTAGCCGACGGCGGCCTCGGCGGCCTCGGCCGGCGAAAGGTTGGGGTCGATACCCAGCGCGTAGGCGACTTGCGCGTGGCGGATGATGTCGGCGTCACGGTTATGGCCGAACACGAAGGGCAGGAAGATCGCGTTGCCCATGCCGTGTGGCGTGTCGTACATGCCACCGATGGCTTCGGAAATGCAATGCACGCTGGCGACGTCCGCGTTGCCGAAGGCCATGCCGGCGATCAGGCTGGCCACCAGCATCTGCTCGCGGGCGTGCAGGTTGCCGGGTTCCAGCACGGCGGGCTTGAGGTGTTGGCTGATCAGGCGGATGGCATGCAGCGCCAGGCCGTCGCTGATGGGGTTCGACACGCGGCAGGTGTAGGCTTCGATGGCGTGGGTCAGGGCATCCATGCCGGTTGCGGCGGCAATCGACGCGGGCAGCGTGTCGAGGATATGAGAGTCAAGCAAGGCCAGGACTGGCCCGAGTCGGTAATCATGCACGCTCATCTTGTAATGACGGGCGGTGTCGGTGATCACCGAGAAGCAGGTTACTTCGCTGCCGGTGCCAGCCGTGGTCGGAATGGCAACGATAGGCGGGATGGCATGGGTGAGCGTGAACGACCCTTCGTAGTCCTCGATCCGACTCTCATGGCTGAGCAGCACGCTGATGGCCTTGGCTGCATCCATGGCACTGCCACCGCCGATGGCTAGCAAGCCATCGATACCTTTGCCGCGGTATCGCTGCGCGATCTGATTGACGTCCTCGCTGCGCGGATTGGCCTTGATGTCCGACACTTCCTCGAAGGCGATGCCTGCCTTCTCCAGGCTGGCGTAGACGCTGTCCAGCAGGCCCGCCGCCTTGACCCCAGGATCGGTCACGATGAGCACGCGGGCCAGGCCAAGTGAGTGCAGGTGTTCACCGGTGCGCTCGCGCAGACCAGGTTCCATCACGACTTTGCTGGGGAGTAAAAACTTGAAGTCCATACGTACCTCTTGCTCAATTGTTGTCATTGTTGAAAGGGCAGTAGAGGAGCACTTGCGCCAGGCCGTGGATAACAGCTCGAGCGGGTGATGTGTGGCCTGGCAATTCGCACAAGCCAGCATTTTGTTGTTGTGGGTTTTGCTTGAAGCTGTGGTCAAAGGCCTCCTTCGGGGGGAAAAAGAGGGGCGGCCAAGCTGCACGCCCCTGAAAGGGTGATCGCGCTACAGCATGTGTCCTGCCAGCAGGGACAGCAGCGTGCCGGACAGGCAAGGCGGGAAGTCGTGCCCCATCCCGGGCAGCAGCACCAGGCTGGAACCACGGATAGCTGCGGCTGTGGCGTACCCGCCGCTGGGCGCGACCATGAGATCTTCATCGCCATGGATGACCAGGGTGCGGCAACGAATCCGTTGCAGTTCCTGGGTGCGGTCGCCGGAATTGATGATCGCGCCGATCTGCCTGGCCGTGCAGATGTTGCTGGCCTCGCCACCGCCTCGCTCCCAGGCCAACAGGGCATAGTCACGGAAGGCGGGCTCATTCCACTCCAGGGTCGAGCCGATCAGGCGCATGATGTCCAGGTAGTCGCGAACGCTTTCCTGCTCGCTGCGCGGCGGGCGGCGCAGCAGCTGCCGAATGGATTTCAACGCCGGCTGGCCGACGCGCAGCGATCCGGTGGTCGAGAAGATCGAGGTGAGCGTCCTGATACGCTCGGGGTAACGGGCAGCGAGGGTCTGGGCGATCATGCCGCCCATCGACATGCCCACTACGTGCGCCGTTGCCAGGTTCAGGCCGTTCATGAGCCCGATCACGTCGTTGGCCATGTCACCCAGGTCATAGCCGGGGGTGCGCTTGCGCAAGAGCTGCTGCATGGCCGTGGGAGGCACTACGTCGGTGAAGAACGACCGGCCCGAGTCGCGGTTGTCCAGCGTGATGACCCGAAACCCCCGCTCGACCAGGCCGGCGATGATCGGTTGCGGCCAGTAGGTCAATTGCAGCCCCAGGCCGACGATGAGCATCACCGCTGGCGCTGTTTCGGACCCGTGGCTGCGATAGCAAAGGGGGCGCTCGCCAGGCAGTTCGCAGAAGCGATCGGGGCTCATCCTCGGCTACCCTGTTGTTGCAGCTCGACGTTCGCGCGCAGGGGCGTGCTGGGTACGGAGGAGAACGCCAGGCACTTGTCAGCCACAGCGCCGCGGCGCAGGAGTTTGGTATCGCGGAAGTAGTCCATCGACATCACCCAGGGCTCGCTTGGCCCTTGGCGCGGAATGCTGTCCAAGGCGCGTTGCACATAACCGGCACCGAAATCCAGCAGAGGGCGGGTCTGGATCCCGTCTGGCGCCCGGGGTTCGCAAACGTTGTAGCCGTGGTTGTCCATGAAACCCAGCAGGCGACAGAAGTGATCGCACAGCAGGCACACTTTCAGGGTCCAGGAGGAGTTGGTGTAGCCCACCGCGAACGCGAAGTTGGGTACACCGGATAGCATAGTTCCTTTGTAGGCGAGAGTGTCGCTCAGCACCACTGGCTTATCGTCCTTGTACAGACTGATCCCCCCGAACATCTGCACATTCAGCCCCGTGGCGGTAATTACGATGTCAGCTTCCAACGCCTTGCCGGATTTCAGCAACAGGCCGGATTCGGTGAACCGCTCGATATGGTCGGTGACGATGTCGGCCTTACCCGCGCTGATCGCCTTGAACAGATCGCCTTCAGGTACCGTGCACAAGCGCTGGTCCCAAGGGTTGTAGGGCGGATTGAAATGGACGTCGACCGGGTAGCCTTTCGGCAGCTCCTTGCGCGTCAGCCACAGCAGCAGTTTGCGGGAAAGCTTGGGGAAGCGCTGGCAGAAGGCCCAGAAGGCCAGGGTGATCCTGGCGTTCTTGTAGCGTGTCAGAGAGTAAGCGGTTTGCTCGGGCAGGACCTTGCGCAGAAACGCCGCAATCGCATCATTGGCTGGTTGGTTGATGATGTAGGAGGGCGTACGCTGCAGCATGGTGATGCTGGCGACTTTGTCCGCCATCGCCGGAATCAGGGTCACTGCCGTCGCGCCGCTGCCGATCACTACGACACGTTTGCCCGTGTAATCCAGGTTCTCTGGCCAGTGTTGCGGATGAACGATCTGCCCCTTGAACTGTTCGGCTCCCTCGAAGCGGGGGCTGAATCCTTGGTCGTACCTGTAATAGCCGCCCGCGCTGAACAGCCAGCGACATTCGATTGTGCGGGCCTGCCCCAGGTGACCGTCCTCCACCCGCACCGCCCACAAGCCCTTGTCCGTTTGCCAGTTCGCCGAGATGACTTTCTGCTTGTACTGGATCAAGGACTCCAGCTCATGCTCGTCGATCGCTTCACGCAGGTACTCGAGAATGTCTGCGGCGTCCGCCAGGGATTTCGCCTTGGTCCAGGGCTTGAAGTCGAAGCCGAAGGTGTACAGGTCGGAGTCCGAGCGGATGCCGGGATAGCGGAACAGGTCCCAGGTGCCGCCCATTCGCTCACGAGACTCGAGAATCGTGAAGGTCTTGTGAGGCTGATGGCGTCGCAAATAGGCCGCCGCGCCGATGCCAGACACACCGGCTCCCATGATCAATATATCGAGTGGCTCAACCGGAAGAGCAGTGTGCGAGGACATAGGGCTTCCCATTATTGTTTTTTAGGACTGATCTTTTGACTTGATCATTTGACCATGATGAGGCGACAGATTACCTGGGGCAAGGTGCAAAATGCACCGAGAAGCTATTTTTTTGGGACGATTTGAACCTGGTGGGATTGGGGTAGGGGTTATTACGCGTCGGACGACTCCAGGTTTTGGCGTCGTTATGACAGGGCGGTATGTGGGTTTGGGTGGGAAGAGGCGACAGTCCGTTTGTCTGTCAGACCCTATGGATACCGGATTGCCGTGTCACACCGGACCACGGCAATCTGAATGACGTCTCAGTAGCTGGCCACCAGCAGCTTAACCGCCTGGCAAGCCGTTTCTGTCTCAGCCTCCAGGCGTTCGAGGTTGCCGTGGGCGGTCCAGGAGAGAAGCAAACCATCGAAAAGGTTGATGAGCAGCCGACTGACTGTGGTGAGTGCGGCCTGATCCAGCGCATCGCCGGTCGCCTTCTGGATGGCCTGTCGGGTGGCTTCGATGGAAACGGTATAGATCTTCGCTGCCATTTCCGGGTCATTGCGCAGGTTCCAGAAGAACAGCTCGAACTGGGTTATGGCCCGTTCGGGGTGTGCGATGAACCACTTGACCAACTGGCGCAGCATTTCCCCTACCGATTCGGCGGGGAGAGCGTTCGCCGGAGCCTGCAGCGATTGCTGCGGCATGTTGATCAAGGACTCGTAGACCGCATAGAACAAGTCTTCCTTGGTGTGAAAAACATAATGCAGCGAGGCCAGCGGCGAATCTGCCGCTGCAGCAATGCGCCGCGTCGTGGCGTTGGCTATGCCGTGTTCTGCGATCACCTTGATGGTCGCTTCAATGAAATCCTGTCTGCGTTCTTCCGCGCCTATCCGAGCCATTCAGCGTTCTCCCCTTTTGGCCTTGCGCCAACCGCCGGGTCCGGCGTCGGCGGTGACGAATGCTATCGCAAAGTCATGGCCCAATCCATGAGATGAGTCGATGCAACCCTTTCCGTCTGCGGTCTTGCCGTCGGTATGTGGCCATTGCCCAGAGGCAGATGCTGACTGCCGTACCTCACCGAGGCCGGGGCAGTGGCGAGGTTGTAAAAAAAACCAGATCAAATGACTTGATCAAATGACTATATTCAATAATCATGGCAATGCCGAGCAGATCATTACGGGCTTCGGCAGCGGCATAAAAGGTTGCTGTGGTGGTTGCGCCGGTGGGACGAGGCGGTTGCCTGGGCTCGCTGGATAGAACAATGAAAAACCGGACAGGTAGAAGGCAGATGGATACACAAAAACTCTCGACGGTCAGCAGTGATGCGTCGGTGGAACAAGTGGTGGAAATCATTCGGCGTGACGGCGGGGTCATCATTGCTAATTTCGTCTCGCCAGAGACGCTCAAGTGCCTCACCGAAGAGCTGGACACCTACTTGAATGTCACGCCCTGCGGAGAAGACCCCTATTTCGCAGGCATGCAGACCCGTCGTATCGGTCGTATCATCGGGCGAAGCGATACAGCGGTGGAGGTGGCACTAAACCCGTTGTTCATCGGCGCGGCCAGGCAGATCTTGCAGACACCGACCCATGTCTGGGTGGGCAGCGACCGCATCGAGATGGCACCTGACATTCAACTCAGCATTACCCAGGCCATTCAGATCGGCCCGGGCCAAGGCCTCCAGCCCCTGCACCGCGACGATGCCACCTCGCTGTGGCGACATCCCCAGTTCGGGCGCGAGGCCCGCCTGCAGATCATGCTGGCCATCTCGGACTTCACCGAAGAGAACGGTGCCACGCGCGTTATTCCAGGCAGTCATCAATGGGATGACGAGCGCGGGCCGACCCAGGAAGAAACCGTCGCCGCCGAGATGAAAGCAGGCTCTGCGCTGTTGTGGCTGGGGTCGGTCTATCACGGCGGTGGCGCCAATACCACAGCGTCTCCTCGTACTGGTCTGACCATGGCCTACGACTTGGCCATCCTGCGCCTCGAAGAAAATCACTTCCTTTCCATTCCCATTGAACGGGTTCGCCAGCTCCCCGCAGAAATGCAACGCCTGCTGGGCTGGAGTGTGAGCTCCACGCTGCTGGGCTGGGTGGAAATTGATGGCCAGATGCGAGACCCACAAGAGCTCTTGGGCATGCCTGCGTTTTCCGAGGCGGGAAAAGGCTTCTGAGCCCCTGAGTTTGCACAGCCTGCTGCGTATTGAATTTCTGCCCTTTTGGGCGCAACCAAGGAGATGACACCATGGCGTTCTCAATCGACTCGAAAGTTGGCGAGCTGCTGGATAACAGCACTACGAGCCAGATCCTTGAAAAGCACCTGCCCGGTATCGGTAAACACCCACAAATTGGCATGGCCCGTGGCTTTGCCTTAGTGACGGCGGCGAAATATTCTGGCGGGTTTATTTCTCAGGAAACGCTGAATAAAATCGACAGCGACCTGAGGTCTCTGGTCGACTAATCACGGCCATGCTGACCTGCTCGTATAACTTTAGTTACCGGTGCAGGTCAAATAATTCAGCCCGTATTTCCCCGCTGATCGGGTTTGCAATAGTCGTCCGATTGGCTGCCGATTTCGACGTGCAGTGTGATGTCGATCCTCAGATTGAGAGAGGCTGTTCTCGTGGAACTGATAGAAGTGAGTATCCTGGGCTCATGTATATTGCTAATCATCTGTGGTCTGTATTATGGGGCGGCATTCCTCGGGCGAAGAAATTATCTGCTCGGCGGAGAGTTTTTGATTGTCGGGATATCCGCGACGAATTTCGCGATCTTCCTCGTTACGGGCTGGCTGGAAAATTATAACGTTGCCATATTCCTCGATGCTTTTTCCCGGGGCGTTGGAATTCCTGTTATTGCAACGCTTGGCTTGATGGCGGTAACGCACGATTACAAACCGTCCCCGGTGAATGACATTGTGTTGTTCCTGGCTGGCTTTACGGTTGCAGCCATTTACTTCATGTCGAGTTCATTCAAGCAGTTCCTGCCTTATTTTTATATGGTGATGTGGCTGGCGTACACAGCATACTTGGCCTATTTCATTTGGCGACTGGTTTGTGCCAGAGAGCTTCTGCATGCGCTGGCTACCACCTTGGGCGGTGTGGCGGGGCTAACGATAGCATTCCGGTATGACTTCTTTCCGATTCCGGGTGACGACTCAAAGATGGTATTCATGACCTTTGCTTTCTTGACTTGGTCGTACTCGATTGTGCAATCGTTCTATGCCTATGGTGCACTTCAGCGTTCTAGAAGTGCCCCAGTTGAGGCGTTACTCAATGCTCGTTGAATTGAGCGGCGCAGGTGCGCCGTTATGCCGGCAATTTCTTGATTCGAAGTAACTCCATGTCGGGCCATAGGCCCGCTTCTTTACCGCCTCCAGGGGCGGTTTTTTTATGGGTAATTGATTCATTTCCATGATTGGGTTTTCAATGGAAATATTTAAGGCTTGCTCAATGTAAACGGCAGCTTGCGATGGGTAAGTATAACTAGCAATGCATCATGGTTGGGCATGCCCTGGTAACACATGTTTCTTTACTTCCCATTAAGGTGCAGGCATCTGATGAACATAGATCGCCACTGTCGACTAAACACCTGATTTATCTAACTTAATCATTCCACGAGACTTCTGGCATATGGATTGCTTTCTGATCATTTGACATGGTCAATTGATCATGTCAAATGATCAGCTTGCGATAGGTGCCCATTTCCGTGTGGATGGTCGGGTAGCCGGTCCAGGCCCTTTGTTCGAGGAGCCTCCAATGAAAGAAGTATCTACAGGGCAGAAAGACGACATGTCCGCCCGCTGTATTTTCAGGCATCTGCTGGTTACCCTCGCGGTATCGACCGCGATGTGCTCGGTACAGGCCGCACCCCAGGGGGCGGGGGAGCTGGGTTCGAAGCTGACGCCACTGGGCGGTGAGGTGGCCGCTAGTTCAAGCGGGGATATTCCGGCCTGGACTGCTCCGGGGCCGCAAGGGGGGGGCTGGAGCTATGGCCAGGTGCGGGGGGACCACTGGAAGTTCAAGGATGACAAACCCCTCTACAGCATCGACTCGAACAGCGTGACGCAGTATACGAGCAAGCTGTCCCCCGGCCAGCTCGAACTGTTCAAGAAGATTCCGGGCTATCGCATGGACGTCTACCCGACCCGCCGCACCTGTGGCGTACCGGACTTCGTGGCGGATAACACGCGGCAGAACATTGGCTTCGCCAAGCTCGACTCCACAGGGGTTGCCCTCGAGGACGCCCATGTGCCAGGCATCCCGTTCCCTCTGCCCAGTACCGGCGCAGAGGTGATGTGGAACATGAAGATGCGCTATCGCGGCCTTGGTGTCGAAATTCCCAAAAGCATTTCAGGCATTTCACCGCGCAAGGGCGGGGAGTGGTTACGCCAGTCGTCAGACACCTTTTTCTTTACGCCCTGGGGAAAGAAAGGCAGTGCACTTTTTTCGTCCATTGGCCGCTTGGAAAACGCCACGTTCTCCAGTTACCGGGAGCCAGCGGCGCTGGCCGGCCAGGCTGGTGTGCAGACGACTGTAGCAGGCGAGCAGGCCAGCACCTTCTACTATTTCCCCGGCCAGCGTCGGGTGAGGCGCATGCCATCGTATTCCTACGACGCTCCGCAGATCGGGCTGGACAACCAGTACACCGTCGATGAGGCGAACGTGTTCTTCGGAGCCATGGACCGCTTCGATTGGAAACTGATCGGCAAGCAGGAGCTGCTGGTGCCGTACAACGCCTTTGGCGCCTATGACACCGCAGCCAAGGTGGAAAGCTTCGCTGGCGACGATTCCATCGCGCCACAGTCGCGCCGCTACGAACTGCATCGTGTCTGGGTCGTCGAGGCCAATGTTCGCCAGGGCATGCGCCACCAGGCACCCAAGCGCCTGTTCTACATCGACGAGGACAGCTGGAACCCGTTGCTGGCCGTTGACTATGACAAGCAAGGGCAGATCTGGAAGGTGCGTGAAGGGTTCTCGATCCCCGTCTACGAGATCGGCGCGTGCGACGTGCAGGCCCAGGTCCAGTACAACCTCGCCGATCATCGTTACCTGTTCGACATGACCTCGATCGGCGCGGGCAAGAACGATATTCGCTGGCTCACCGAAGACAGTGGCAACCCTCGCCTGAAACGCGACTTCTTCACCTCCGACAACCTGCGAGCCATCAGCGAGCGCTAAACCGACGCCAGATCGAGAGCCCACATGAAAAAAATAATTACGAAAGCATCAGGCCTTGTCATCGTGTGCGCAACCCCACTGGCAATGGGGTTCACATTTGAAACCGAAACCCTCAATGGCTCCTTCGACTCCACGATCACCGCAGGCATGGGCCTGCGTACCGAGTCACGGGCCTGCAACCTGATCAACCAGGGGCCGACCGGGCACAACGTGCCCTCCGGCTGCCTGGCGCAGAGTTCCGGCGTGGCGGACCAGGGCGACCTGAACTACGACCGCGGCGACATGTTCACCAACTACCTCAAGGGTACCCATGAGCTGTTGCTGAAGATGCCCGAGGAATTCACCTTCATGGCGCGCGGGACCTGGATCCGCGACTTCGCTGCCACCGATACCACCGGCACGCTGTCGTTCAACACCCCAGAGAGCGTCGGCAGCAACGGGCTGAGTGACGACGCCCGCGACGACCTCGCCTTCAAGGCTCGCCTGCTGGACCTGTGGGTGAGCAAAGGCTTCGACATGGGCGGGCAGCGGGTCCGTGCGCGCCTGGGCAACCAGGTGATCAACTGGGGCGAAAGCCTGTTCGTGGCCGGTGGCATCAACAACACCAACGCCTACGACTACCAGGCCTTGGCGCGCCCCGGCGTGCAGCTCAAGGAGGCCGTGCTGCCCGCGCCGATGCTCAGTGTCGCTTCGGGCCTTGGCTCGGGTGTTAACGTCGAGGCCTACTATCAGTTCCGCTGGAACAAGAGCGAGTTGCCGCCGGTGGGCAGCTACTGGTCCACCAACAACGCGCTGGGCGAGGGCAGGGGGGACTACGGGTTCTCCGAGAAGGACGCCCGCGACAGCGGCCAGTGGGGCCTTTCGCTGCGCTGGCAACCGGAGGACAGCGACATAAACTACGGCTTCTACGTGATGCGTTATCACGACAAGTTGCCGTCATTGCGCGTCGCCATTCTTGACCCGGACACCTTCGCCGCTGCCCCCACCTGGGAATACCAGGAAGACCGAATGATGTATGGCATCAGTGCCAACATGCCGATCGGTGACTGGGCCGTCGGTACGGAGCTTTCGTACCGGCCGAAGGACTCGGTCATGCTCAACCCGGTCATCGACCTGTGCTCCAGCAATGGCGGCAAATGCTGGAAGGACGAAAAGAAGTTCCAGTGGCACCTCACCGGCCTGTACAGCTTCACGCCTTCCAACTCCCCGACGCTGCTCGACTTCACCGGAGCCAGCACGGGCACCTTGTTGTCCGAGCTTGTGGTCATCAAATACCCAGGGCTGCATGACGAGGTCAATGGCGAGCCACTCGCTGCGGGGCTCAATACCTGGCAGTTGGACCCTGTGACAGCGCCCAAGCCCCGTGGCGACAAGACGTCCTCTGGCATCAACCTGGACTTCAGCCTGACCTATGACGGCACCTTGCTGCCGGGCTGGCAGGTCACGGCAGGTGTATTCTATTCGCGCTCGCTAGGGGGCAGGACGCCGAACCTGAGTGCGACCTTCACCGAGGACGCGAGCAGCATGAACCTGTATCTGAACTTCGTGCGAAACCCGGCCAGTTGGCAGATCTCCCTCAACTACGCAAAGTTCATGGGCGGCGACACGCCCTACGACCAGCTTTATCGTGACCGCGACTATGTCGGCGTTGCGATTTCCCGCACCTTGTGAGGCCCGCCGTGAACGGTTCTGTAAAGTTATCCGAAGCTCCGGCACCTGGCCTGCTGTCACGTGTCGAGGGTGTGTTGTTCGGGCATCGTCGTCTGGTGCTGGCGACCCTGGCGGTGTTCACGCTGATCATGGGCTGGTTCGCCGTGCAACTGCGTATGGATGCAGGCTTCGAAAAGCAATTGCCGGTAGGCCACGAATACATCAAGACATTCGAGGCCTACCGCAACGACCTGCTGGGAGCGAACCGGCTGACCATCGTGGTCAAGGCCCGACAGGGCGATATCTGGAGCGCCCCGGGCCTGAAACGGCTGTATGACGTCACCCAGGCGGTGACCTTCCTCCCGGGGGTTTCCCGCAGCAGCGTGCGTTCGTTGTGGACGCCCAATGCCTTCGTCAACGAAATCACCGAAGAAGGTTTTCGCGCTGACCCACTGGTACCAGGAACGGTTTCGCCCGAGCACCTGGATGACCAGGTCATCGCGACGATCGCCAGCTCCACCGCCCAGGGTGGTTTCATCGGCACGCTGGTTTCCCGGGATCAGAGCAGTGCGATGATCACGGTGGAACTCAACGAATACGACACCAATGGCGCGCACCTTGACTATGTGGCGTTCAACCACAGGCTGGAGAAAGAGATCCGCCAGCAATTCGAGGATGGCGATTTCGAAATCCAGATCATCGGTTTCGCCAAGCAGATCGGTGATATTGCTGACGGGGCTTCAGCCGTGCTGGAGTTCTGTCTGCTGGCGTTGCTGCTGACGGCGGGGGCGGTGTACTGGTATTGCCACTCGCTGCGCTTCACGCTGCTGGCGCTGGTCTGTTCATTGGCCTCTCTGGTGTGGCAGTTCGGTAGCCTGCGCCTGTTGGGGTACGGGCTCGACCCGTTGGCGGTGCTGGTGCCCTTCCTGGTATTCGCCATCGGGGTGTCCCATGGCGTGCAACAAATCAACTTCATCGTCCGCGAGATCGCCATCGGCAAGAGCGCCGAAGCGGCGGCGCGTTCGAGCTTCACGGGGTTGCTGATCCCCGGGACGCTGGCGCTGGTGACCGCGCTGGTTTCCTTCGTGACGCTGCTGTTGATCCCGATCCCGATGGTGCGGGAGCTGGCGATCACGGCCTCGCTTGGCGTGGCCTACAAGATCATCACCAACCTGGTGATGTTGCCGTTGATGGCGTCGTTACTGCGTGTCGATGACAAGTACGCCGCTGCCCAGGAAGCCTCCCGGCAGCGCCGGACCCGCTGGCTGCGTGGCATGGCCCGGCTCGCCGAGCCGCGCAGGGCACAATGGGTGCTTGGCGTTGCCTTGGTGGTATTCCTGGTGGCGATCTGGCAAAGCCATGACCGTGTCGTTGGCACGCTGCAGGCGGGCGCGCCGGAATTGCGCGAGGACGCCCGCTTCAATCGTGATGCGGTCTCCATCGCCGGTAACTACGACATTGGCCTGGACTGGCTCAGCGTGGTGTTCGAAATCAACAAGGAGCCCTCTGGCGAAGACAGCCAGGTGGCCTGCGAGGATGTTGCCCTAGGCCAGTACCAGGATCGCTTCGTGTGGGCTATGCAGGGGGTGCCCGGTGTCCTGTCGGTAGCGTCGTTCTCCAGCAACATGCGCCAGTTCAATGAGGGCTACAACGAAGGCAACCCGAAAATGGCAGCGGTGCCCATTGACCCGATGAACTACGCCGCCCTGGCTACCGAGGTTGCGCGCACGCCCGGGCTGATGCGCACCGACTGCAGCATGTCCGCAGTGCACCTGTACCTGGCCGATCACAAAGCCACCACGATCAACCGGGTAGTGGATGCCGCCAAGGCATTCCGCAGCGAGTACCCCCTGCCAGGCATCTCGGTGCGCCTCGCTTCGGGCAACGCCGGGGTGCTGGCAGCCATCAACGAAGAAGTGGAAAAAAGCGAAACACCCATGCTGCTTTACGTCTATGCCGCCATCGCATTGCTGGTGTTCGTGGTGTATCGCGACTTGCGGGCAGTCCTGGTGTGTTGCCTGCCGCTGACCATCGGCACCTTCATTGGCTACTGGTTCATGAAGGAGCTGCAGATCGGACTGACCATCGCCACCTTGCCGGTGATGGTGCTGGCGGTGGGCATTGGCGTCGATTACGCCTTCTACATCTACAACCGTCTGCAACTGCACCTGGCTCATGGGCAGTCGATTACCAAGGCCGTGGAATACGCGCTGCTCGAAGTGGGTGTCGCCACTATTTTCACCGCCATCACCCTGGCCGTGGGCGTGGCCACCTGGGCCTTCTCGGAACTCAAGTTCCAGGCCGACATGGGCAAGCTGCTGGCCTTCATGTTCATCGTCAACATGGTCATGGCCATGACCGTGCTGCCGGCCTTCGCCGTGTGGCTGGAGCGGGTATTCCCACGTAAGCGCCCCGTGCGCATGATCGGCGCGCTGGTGCACTGAGGAGAGAAGCATGAAGTTCAGGGTTTCATTCACCGCAGCCTTGCTCGCAGCAGCAGTGCCGCTGATGTCTATTCAGGCCGCGCCGTTGCAGGCCGTACCGGCCGTACAGGTGAGCCATGCCACGCAGGCCACCATGCTGGCCGCCGGTTGGGCGGGGGCGCGCATGGTGGCCGTGGGCGACCACGGTGTCGTGCTGTTATCCGACGATCAAGGCATGCAGTGGCGCCAGGCGAGGTCGGTACCGTTGTCCACGCCATTGACGGGCGTGTCTTTCGTGGATGCCAAACGCGGCTGGGCGGTTGGCCACTGGGGCGCGATCCTGGCCACCACCGATGGCGGGGAGTCCTGGCAGGTCCAGCGACTGGTCACCGAAGAAGACCGGCCACTGTTCGCGGTGCACTTCTTCAATACCCGGCAGGGTGTTGCGGTAGGCCTCTGGTCGTTGGTGCTGACGACCGAGGATGGGGGGCTGACGTGGGCTGAGCAGGCGGTGCAAGCGCCGCCCGAGGCCAAACGGGCCGACCTCAACCTGATGGGGTTGTTTACCGACAGCCGCGGCACGCTGTACGCCACCGCCGAGCATGGGCGGGTGCTGCATTCCGAAGACCAGGGGAAGAACTGGCATTACCTGGATACCGGCTACGAAGGCACCCTGTGGTCTGGCGCGGTACTGGCCGATGGGCGTCTGCTACTGGGTGGCCAGCGCGGCACCCTGTTGCAGGGTTCAGCGGACGGCAAGGGCTTTCGCCGAGTGCCAACGCAAAGCAAGGGCTCTTTCACTAGCGTAGCGGTAGCGGGCTCTCGTGTGTTGGCGGTCGGGCTGGATGGGCTGAGCGTGCAGAGCAGCGATGGCGGGCACAGTTTTCAGGAAGCGCAGACCGCTGATGGCCTTTCACTGACGGCGGCGTTGTTCAACGCCGAGGGTGTACCTGTCTTGTTTTCACGCCGTGGGGTAATGCCCTACCAGGAGTGAAGGGCCGGCCACTCGCTCAGAGGCCAGGCATCGCAAACCGATGCCTTGCCTGTTTCCTTGCCTGGGCGTTTGGGTGGTCGTGGCACCTTCAGGCCCAGCCAAGTCAACGCTGGACGCTAGAGCTGAAGGTAATCCGCCAGGTCTGCGTAGTTATGCTGCCAGAGGCCAGGGCTGCCATTGGGGTATTGGGAGCGGAAACCGAGGATCTTCTGAACCCGTGGAGAAAGCGTGCGCACCAGCTCGAGCGGCACGATCAACGGGTAGGCTTCTTCAGGCGTGATGATCGAAGCCTGCATCGGGATGGTCAGACCGCGACGGTAATGGTCGGCGGTCACGTTGGCCCCGCCACCGTGAACGACCTTGCCGCCGAACAGCACGGCATCCCCAGCTTTTAGCAGGGCTGGAATCGTCATCTCTGGGGTTCCGACATCGTCGAAGTCATCCCAGTCCTGGCTCCCCGGAATCAAACGCGTGGCGCCGTTTTCCTCGGTGAAATCGGTCAGCGCCAGCATCAGGTTGGTGATGGCGCGTGGCGCATGTTTGTTCATGGCCACGAACGGATGGTACTGCATCATGTCACGGTGCAGCATTTGCGCTTTGTTGCCTGGGCCGATCTCGATCAACTGGGCCGTGGTCAGCCACCAGTCACCGCACTCCGGGGCGTAGAGCACGTTCCCCAGTTCGTGAAAGAGGTCGTCATCTAGGATTTCCTCGCGAAAGGTCTTGCTGTGGGTGACGAGGTTGGTAAGCCGTTTGGTCTGATGGCCATGGAACTCGGCGATCAGCTCGTGCTCGTGCCTGGAGCCGGCATCGAGCGCGGCCAGGGGGGCGTCGAGTTCGTTGTTGATCCGTACGACTTGTTCTGGGGTCATGAAGTTGCGGATGATGACCGCACCTGCCTGGTCGTTCAGCAGCGCAATCTCTTGCGCGGAAGTCGAGCGGGTTACCACGGGCAGGCTTGGCATGGAGTTGCGAGCGGCTGACATTGAGAACACTCCAGATTGAAAGGAACGGTTGGCGGAAGCGGGTCGACGCTCAATCGAGGGGCATCAGGAAACAGGCCCGCTTGCCACTGCGCTAAACCCAAAAAAAGGACATGGAGCGTCACGGTGCCTCCTTGTATTTTTTGTTCAGGCAGTGCGTTCATGCTAGGTTTCCACTGACCTTGCGCCAAGGTACGAACTGCACCACTTTCCAGACGATTTTTGAGTGATTTGCACTGCCCATGACCAGCACGCCATTGCCCTGGCCACGCCCCTCGGAAGCCGTTCGCGAGCTCATGCGCAAAGGCGCCGAACTTGCTCAGGCGCTGCCACCCGAGTGGATCGAGCGCCTGAATCAGTCACTGTTCTCTTCACCCGAGGATGCCAAGTTGCTGGAGGACCCGGTTATCCTCGCAGCGTGCCGGCGCGCCAACCGGGCAGAGTTGCTGCACTGGGCCAATGCCAACCTGCAGCGTCCTGGAGAGCCGGTGGAGCCCTACGTCTCCGCTGACATGGTGGACACGGCCAGGGAGCTCGCCCGCAGGGGGTTGTCCGAACTGCTGATGAATGTTGCACGGTCGACACAGAACGCAGCCTGGGACCTGTGGATGAAGATGGCCTTCAGCCTGACGCAGGATCCCGTGGTGCTCGAGGAATTCCTGGAGGTCTCGTCGCGGTCGATCTCGGAATTCATCGACAGCAACATGCGTGTGGTGACGCAGATCATCCTTGAAGAAAAGAGCGCCCAGGCCCATGACGATCCTGTCGATAAACGCAGCCTGGTCAGCCGGCTGCTCGATGGCAGGGATGTGGACGCCGAGCAGTTCGGCAGGCGACTGGGCTACAGCCTGGCGCAGAGACACCATGCCTGCCTCGTCTGGAGCGAAACCCCGGACGCCGAGATTCGCCCCCTGGAAGACATGGCGCGTGCCCTGGCGCAGCTCACGGGCACGGTAGCGCCGCTGATTGTGTTCGCGGGCCCTGCGACCCTGTGGGCCTGGAGCAATGCGGTAAAGCCGCTGGACCTGAACCTGCTGCAGGACGTCGCCCGGCAATTTCCGAAGATACGCGCGGCAATCGGTTCGGCGGGCGCGGGGATGAATGGCTTCCGGCGCTCGCACCTGGAAGCCTTGACCACCCAGCGGTTGATGGGCCGTTTGGCGGGTTCACCCGCCGTTGCCACGATTGACCAGGTGAGAATGGTGTCGCTGATGACCCAGGATGCCCGCGCGGCCAGGCAGTTCGTCTTGAGCACGCTGGGGCGCTTGGCGACCGAGCCCACGGTTCTTCAGCATTCGTTGCACGCCTTCCTGGCTAATGGCTGCAACATCACCCAGACCGCCGAGGTGCTGGGTACCCATCGCAATACCTTGCTGCGCCGGCTGGAGCGCGCCCAGGACTTGCTGCCTATTCCGTTTGGCGACCATCGCATCCAGATCGCTGCCGCACTCGAGCTGGTGATCTGGAATACCCCTTTTGCAGACGACGAGAAATAGTTGTCAAAGCACGTTCAGAGTCAGGGCTGCGGGCCAGGAACCAGAATTCGAGCAGTTAAATACCTAGTGATTTGCCATGAGCTTGCGTCAACTGGCTCCGCTCGAATGCGCCCACGTTGTAGTTCTTACATCTTTTCGTCGCTGCCGAAGAACATTTGTATCCTCGATCTCAACCACCGCTCCGCCGGATCATTGTCCTGCGCCCCGCGCCAAGCCATGTGCAGCTCGAACGTGCGCACCGCCATTGGCAGGTCTTCAGCGCGCAGCCCACCGGCTGCAGTCAACGCATCAGCCGTGTAGTCCGGGACCGTGGCGACGATATCGGTGCCCGCCAGCAAGCTCCCCAAGCCGTTGAACTGCGGTACGGCCAGCACCACATGGCGCTTGCGGCCGATCTCTTCCAGTGCCTCATCGATGAAGCCCGACAGGTCACCGGCAAACGACACCAGCGCATGGGGCCGCGCACAAAAGTCGTCGAGGGTGATGCTGCCTGGCACGCTGTCGGCGCGCAGCAGCTTGGGCTTGCTGCGTCGCAGTATCTTGCGCTTGGCGTTGGCCGGCAGTTCGCTCGTGTAGCTGACGCCAACGGAAATCTCACCCGAGGCCAGCAGGGTCGGCATCAGCAGGTAGTTGACCCGGCGCACCACCAGGACGATGCCGGGGGCTTCGGCGCGGATGCGCTTGAGCAGCTGTGGCAGCAGGGCGAACTCGGCGTCGTCCGACAGGCCAATGCGGAACACCGCGTTGCTGGTCGCCGGGTCGAACTCGGCGGCACGGCTGACCGCGGTGGAGATCGAATCCAGTGCCGGCGACAGCAGGGCAAAGATTTCATGGGCGCGTGCCGACGGCTCCATGCTGCGGCCGGTACGCACGAACAGCGGGTCGTCGAACAGGTTGCGCAGGCGCGACAGGGCCGCGCTGATCGCCGGCTGGCCGAGGAACAGCTTCTCGGCGGCACGGGTCACGCTACGCTCATGCATGAGGGTTTCGAACACGATCAACAGGTTGAGGTCTACGCGACGCAGGTCGTTTCGATTCATCGGTGCGCTTCGCCTGAAGTGGAGCAGGGGTGAATCTTAAGGCCAAAGGCTGTTACCCTGCACGGATTTCCGGGGGCCAATGCACAGGAAAGTCAGGTGCCCAATCGATGACAGGCATGTCGACTATTAATAGCCACTGATGGTCTAACGGTAAAAGCCCGGATAAAGTCCGTGGTAATACGAGATTCACACAGGCGAGGTATGCGATGTCCCGCATGATCCGTTTCCACAAGTTCGGCGCTGCCGATGTGCTCCGTTGCGAGGAGCAGGCCGAACCGTCACCTGCCGTCGGCGAGGTGCAGATCCGCGTCGAGGCGATCGGCGTGAGCTGGTATGACGTGCTCTGGCGGCAGAACCTGGCGCCATCCCAGGCCCGTCTGCCCGCGGGGATCGGCCACGAGATGGCCGGTGTGGTGACGGCGGTCGGCGAAGGCGTCGATGACATTGCGGTGGGCGACCGGGTTGCCAGTTTCCCGGCCACCAGTGCCAACGATCACCCGGTGTATGGCGACGTCATCGTCCTGCCGCGCACCGCCATCACCCGCTACCCGGACCTTCTCACGCCGATCGAGGCCAGCGTGCACTACACGCCGCTGCTGATCGCCTATTTCGCCTACGTCGACCTGGCACGGGCCAAGGCCGGGCAGACCGCGCTGGTCACCGATGCCAGCCATTGTGCCGGGCCAGCCTTCGTGCAACTGGGCAAGGCGCTCGGCCTCAAGGTGTTCGCCGCCACCAAGGAGCCCGAGCAGCGTGAATACCTGCTGGCCCTGGGTGCCGACAAAGTGATCGTCACCGAAGAGCAGGACCTGCTCATGCAGGTAGGCAAGTATACCGATGGCCGCGGCGTGGACATGGTCCTCGATGGCATGGGCGGCCCACAGATGTCGCTGCTCGGCGATGTGCTGGCGCCACGTGGCAGCCTGGTGCTGTATGGCCTGCAGGGAGGCAACCAGACGCCGTTCCCGGCCTGCGCGGCGTTTCAGAAGAACATCCAGTTCTACGTGCACTGCATCGGCAACTTCACCGGCAAGCCGGAACTGGGCATCAGCCAGGACCAGGTGGCGCTGCAACGGGCCTTGCGCGATATCAACCAGTTCACCGCCGATCAGTTGCTGACGCCGCAGATCATCAAGGTGTATCCGTTCTCTGAGGTGGTCGAGGCTCATCGCTATATGGACGAATGCCCCTGTGGTGGGCGGGTGGTGCTGGACATGGCGTCGGCCTGACAGCATGTTTGGCAACGAGAAACCGGGCTGATGCCCGGTTTTTTGCATGTTGAGCGTCTATCTTGAATAGGTTGAAGTTGCGGGCTTTGTAATTGAATGTTACCTAAAAGCAATGGTTCATCTCTTTAAGCGTCCTTTTCTATAAGGCATTTTCCTGTTGTCTGCATAATGTGTGTTTTCTGATTTCTGAATGGTTTTTTAGTCGGCATCTGTATCTTTTAATCCTTTTTCAAGGCTCGATAATGGCGCAATGATACTTGGCGTAAGGAGCGTGCGGTGGAAAAGGGGCCCTATTTTTCAATGGCATGGCGACAGATTTTCTCAACTTCAAAGATTCCCGTTTTACTGTAGGAAATTTCTTAAAGTTAAATTCGCTGCACTCGTTCATAGGCGGCCCGTTTGTGCGGCGAATGAAGTTGTGAGGTGACGCCGTGAGTATTGTTCACGACCAGGCTATGCACTTTATCTACCAACAGGTGCTGGAGCGCCTGTTGAGCCATATGTCCAAGGAACAACGTGTTTCGCTGCAACTGCTGATCCAGCGTTTGCTGGTGGCCGCCGGTGGGCCGGAATATATCGGTACTTTCAGGTTGCTGGTGGTGCAGGGGGCCGATCGCCGTAGTGCCCGGCTGCTGGCGATATTGCGTGCAGCCCAGCTGAGCATCGCCTTGCGGGCTTCGGTAACGTTCAAGCTTCGGGTGCTGGTGAGTTGTTTGCCGGCAGCCAGCGGCGCGCAACTGGAGCAGCACGAATGCCACTTCAACGCCTTGTTCATGCATGACGACCCGCGAGTGCAACTGGAAATGATCGATGGGGCAGCTGTGCTACCTTTCTGCCGTCGGGCCGACGCCACGACTCGGGGTTGGCCGTTGGCTCGTGAAGCCTTGCTCCTGTTCGGCCACCTCGTCGATGCGCGCCCGGATGCACTGCTGGGCAGTCGCACGCACCTGGAGCTGGCCGACGCCATTCGCCTGGCGCTGACCTCCTACCCGAGCGCCGATGCGCTTGTCACTGCCATGCCTGCTGGCCAGCGCCGGCGCTTTGCCGCCTGGGCCCGCCGAAGCCTGCGCCAGGCAGGTCTGCCAGGCCCGGACGCGCTGCATCAATGTGTTGAAAGCATGGCCAACTGCCTGGGCCAGCTGCATGCCGCCGCCGGCTTTACGGGCGGGGCACTCGCCAAACCGTGCAGCGCACCGTCGAGAGCGTTACCGCTGCGGGTGATCGTGATCGACGATCTGCTTGCGCAACTGCTCGGTGAGGGCGAACTGGACCAGGTGCTGGGAGGCCGCTCCGAGCCGGTGCGGCACGCCACGTCGATGTCGGCGTTTGTTGACCCGCTGGCGCTGGCGCAGTTGCATGAACTGGCAATTCGCTGCAAGGCGCCTGTCGCACCCAGGCAGGCATTGCGCCTGGTCAGCCCGAACGCTGAAGCGCAGCCACATCAGGCTCGTCTGGCCAAGGCATACGGCCTCGAACAGACGCAGCTTGCCTGCATGCTGTACCGGCCGTTTGTCGATCAGGGGGCTGGGCTGGAGCATTTTCTGCAATCCCGGCATGCCGACATGCTGGTCGCATTACCTTACCTGCATCGCGCCCTGCAAGGCAAAAGCTGCCCTGACGCGGTCAAGGACTGGATAGTGAACACCAGCGGCCTGACGCTTGCGCAGCTGCGCATGGTCTACAAGGGGCGGCTGGGGCCTGGAATGGGGCACTTGCTGACCAAGCTGGCGCGACGGGATGTGCAACTGCGTTTGCTGAAGCGCAAGGCCGCCCCGCGCACGTCGGCACGAAGGCATCACCCCGATGGGCCGTGAGTTCGCCTATCAGGTGGTGTACCGCTATCTGGTTGCGTTGATCGACGAGGCGGAGCGGGGCGGGCAGCCACGCTTGCCCTCGTTGAGAGCCTTGTCCAGGCGCCTGCGTGTTTCGCTGGCCACGGTGCAGGCCGCCTACAACCTGCTCGAGCACGAAGGACGTGTACGGTCGGTACCAAAGTCCGGCTACTTCGCCCAGGCCTGTATCCAGGCAGGCCAGGTCGACGCGGCCCATGCGCTGCCGGCGCAGCCGCAGCTGGAGCGCGTACTGTGCGCCCATGAGCGGCGCCTGGGGCGGCTGCGTGGGCGGCCAACGCGCATGCTGGGCGGGCCACGCCTGCGTGATGCCTTGGCAGAGCGCTACACGCGGTCTTCCCGTCAGTTCTGGAGGCCGGAAGATGTGCACCTGGGCCCGGATGTGCAGGCCGTACTGGAAACCCTGCTGCTGGCACTGGCGCTGCGAGGCGCTACCGTGCTGGTCGCTTCGCCGTGCTGCTGGCGGATTCTGCGCACGCTGCAACGCTTCGACATGCGGGTCATCGAGGTACCGCTGCAAAGCTGCGGCAGCCTGGATATCGCCAGTCTTTCAAGGTTGCTGGGATGTGAACCGGTGCGCATGGTCATCATGCCATCGTGCCTGGGTATGCCCGTGGGGCGCCTGATGCCCCAGCGAGTTCAGCAGCAACTCGGTGATCTGCTGGCACTGCATCCGGTCTGGTTGCTGGAGAACGATCTGGACAGCGAGTTGTGCTTTGCCATGCCAACGAGGCGCTTGCGCGATTGCGTTGACCCGCGCTGGTTGCTGGTGCTGGGTTCGCTCGAGTTCTCAGTGGGGGCCGAGGCACCTTATGCCTACGTGCTGGGGGGCCACCCGGCCTTGCCGGAAGCGTTTGCCCAGCGCGCCTTCCAGCTTGCGCCGATGCGGCAGCAGGCGCTGGCGCAGATGATCGCGACCGGCGAGCTCGATGAGCAGCTAGGCCGGATACGCTTGGCGCTGCAACGGCGCATGGAGCAATTTGGCCAGCATTTGCGTACGGTCATGGGCAGCCAGGTGGACTTCGACATGCCTGATGGCGGGTGCGCCTTGTGGGTGCGCCTGTCACTGGCGATGGAGGGCACACACGCCATGGCGGCGACGGCGGGCTCGGCATTGCAAGTGCTGGCGGGTGAGCAATTCAGTTTGCACGGCCGTTACCGTCAGCATCTGGCGCTGACGTGGCTGGGCGAACAGCCCGAGGCACTGGTCGAGGCGTTGGAAACCTGGCAGGGGACCTGGTGTTCGGCACCATTCGTCGGTAGGTCGGCGGAATGAACCCTGGTGCTTGCCTGGGTGCTCTGTCTGTATGTATAAACAGTGCTCACTCTTTTTGCCCGACCCTGTCCTGTGATCGCCCACTCCGTCGATGACCCGCTGTATTACCTGCATAACTTCCGCCAGGTGCTGCTGTGGGTCGAGTCACGTTACGCCGACCTGCTCGATGAGCAGGAGCTGGCCTTTCTCCAGGCCTTTGCCGAGCTGGCGCAGCCCGCTCAGGCGCTGATGGTGCGCATGGTGATGCGCAAAGGTGAGCTATTTCGCTGTGACCGCCTGGACTATGCCGAAATCGGTGACAGCATGGCGGCCCTGCAACCCCTGTTGGCATTGGGTTGGGTGCGCGAGCCCGAGGCCCTGAGCCTTGAGCAGCTGTTCGCACTGTTGCGCAAGGATGAGCTTGCCCTCGGTTTCGCGGGGCAGTTGAGCCGTCCGCGGGCAGCCAAGGGTGACCTGTTGGAACAATTGCGGCCGCTGGCGCTGGTCCCCAGGCCCTTGCGTGAGTGGTTCGTCCAGGCCCCGGTGGGTATCGTGCAATGGTGTTTGCAGCCTCTGTGCGATCGCATGCGCCTGTTGTTTTTCGGCAACCTGTACCAGGACTGGTCGGACTTCGTGCTGGCTGACATGGGCCTGCTGCGTTTCGAGCAGGTACCGTTCAGCCCCGACTCACGTGCCCTGCAACAGCGCAGCGAGGTCGAGCAGGCCATGCTGCTGCACCAGTGTGCCGAGCGCCTGGAACTGGGTGAGGACCCTGCTTCGATCCTGGCGACATTGGCAGGCCAGAGTATCGACAACCCATGGCTCGCCCGGCGCCATGGGCGGCTGCTGTTCGCCGTTGGCCAGCAGTGCGAGCGCCTGGGTGACTGGGACCAGGCCCTGGCGGTTTATGCCCGTAGCAGCCATGCGCAAGCGCGCATCCGCCAGGTGCGCGTATACGAGCGCAGCGAGCGTTGGCAGCAGGCCCACGCATTGGCCCTGGAGCTGGCGGGTGCACCGGTCAACGCCCTGGAAGTGCAAGCCCTGGAACGCATGTTGCCGCGGCTGGCACGCAAGCTCGGCGGGCCTGTACAGCGCCGCCGGCGCACTCCCGCCCTGGAGCTGATCGAACTGGAGTTGCCGCGCGAGCAGGCAGCGCTGGGTGTCGAGGAGGCCGTGCGCCGATACCTTGCGCAAGCGGGAGGGCAGGCGCATTACGTGGAAAACACCCTGTTCAACAGCCTGTTCGGTCTGCTGTGCTGGGACGCAATCTTCGCACCGGTTCCAGGTGCCTTCTTCAACCCGTTCCAGGCGGCGCCTCAGGACTTGCATGACAGCGATTTCCAGCAACGGCGTGCGGAACCGTTCGCGGCCTGCCTGGGCCGCCTGGACGAGGGCTCCCATCGTCAGGCCATCCTCGACTGCTATGTGGCCAAGCAAGGCCTGCAATCGCCGTTCGTGTTCTGGCCCATGCTCAGCGAAGCGTTGCTCGATCAGGCGCTGGCGTGCCTGCCTGCCGAGCACTTGAAACAGTGCTTCTTGCGCCTGTTGCAGGATATCCGCAGCAACCGTGCGGGCATGCCGGACCTGATCCAGTTCTGGCCGGAGCAGCAGCGCTACCGGATGGTCGAGGTCAAGGGCCCGGGTGACCGCCTGCAGGACAACCAGCTGCGTTGGCTGGAGTTCTGCGCCGAGCATGGCTTGCCGGTGGCGGTCTGCCATGTACGCTGGAGCGAGTCACCGTGAGCTACCGTGTGGCGGTGCGCGCGTTGTGCGAGTTCAGCGCCAAGGTCGGTGACCTGGACTTGCGCTTCACCCCGTCACCCACGGCGCAGGAAGGCATCGAAGGGCACCGCCGGGTGGTCGCCCGGCGCGCCGCAGGCTATGAAGTGGAAGTCGCGCTTGAGGGCGAGTATCAGGGCTTGCTGGTGCGCGGGCGTGCTGATGGCTATGACCCGGCCGCCAATCGCCTGGAAGAGATCAAGACCTACCGCGGCGACCTGGCACGCCAGCCGGCCAATCATCGCCAGCTGCATTGGGCCCAGGCCAAGGTCTATGCCTGGCTGCTGTGCGAGGCGCGGCAGCTGCCGGATATCGAAGTGGGGTTGGTCTACCAGGATGTCGACAACGACAGCCAGACGTTGATCAGCGAGCACTATCGTGCCGATGAATTGCAGGGCTTCTTTGAAACGCAGTGCCAGCGGTTTCTCGCCTGGGCCCAGGCCCAGCAACAGCGCCTTGCCGAGCGCGACCAAGGCTTGCAGGCCCTGGGCTTTCCTTACCCGGAGTTTCGCAAGGGGCAGCGGCAACTGGCTGAAACCTTGTACAAGGCGGTCAGTACCGGGCGCTGCCTGATGGCCCAGGCCAGCACTGGCATCGGCAAGACCCTCGGCACCTTGTTCCCGCTGCTCAAAGCCATGGTTCCGCAGCAATTGGACAAGGTGTTTTTTCTCACGGCCAAGACGCCGGGCCGGGCGCTCGCACTGGACGCGCTGGGCCAGATCAACGCGGGCTCGCCGCAGCCGGCCTTGCGCACCCTTGAACTGATCGCCCGCGACAAGGCCTGCGAGTACCCGGACAAAGCCTGCCACGGCGAGTCCTGCCCGTTGGCCCAAGGTTTCTACGACCGCTTGCCCGCTGCACGGGAGGCGGCGGCCTTGCGGCCCATGCTCGACCGCGCCGGCTTGCGCGAGGTGGCGCTGGCGCACCAGGTCTGCCCGTACTACCTCGGCCAGGAAATGGCCCGCTGGGTGGACGTGCTGGTGGCCGACTACAACTACTATTTCGACGCCCACGCCATGCTGTTCAGCCTGACCCAGCTCCACCAGTGGCGGGTCGCGGTGCTGGTGGACGAGGCGCACAACCTGGTCGAGCGCGGCCGCAGCATGTACAGCGCCAGCCTCGACCAGGGCCAGTTGCTTGCCTTGCGCCAGAGCAAGCCGCAAGGGCTCGGCAGTGCCCTGGATCGGCTGAACCGGCAGTGGAACGCGCTGTACAAGGACCAGCACGCGCCGTATCAGGCCAGTGATCAGTTGCCGGAGGCCTTCCTGCGTGCCCTGCAGCAATGCATCGGATTGATCCAGGAGCGCATGAATGAATCACCAGCCGAGGTCGATGCCCAGGTGCTGCAGTTCTTCTACCAGGCGCTGCAGTTCAGCCGCATAGCTGAACTGTTCGACGAGCATTTCCTGTTCGACGTCAGCCTGCGCAAAGGCCCGCGCAAGCGGCGCCTGGGCAGTCTGTGCCTGCGCAATGTCACCCCGGCCCGGCTGCTTGCCCCGCGCATGCACGCAGCGCGCAGTGTGACGCTGTTTTCCGCCACCTTGAGCCCGAGGCCTTTTTACTCCGACCTGCTTGGCATGCCGGCTGATACCGCTTGGCTGGAAGTGGCGGCGCCGTTTCGTGCCGAGCAGCTTGAGGTGCGCATTGCCAGTCAGGTTTCGACCCGCTATCGCCAACGCCAGGCTTCACTGGCGCCCATCACCGCGCTGATTGCCGAGCAGTACCAACGCCAGCCAGGTAACTATCTGGCGTTCTTCAGCAGCTTCGAATACCTGCAGCAGGTGGCGAGCCTGCTCGCCGAGCATCATCCCGGCATCCCGCTGTGGGCCCAGGCGCCGGGCATGGACGAAAGCGCGCGCCAGGCCTTTCTCGATCGCTTCGTGGCAGACGGGCAAGGGGTGGGCTTTGCCGTGCTCGGCGGTGCGTTCGGCGAGGGCGTCGACTTGCCTGGCACGCGCCTGATCGGGGCATTTGTCGCCACTCTCGGCCTGCCCCAGGTCAACCCGGTCAACGAACAGTTCAAGCAGCGGCTGGGCCAGCAGTTTGGCGCCGGCTTCGACTACGCCTACCTGTACCCCGGCGTGCGCAAGGTCATCCAGGCCGCTGGGCGGGTCATTCGTGGCGATCAGGACCGCGGCGTGCTGGTGCTGATCGACGAGCGTTTCGCCGAGCAGCGGGTACAGCAGATGTTCCCGGCATGGTGGCAGGTGGCCGTTAAATAATCCTCGGCAGCCCCATCGCACGGCATTGCAACTCCCAGTACACTGCGTGTTCCAACACCAACATCCGTTGAACTCGAGGTTTTTGCATGATGCTCAGTCCTTTGGCAGGCAAGCCGGCTCCGGCCAGCGTGCTGGTCGATATTCCCCGCCTGCTCACCGCCTACTACACCGGCCGCCCCGACGCCGCCGTGGCGGCCCAGCGCGTGGCCTTCGGCACCTCGGGGCACCGGGGCAGCTCGTTCGACCTGAGCTTCAACGAGCACCATGTGCTGGCGATCACCCAGGCCATCTGCCTGTACCGCCAGGAAAAAGGCATCGACGGCCCGTTGTTCATTGGCGCCGACACCCACGCGCTGTCCGCACCGGCTGCGGCCAGTGCGCTGGAAGTGCTGGCCGCCAATGGCGTGCAGGTGATGCTGTCCAAGGACGACGAATATACCCCGACGCCGGCGGTATCCCATGCCATCCTCTGCTACAACCGTGGCCGCAGCCAGGGCCTGGCGGATGGCATCGTCATTACCCCGTCGCACAACCCGCCACAGAGCGGTGGTTTCAAATACAACCCGCCCAATGGCGGCCCGGCCGACAGCGATGTGACCAAGTGGATCGAGGCCAAGGCCAACGAACTGCTGGCTGCGAACCTTGCCGGGGTCAAGCGCATGGAGCATGCCCAGGCGCTACAAGCCGCCACCACCCACCGCCATGACTACGTGACCCACTACGTGGCTGACCTGGAAAACGTCATCGATTTCGACGTCATTCGTGGCGCCAACCTGCGCCTGGGCGTCGATCCGCTGGGCGGGGCAGGGGTGCGCTACTGGTCGGCGATTGCCGAGCGCTACCAGCTGAACCTGGAAGTGGTGAACACCGAGGTCGACCCGACCTTCCGCTTCATGTGCGTGGACTGGGATGGCCAGATCCGCATGGACCCATCCTCGCCATACGCCATGCAGGGCCTGATCGGCCTGCGCGAGCGCTTCGACGTGGCCTTCGCCTGTGACCCGGACCATGACCGCCACGGCATCGTCACCGCCGATGGCCTGCTGCAGCCGAACAACTATCTGGCCGTGGCCATCGATTACCTGTATCGCCACCGTCCGCAATGGCGCAGCGACGCCGCAGTGGGCAAGACCGTGGTTTCCAGCGGCCTGATCGACCGCGTTACCGATCGCCTGGGCCGTGAGCTGTATGAAGTGCCGGTGGGCTTCAAGTTCTTCGCCCAGGGCCTGTTCGATGGCACGCTCGGTTTCGGCGGTGAAGAGAGTGCAGGTGCCTCGTTCCTGCGCAAGGACGGCACGGTCTGGGCCACCGACAAGGATGGCCTGATTCCGGCGTTGCTGGCGGCCGAGATGACTGCCCGTACCGGGCGCAACCCGAGCCAGGCCTACAATGACCTGACCGCGGCGCTGGGCAAGCCGTTCGCCACCCGTGTCGAGGCCAAGGCTGATGCCCGGCAGAAGGCGGCTCTGAGCAAGCTGGCCCCGGAGCAGGTGAAGTCGACCGAGTTGGCCGGTGAGCCGATCGTGCAAATCCTCAGCCAGGCGCCGGGCAATGGCCAGGCGATTGGTGGCTTGAAGGTGATGACGGCCAATGGCTGGTTTGCCGCGCGGCCTTCGGGGACGGAAGACATCTACAAGATCTACGCCGAGAGCTTCGTCGACGAGGCGCACCTTAAGCGCCTGGTGGAAGAGGCGCAGGTGCTGGTGGATGCGGCGATTGCCTGATTGATCGCTGGGGCCGCTTTGCGGCCCTTTCGCGACACAAGGCCGCTCCTACAGGCGATCGCATGTCCCCTGTAGGAGCGGCCTTGTGTCGCGAAAGGGCTGCGAAGCAGCCCCGTTCACTCATGCCACATCGACCAGAACGATTTCGCTCTCCTCGATCGCGGTCACCCGCAGCACCTCCTCCTGCTCGATCGCCACGCCATCCCGGCCTTTGGCACGCAGCCCATTGACCTCCACCAGCCCCTTGGCCGGCACCAGGTAACCCCGGCGCCCAGCATCGAAGCGGTATTCCGCGGTTTCGCCAGCCCGCAGCGTCGCAGCCACCAGCCGTGCATCGGTACGGATCTGCAGGCTGTCCTCATCACCGGCACGGCCACTGGCCAGGGTCACGAAGCCTTCGCCGCGCTCACCTTTAGGGAACGGGCGGGTCCCCCACGACGGTGCATCGCCAACCCTCTCCGGCACGATCCAGATCTGGAAGATGCGGGTATCGACCTCTTCCAGGTTGTACTCGCTGTGCACGATGCCGCTACCGGCACTCATCACCTGCACGTCGCCAGCTTCGGTGCGGCCTTTGTTGCCCAGGCTGTCCTGATGGGTAATGGCGCCTTCACGCACATAAGTGATGATTTCCATGTCGCGGTGCGGGTGCGGCGGGAAACCGCTGCCTGCGGCGATCAGGTCATCGTTCCAGACCCGCAGGTTGCCCCAGTGCATGCGCGCCGGGTCGTAGTATTCGGCAAACGAGAAGTGGTGGTGGGCGTCGAGCCAGCCGTGGTTGGCGTGGCCGAGGCCTTCGAACGGTCGCAGTTGCAGCATGATCGTGCTCCTTGAATCAGTGGAATGGAGCCATGATGCGCCTAAAATAGATCGAAAATAAGCGTAAATATCGGCTGATTATCATCATATAAATAGATTGATAGTCACGATGTAGATTATGTGATTCATCGCCTAATCCACTGATCTGCAAGCATTCGCTGGCGATTTTCGGCAGATGCGGCGAACATGGCCCGCTGATTTGCTTTTCAACGGAGTGACCGTGGCCCACGAGCAACCCCAGGCCCCCGCCGAACTGACCCCTCCCGCCCAGCTGCCTTGGTTGCGCCGCTTGGCCGCACGCCTGCTGGGCCGTGGCTTGAACCGCCTGCAGGCGCAGCACCGCGACTCCTGGTCTCTTGGTTACGAGGCCGGGCGCCAGGTGCTGGTGATCCGCGACGCGCGCCCTGACACCGCCGCCGTGCCCAGGCAGGACGACAACCTGTTCGACGATTGGCGCCTGCCGTTGAGCGCCGAACTGAAAAAGCGCTTCAAGGCCGACGTTGCCCAGCGCCTGCCCGCCGAGGCTCAGCCCAGCGCGGCACAGTGGAAGCTGATCTTCAGCGACACACCGTCCACTTGCGTGGTAGCCGGCGCCGGGGCGGGCAAGTCGACCTCGCTGGTGCTGCGCATCCTGTTGCTGCGTCATTACCTGGGCTACGAGCTGGATGCGATGACCGTGGTCACCTTCACCCGCGAGTCGCGCAAGGATTTCATCAAGCGCCTGGTGCAGGTGTTCGCCCTGTGGCAGCTCGACCTGCAACCGGCCAAGGCCCGCGAGCTGGTACGCACCTTCCATTCACGGATCCTGCCGCTGGTGCGCAGCCTGCCGGGCTTCAGCCAGGTGCGCGCGTTCGAGACCCTGGGCAACGAGATGCCGGCTGGCCGTGAGGCAGAAGCCGAGAGTAACCCGTTCGACCTGCGCCTTAACGATGCCCAGCGCCAACAGCTCAACCAGTGCTACAGCCAGTTGCTCGGCGACAGCCCGCGCTTCGCCGAGATCGTCGCCACCTTGCGCCGCGAGGCCCTGCAGCTCAAGCCACTGGACCCGGACCACCCGGATGTGCAGAAACGGGTACAAGTCACCCAGCTGGCCGCCCAGCGTGACGAAGAGCTGTGCGACGTGATCGAGGACCTGTGGTTTGCCGCTGGCGCCTGGCCGATCAAGGGGATCGAGCCCTGCCGCGAAACGGTCGAGATCCGTGGCAGCCGCTTCCATGTGCACGGGCGCCTGGAAGGCCTTGATGCCTGGGTGGTGCTGGGCTTCGACCCGGCGGAGAGTGCCCAGTACCAACGCCCTGGCGCCAAACTGGCGGTGCGGGCCGAGTGGGCGGTCAAGCGCACCTTGTTGAAGGCGTTCTGCGACAAGCCGCTGATCTGGCTCGACAACTACGCCATGGCCCGGCGCCTGGCGGCATCGCTGGCTGGCGATGCCGTGGCCGGGCCCGGGTTCGAGTACAAGGTCAAGGGCGAACTGGCCCCGGCGCCGCTGCTCGACGCCTTCGTCGGCGCCGCCAACTTCATCGAGAACCTCGGCCTTGAGGTGAACCCGGCCGTTGCAGCCATGAGTTTCCCTTCCGGCGACCCCGACGCACTGTTCTTCGAAGCGTTGGCCCTGTATTGGAAAGCCCTGGAGGCGCACCTGCTCGACCAGTCGCCACCAGTGATGAGCTACAACCGCATGTTCGCCCTGTTCGGCGAGAACAACCCGGAGAACCTGCAGCTGCTGCCAGACCCGTTGCTCAGGCCGTTGGCCCACCTGATGATCGACGAGTTCCAGGACGTCTCGCCGCAGATCGTCAGCTGGCTGCGCGCCAGCCTCGCGGAAATCCGCCGCCGTGGCCCGGCCATGCATGCCGGGCGTAATGCCCAGCATTCTTCGCTGATGTGCGTGGGCGACGACTGGCAGTCGATCTACGGCTGGCGCGGCAGTTCGCCGAAGTACTTCATGGAATTCACCAAGGCCTTCCCGTCACCGGCCAATACCCGGGTGATGCTGGTCGACAATTACCGCTGCCAGCAGCAGGTCATCGACGCTGCCGAGCACCTGGTCAAAGGGACGCCGGCCATTACCGGCAAGAAGGCGCGGGCTAGCGGGCCGGCTGCCGAGCTGCCAGCATCCCCGGTGCGGGTCTTCGACCGTGACGAGGCGGCGCTGGGCGAGACACTGATCGAGCATTACCAGCGTGGTGAATCTGTGATGATGCTGTACCGCAAGGGCAGCGACAAAGCCCTGATGAGCGAGCACCTGCAAGGCGTTCTGCACGCCGAAGCGCAGTTGCCCGTCGAGCAACGGCGCTTGCGCCAGCTGACCTACCACAGCGCCAAAGGGCTGCAGGCCGATGCGGTGTTCATGCTCGGCGATTGCCAGTACCTGACCAGTTCGCCGTACAAGAACCAGGTGTACCGCCAGGCCGGACTGGGCAAGGCAGGTGATGTCCAGCCGTTCGACACGGCACAGAAGGAAGAGGTACAGCGCCTGGCCTATGTGGCAGTGACACGCGCCGTCAGGCACTGTTACTGGCATGTCGAGAGCGCCAACGGCGAGGTGGCGGGGGCACCTCGCGCGTCGGCGCAGGTCGATGGGCGTCAGGCCTTTTTCGACGACCTGCGCGGGCAGTAGGGTGGGGTCAGTTCGGGTCGGCCTCGGCGGTCAACTGCTCGATCAAGGCCGTTTGCTCCTGCTGCAACCTGGCGGGGATCAGGTTGCTGGCCTCCAGGTACTGGCCCTCGTTTAGCGTCACAGGCTGCAACTGCCCGTTGGCGTCCACGGGGGTGGTGGCTAGCACCTGGCCAAGCAGGTCGATTACCCCGGCGAGCACTTCGCCGGGCAGTCCGTGGTCTGCTCTTGCCGCTGCGTGTTGCAGGCCTTCCAGATAGGTAATGACTTCCACCCAGCGCTCGTTCAGGGCCTCGAAGCGTTCGGCAAAGTGGGTGCGCAAATAGATTTGCCAGTCGGGGTGCTGGGCGATCCAGGTGCGCCGCGCATTGGCATCCGCTTCCAGGTTGAAGACCCGCTGCTCGACGTTGTAGATCGTGGCTGCTGACAGTGGGGCCTCTGTGTAGAACCATTGTAAAGGACCAGGCTCGGGGAAACCGAGAAGACCGGCCAGCTCTTCACGAAGCCTCAGGCGTATTTCTTCCAGGTCGGAATCGTCACCGAGAACCTGGTCGGGTGGCAAGTCGTCCAGTGGGTCGAGCCACGGCAACTGCAGTTGCGCAACGTTCAGGCTTGGATCCTGATCCAGGGCCTGCCGCAGTTGTGCCCGGCTGGTTACCCGCCCCTGATGGATGATGCGGGCAAACCCGTTCACGCTTTCGCGGGCATACAAGCCGCGCATCGTATTGAACATTCTTCCCGGGTGAGGCGGTGTCGTTACCACCTCCGAGAGGATGCTCACCTCCACCTGCAGCGTGCTCAAGGCATCGGCCAGGGCGTTGCTTTCAGCGTTTGCGAATTCCTGCGCCACCCGCTCCAGGCGTTCGGTCAGGTGGGGAAGCAGATCCGGGTGGTGCAAAGCGATTGCTCTGCTGCGAACATCGCTTATCAACTCAAGCAGAGGCCAGACGTCAACGTCGATATCCATGGCGTGCACTTCGGCCAAGCGCTCGACGATGTCTTGCAACTCGGGATGGGCGATTTCAACGAACAGTTGATCCCAGATGCTGCGGCGTGCGTCGCTGGCATCGAGCAGCCACAGATTGAACTCTACCTGCACCCGCCGATTGGCGAGTTGCAAGCTGGGCTCCGATGGCAGCGGGTTTCGCAGAATACTCCAGCGGGCCGGGTTGTCGGCGCGCTCGAGTGCCGCCACGAAGGGGCTTGCGAGTACACGGGCCAGCTCTGGTACTTCGGTGATAGCGTTGCCGCTCAAGTCCAGGTTGTGCAGTGCAGCGTGCGGGTTTTCCATCAGTGCTGTCAGCCCATCTGGCCAGGCGTACAGCTGGCAGTCACTCAGGTTGAGCCGCTCCAGTCGAGTGAAACGCTCCAGGCCGGGCAGCATTTCCATCGGATTGTCATGCAAGTCAAGGGCACGCAGCGCCGGGAGAGAGGCAAGTGTTTCGCGTTCGCTGAACGTCAGCTGCGTAATTCCGCAGTTGGTGAGACTCAGGCCGCCCAGCTCATGGGCATCAGGCAGTGCCCTGAACAGCGAGCTGGTCCGCAGCAACGAATTGTTGCGAATGCTGAGCTGTTGCAGCTTTGGGAAACTGCGCAGGAAATCTTCAGGTATTTCCTTCAGGCCAATCGCATCGATATCCAGGCGAATGATGTGGTCCATGCGCACGGGAAGAGAAGGCAGGGCCGGAATGTGCATGTGCTCCAGGGTAAAACGGTCGACATAGTCACGGCGCCACACACGATTGAGCACTTCGCGCAGCTGGTTGCGCGACGGTTGCTCTTCAGGCGTTGCTTGCGCCACCCATGCCTGCAAGTGGTCAGCCAGAATCTGCTGCTGCTTTTCCAGCGCAGTAATCTGCTCGCCGACATTGCCATGCGTGCGCAGGTCATTCAGCATGTTGCGTCGCTGGATGGGGTCAAGGGCTGGATACAGGCGTTGTAGCCGCCGCTCCTCGATGGCCATGCCCCTGCCACTCAGGGGGTAACCCAGACCACCATCTGCCAGATGCGACGGGGGCACTAAGCGAGGCTTGATCGGTCGTTGGCCTAGCAGCATGGCGGCGCGGGCACGGTCACTGACAGCAATATCGAACAGTTGCGCCCGGCTTGTGCCCGGATGCTCGGCCCCTAACGCTGCCTCCAGCGTCAGGCTGTCGGCAGTGCTTAGGCTTTTGCGATAGAGCCCCAGCAAGGCACGATCCAGGCGCGCCCGTGCCTGCTCTATTCGCGCCTGCTCGCCGATACGCAGGGGCACCCGTTTCATCGCCAGGTGTTGTTGCTCCTGCAGGTTGGTCGCTGCTAGAAGATCCTGCAGCACTGCGTCCGGCAAACCTGGGAATTGCCGACTCAGCGTTTGCGCTTGAACGGACTGAGGTACGCGGCTGCTCGCGCGAAGGCTGTCGAAGATAGCCTGGTGCTTGCCTTGCAACTGGTCGCCGAGCAGGTTGGCCAGTTTCGAAGACTGTTCGGATACGGGTGTATCACCCATCAAGGCGTGTACGACGCCACTGTCCAGCTGATCGACGATGATTTGGCAAAGCTCACCGTTTTCCAGATCGCTCAGGGTGATCTCGATCTCCACCTGGCCGGGCCTCCAGTCGCCACCCAGTCGCGTGTGTGTACCGAAGGGCTCTGCGCCCTCGTACACCTTGAGCACGTGATCTTCAGGCCAGCCCTTGAGTTGCAGCAGCTCAGGCAAGGCGTAGTTCTTGTAGGCCGCCAGTGGCTCATGTTGACGAACCCTGCGGATGATATCGAGCGTTTCGTCGTCGATTGCCAGTCGCTGTATCAGCTCTACCAACCGAGCAGGAGGACGTTCATTGCCCAGGTGCACCTGGCGCAGCAGGCGCGCGTCGACGCCGGTGCTGCGCCTGGCAGCATCCAGATCGGCATCGGCCAGGCTGTCGTTGAAGGTGAGTCGCCGCATCAGTTGGCTATCTTCCCAGTGCAGGGGTTGTTCATGAGCCAGTCGCCAGCCACTCCGGCCGTTGTGATGCAATTTTGGCGAGTAGGCATTCACTGCGTCGGGGTGGCGGACTCGCCATTGGCCTTGGCTGTCCTCGAACACTTCATGAAGCCGGCCCTCCAGGCGCAAGTAGATGCCGCTTGGGGTACGGTAGAGTCCTTGAGGGTCGGCTTGCAGTTGCTCGGGCAGTTTCTTCGTACTGGCGTAGCCGCGCATGTCGGCATGCCATAGTACCTGCCTGTCATCATGCCAGACGCTTTCCAGGCTATCGACGAACCCAGAGGCCTTCAGGGCTTTGGCACCGACGGCGAAACCGGCGAGCACGGCGACATTGATCGCCAGTGATTGCAGTTGGCCCAAGGCTTCGAGGGTATCTCCGTCCTCCCAGGCGGCGAAACCGGTGAAAACGGAATCCATGATGTCGTAGGCAAATACCGCCAGCATCACCGCATCCAGCCCCGGTATGAAGAATGCGGCCACATTGAGCGCGTTCATGCCTGCATCGAGCCAGTGCTGCAGCTGCTCGGCGCGGGCCTTCGCATCGGCATCGGCAGTGGGGACGGCAATCGTTCGGGCGTCCTGCTTGAGGCGCTCGGTATGGCTTTGGTACAGCACTGGCCAGGGGGCTGACGCCAGTAGCGTTCTGGCCCAGTGGATGTTGCTGGCTTCGCGTGGTTTGCGGGTACTCGTGTCGGTAACCGTGAACAGCGCGCTTTCCAGCCTGCGGCTGAGTTCTGGCTGCTGGCGCTTGTAAGCGAATCCGATCAATTGTTGACGGAAACTGCTGTGCAGCAACCTTTGTCGAAAGTGTGCTCCCGCTGCGTGCAAAGAGGCATATTCCCTGACCGGGTGCTCGGTATCGTTGGGAATATAGAGGATGCAAGGGTTGTTCTCGTCGTCCTGGTCAGGCCCGATCAGAAGCACGTCATGAATCGGGATGCCGAACAGGCTGAAGCGCCAGCAGCGCAGTGGTGCTTCGCCGTAGAGTGGAACGCTCACGTTGTTGCACAACTGGACAAGTGCATTGCGACCAGGGCGCGACAAGAGCCCCTTGAGTGATGCGATCAAGGCCTGGACCTTCAATGCCTGCCTGGTGGCCTGCATCCATAGCCTTCCGATCTCGGCCTGATTCGCGCCTTGGTAAATGGCGTGAAGGTGGTCCTGATACTGCTGGCCGAGATCCAGCTTGCGGCACAGGCGCACGAACCCTTCGGGCTCGAGGCCCCGGAGGGTTTCGTCGGTATGAGCGCTCTGCGTCAAGGCATCGTAGGGGCCGACTTCGTCAAGGCCTTCGAAATTGTGCAGTGCTGCCTCCAGCAGCGAGCGCTTCTGTGCCGCGCCAACCGGGCGAGTCGTGGTGGGCTCGGGCTCCTGCACAGGCGGCTGGGAGAATTCGAACCCGGGTGGATTTATCCAGGGGCTGATGACCTCGAAAGGCTGATGAACGTATTGGGCTTTCTCTACGTCGGTTGCCGGGTTCAGCCGAGCCTCGAGCAAAGGCTTGCAGAATTCGCTGATTCCCTTGAAGTTGCCGAGCGCGGCATGCAGTGCCTTCACCTGGGTATCGCGATAGGCCATGAATTGCTTCAGAAGCTGTTGCTGCTCGGGCGCTGCTGCGGCGTACCAGCTGTAGGGCGAGCCGTTTTCGTCCAGGTAGTCTTTTCGCACGGTGTGCACGATGCGACGGGTATGGTCGGGATGCAGGGTTCTGACCCAGGCGGGCAGGCTGCGGGTGATCTGGACCTGATGGTAGGGAGTGGGTGCGTAGTTCATGCTGCTGGCGCTCCGTCTTATGGAGGCAAGAGTCGAAGCTATTCATTCGCGCGCGAGGCGGTACATATGGCTGCGCAGGGTCGGTTCTGTGCATGCAAGGGTCGGTAGCAGGCCAACGGCTGCGGGGCGAGTGCGGGAAGGTGAGGCAAGGCATGACGTGAAGGTGGCACTGGCCCAGGTGCTGGCATTCTGATAGGGAGAACTCGGATGCATTCGCTGTGCAGTCCCAAGGATCACCTGCTGGACCTCGAAGGTATTGAAATTGCGGTAAGGACCTGGGGGCCTGAAGATGGCATCCCCGTGCTGGCCTTGCATGGTTGGCTGGACAATGCCGCCTCGTTCGAGCGTCTGGGGCCGCTGTTGGAGGGCTGCTTCGTGGTAGCCCCTGATCTGGTCGGTCACGGCCGTTCCGATCACCGTCGCCACGACAGTGGCTACTACCTCTGGGAACATGCCGAGGACATGCTGGCCGTCACCGACAGCCTGGGCCTGTCACAGTTTCATGTGCTTGCCCATGGCATGGGCACCGGCATCGCCTCGCTGCTGGCCGCCATGACCAGCGGTATCGCCAGCATGATCTTCCTCGATGGCATCGGTGCGCCTTTCACCGTCGCCGAGGACGATCGCGTGCAGCACCTGGCGCGTGCCTATCGGCTGAAAAAAATGGTCCAGCGCAGCCAGCAAGGTTTTGGCGAACCCGATGGCAGCCGGTTCGACAACCTGGACAGCGCTCTCGAACAACGGCGCAAGCGCCTGGACGGCGAATTGAGCGAAGAGGCCGCCCGGCTACTGGCCCTGCGCGATCTGCTGCAACTGGCCGACGGTTACTGTTGGCGTCACGACCCACGGCTGGTGCTGCCCGAGCCCATGCCGCTGACCGAACGTGAGGCGTGCGACCTGCTGCGGGAAATCCGCTGCCCGCTGTACCTGATGTTCGGCAGACAAGGCGCATTCACCGGTACGGGTTTCGAACAGCGTCAGGCGGCATTGCCAAGCCATGCCAAGGTGTCCTGGCACCCCGGTGGGCATCATTTCCACCTCGAGACGCCGGACCGGGCACTGGTCGATCAGATCCTGCGCATCCTCGCTCGGCATGAAGGCGGCCTGTTACAGCGTCTGGTGAATGAATAGGGGGTGATGGTCAGGGGGCCGGATCCTGGGCTATGGTGGCGAACGTTCACGGGCACTCGCCACAAGGAGATCTGGCATGCGACCGTTCACCATCAAGCACATCGACCACCTCGTGCTGCGGGTCACCGACCTGCCACGCAGCGTGGCCTTCTACCGTGACCTGCTGGGTTGCACGGTCAGCCGTGAGCGCCCGGATCTGGGCATGGTCCACCTGGCGACCGGCACGGCAATGATTGATCTGGTAACGCTCGATGGCCCGCTGGGCCGGCCCGGTGGTGCGGCGCCGGGGGCAGAAGGGCGCAACCTGCACCACTTCTGCCTGCGCATCGAACCTTTCGATGAACAGGCCCTGACGGCGTACCTGCAGGCGGCCGGGGTGGCGGTCGATCCGGCCGAAAAACGCTATGGCGCCGAAGGTGAAGGGCTGTCGCTGTACTGCTTCGACCCCGATGGCAACCAGGTCGAACTCAAGGGCCCGGTCGAGGGGGCAGCATGACGCAGGTCGAGGTGCTCGAGCACTGGATCGATATGCCTGACGGCAAGCTGTTTGCCCAGGACTGGCGCCCGCTGAACGCCCAAGGCGTACCGATCATCCTGTTGCATGATTCGCTGGGCTGCGTTGCCTTGTGGCGTGACTTCCCCGAACAGCTGGCAGCGGCGACCGGTCAGCGGGTGATTGCCTATGACCGACTGGGCTTCGGCCGCTCCGACGCGCATCCAGGCCGGTTGCGTCGCGGCTTTGTCGAGGCCGAGGCGGAGCAGGGCTTTGCGGCGTTGCGGCGGCAGCTGGGCATCGGCGACTTCATCGTCTTTGGCCACAGCGTCGGCGGCGGCATGGCCGTTGGCTGCGCAGCCACCCATGATACGCATTGTCGAGGCCTCATCATCGAATCGGCCCAGGCCTTTGTCGAGGACTTGACCTTGCAGGGTATCCGCCAGGCCGATCAGCAGTTCGCCGCACCCGGGCAACTGGAGCGCTTGGCGCGTTATCACGGCGACAAGGCCGAATGGGTGCTGCGCGCCTGGGTGGACACCTGGCTGGATGATGCCTTCGCCGACTGGAACCTGGATGCGCTGCTGGCGCAGGTGCATTGCCCGCTGCTCAGCCTGCATGGTGACCAGGACGAATTCGGTTCGCCAGCGCACCCCCGGCGCTTTGCCACGCTGGCTGCCGGGCCGAGCGCGATGTGCCTGTTGCCTGGCTGCGGGCATGTTCCGCACCGGGAACGGGCCGAGGTGGTCCTGGCCGAGGTGCGGCAGTTTCTGGGGTGATGGCATCTGGCGATGCTGGCAAGTGGATATTGCGGAAAAGCCGATTATGCTTCAGTTACCTTGCTGCGATCCGAGGCAGCTGACCTCGTCGTGCTTCGCGCAACCAATGCTAGCCCTGGGGCCTGGGTGCGACGGTGAAATGGGTGTGAGGTACTCCGGCCTGCGATAACAACAAGACGGAGGCAACCCATGGCGGTTCTCGACAGCGCTTCCACGGGCAGTAGCGCGCCCCAACGGGGCATCACCAAGGAGGAGCGCAAGGTTATCTTTGCCTCCTCGCTGGGCACCGTGTTCGAATGGTACGACTTCTACCTGTACGGTTCGCTGGCAGCGATCATCGCCAAGCACTTCTTCGCCGGCGTCAATGAAACAACCTCATTCATCTTCGCCTTGCTGGCCTTTGCCGCCGGCTTTGCCGTGCGGCCGTTCGGCGCCATCGTGTTCGGCCGCCTGGGCGACATGATCGGGCGCAAGCACACCTTCCTCATCACCATCGTCATCATGGGCCTGTCCACCGCGGTGGTGGGGCTGTTACCCAGTTACGCGGCGATTGGCGTGGCGGCACCGATCATCCTGATCACCCTGCGCCTGCTCCAGGGGCTTGCCCTGGGCGGCGAGTATGGCGGGGCGGCCACCTATGTGGCCGAGCACGCGCCCAAAGGCCGGCGCGGCTTCTTCACGGCGTGGATCCAGACCACCGCCACGCTTGGCCTGTTCCTTTCGCTGCTGGTGATCCTGGCTTGCCGCACCGTCATGGGCACCGAGGTGTTCGAGGCCTGGGGCTGGCGCGTGCCGTTCCTGCTGTCGATCCTGCTGCTGGCGATTTCGGTATACATTCGCATGCAGCTCAACGAGTCGCCGGTGTTCCTGAAGATGAAAGCCGAGGGCAAGGCGTGCAAGGCGCCGCTGACCGAGTCGTTCGCCCGCTGGGACAACCTCAAGGTGGTGATCATGTCGTTGCTCGGCGGCACTGCCGGGCAGGCGGTGGTGTGGTACACCGGGCAGTTCTATGCGCTGTTCTTCTTGCTGCAGATGCTCAAGATCGACCCGCAGACCGCCAACCTGCTGATCGCCGGTTCCTTGCTGATCGGCACGCCGTTCTTCATCTTCTTCGGCAGCCTGTCGGACCGCATCGGCCGCAAGAAGATCATCATGGCTGGCTGCATCATCGCCGCGCTGACCTACTTCCCGATCTTCAAGGCGTTGACGGAGTACGGCAACCCAGACGTGTTCGTCGCCCAGGAGCAGAACCCGGTGGTGGTGGTCGCCGACCCCGGGCAGTGCGCGTTCCAGTTCGACCCGGTGGGCAAGGCCAGATTCACCAGCTCATGCGACATTGCCAAGAGCCTGCTGGCCAAGCGCGCGATTCCCTACACCAACCAGGCGGCCGAGCCTGGCAGCGTGGCGCAGATCCGTATCGGTGAACGGGTGATTCCGAGCTTCGACGGTAGCAGCCTGGCGGCGGCCGACCTGAAGACCCAGAGCGACGCCTTCACCGCAACCATGAGCGGCGCCTTGAAGGAAGCGGGTTATCCGGAAAAGGCCGACCCGGCGAAGATCCACTACCCAATGGTGCTGTTGCTGCTAACCCTGTTGGTGATCTACGTGACTATGGTCTACGGGCCGATCGCCGCGTGGCTGGTTGAACTGTTCCCGGCGCGCATCCGCTACACCTCGATGTCGCTGCCGTACCACATCGGCAACGGCTGGTTCGGTGGTTTCCTGCCGACGGTGGCGTTCGCCATGGTGGCGGCGACCGGGGATATCTACTACGGGCTGTGGTATCCGATCGTGATAGCGGTGATGACGGCGGTGCTGGGGATCTTCTTCCTGCCCGAGACCAAGGACCGGGATATCAGTTAGGCAGCACCGTCCTCTTCGCGGCTGAAGCCGCTCCTTCAGGTACGGCGTAGGTCCTGTAGGAGCGGTGTTAGCCGCGAAGAGCCCGGCACAAGCACAGATCAATCGAAATAGCCGCGCAGGCTGAAGGCATAGCCAGTATCGACCCCTTTGGCTTCACCCCGGTTCCAGCGTTTCTTCAGCACGAACTCGAACGCCGGTTCGTACAACCCATCCCTGATCACTGCCCCCGCCAGCACCTCGACGTCATACCAGCCATTGTCCAGCTCGATCATCGGCCGCCCCGGCACTTGATAGCGGGCTATCAGGTCACCCAACGTCTTGTTGGTGAAATGCTGCAGGATGCGCCAGGTGTAAAGCATCACCGCACGGTTCTCGACCTGCAGCACATAGCCATTGCGCCGGTGCTTGAGGCGGCTACCGGGTTCAAGCAGGGCCGGTGTATGGCCATCGAGGGTGAACAGAATGTGATAGGGCAGGTTGTCGACCCCCGCCAGCGGCACCACCACGCCTTCGGCCACGGCCCTGTCGCCGCTGTCATTGCTGGTGAACTCGCGGGCCAGGTCGTCGGACAGGTGGTTTTCGTGTTTGAAACGGTCGAGCAGCTGGATATCGCCCAGCAGGAAATAGTCGACCAGGTCGTTGAGCACTTCGCTGAATTCGTGGCGCATCTGTTTTCCTTGTTGTGGCGCACGGGATACAGCTGCAATGTAGCCAATGGCAGCTTGAGCTGCCATGGGTAGGCCTCAGTGTTTCTGGGCGATCTGGATCAGGTTGCCGCAGGTGTCGTCGAACACCGCGACCGTGACCGGGCCCAGGTTGGTGGGCTCCTTGGTGAACTTCACGCCGGCTTTGCACAGCCGGGTGTACTCAGCCTGGATATCGCGCACGCCGAACGAGGTGGCCGGAATGCCGTCCTGCTTCAGCGCTTGCTTGTAGACCTTGGCTGCCGGGTGCGCATCGGGCTCCAACAGTAGCTCGACACCATTCGGGTCATTGGGTGAGGTCAGCGTCAGCCAGCGATGCTGGCCCATGGGGATGTCATGCTTGGGCTCGAAGCCCAGTACGTAATGGTAGAACGCCAGGGCCTTGGCCTGGTCGTCGACGAGGATGCTGGTGACAACGATCTTCATAGGCGCACACCGTACCTGTGGGTCGTTACCTACCAGTAAAGACGCTTTCGTCTGTTTCACCAGCCTTGAGCATTGAGGCGCCTCTACGCTGCGTCAAATTTGTAATACCTTTCGTTTATTCGTGTAAGGCTGCTCCCTAACTGCGTCAAACCAACTTTTCCCCCCTGCGTATGCAACTATCGTGTGGTTCCTTAACACGCGTAAGAGGAACAGACATGACGTTCAAATCCATGCTCGTTGCTGCTGCCATCAGCATTCCGGCGATCACCCAAGCAGCCACTGCTGAGCCGATCAAGGTCCCTGTTGGCTCCCCTACCATGGTTCATCATTTGAAATACGAGGTGATGTACAGCGAAAAGCCGTTCGAGCTGGCGAGCATCTACTACTACGACAATGGTATCTACAAGATCGTGTCGCCTGGCGAAGATCACTATGGTGTATACGTGATCGTGGGGCAGTCGACCGACTCGGTCTACAAGATCAGTTACCTGTCACTGCCCTCCGAAGATTGGGGCGGAAATGTCGCAAGGCATGATCTGACCTTCGACAATCAGAAGCAGGTCTTCACTCAGCAAGCCCTTGCTTACACGGACCAGAACATACCCCCGCAGCATGGCAGCTTCGTTCAGGCAGAAAACACGGATAGCGATCATGCCGGTGTTAGCTGGCAACGTCCCTGACGGCAGGTGCGGGGCACTGACAGCTTAGTACCAATGTCCGGCCGGCGCTGGTAACACAAAAAGTATGTTCAAGCCTTAGGCAAATCCTTCATCACCCAGCAGCCCGCTGAATCAGGCCACAAGGTAAAGTGGCAGGAAAATTCCAAGGCGCCCGCGAACGGCGCCAACGAGGTGCCTGTGGCTTCCTATACCCTGCGACAACTCAAATACTTCGTCACCACCGTCGAGGCCGGCAGCGTTGCCGAAGCCTCGCGGCAGCTGTACATCGCCCAGCCGTCGATCTCCACGGCGATCAAGAGCCTGGAGGAAAGCTTTGGTGTGCAGCTGTTCATCCGCCATCACGCCCAGGGCGTCTCGTTGACGCCAAGTGGCAAGCGTTTCTACGCCAAGACCAAGTCGTTGTTGCAGATGGCCCACGAGTTCGAGCAGAACGCCCTGGCCGACAACGACACAGTGGCCGGTCAGATCGATATCGGTTGCTTTGAGACCGTGGCGCCGCTGTACCTGCCGCGGCTGATCGCCGGCTTTCGCGAACGCTATCCGGGCGTGGACATCCGCCTGCGCGACGGCGAGCAACAAGACCTGATCCAGGGCCTGACTGCGGGCACCTTCGACCTGGCGTTTCTGTATGACCACGACCTGGACGGCACCATTGAAGCCGAACCTTTGATGCCGCCACAGAAGCCATACGTGCTGCTGCCCGAGAAGCACCGCTTCGCCGGCCAGGCGCAGGTGTCGCTGCGCGACCTGTGCCCGGAGCCGATGATCCTGCTGGACGTGGCCCCTAGCCGGACCTACTTCGTCAGCCTGTTCAATGAAATGGGCCTGACGCCGAACATCGTCTTCAGTTCGCCGTCGATCGAGATGGTGCGCGGGATGGTGGGGCAGGGCTTCGGGTTTTCGCTGCTGGTGACCCGGCCGCATTCGGAATGCACTTATGACGGGCAGAAGCTGGTGATGATCGACATCGCCGAGCCGGTAGCGTTGTCGGGGTTGGCGGCGGCGCATCTGAAGCGGGTGCAACTGACTAAACCTGCGCAGTTGTTCGTCGAGTTCTGCCGCGAAGAGTTGGCCAAGTTCTGAGACCTTGGGGCCGCTTCGCGGCCCTTTCGCGACACAAGGCCGCTCCTACAGGAAATGCGTGATCCCTGTAGGAGCGGCCTTGTGTCGCAAAAGGGCTGCAAAGCAGCCCCAGCGGTTTCATAGGATTACTGCTGATCCGGCACCACCGCAATCACGTCGATTTCCATCAGCCACTCGGCCTGGGCCAAGCCGGCGACCACCAGCCCGGTGGAAATCGGGAACACGCCCTTGAGCCACTTGCCGACTTCCTTGTACACCGGCTCGCGGAAGCGTGGGTCGGTGATGTAGGTGGTGGTCTTGACGATGTGCGAAAGGTCGGAGCCGGCCTCTTCGAGCAGCTGCTTGACGTTCTTCATCGCCTGCTCGGTCTGCGCCCGAGGGTCACCCAGGCCCACCAGCTTGCCTTCGAAGTCGGTGCCGACCTGGCCACGCACGTAGATGGTGTTACCGGCCCGCACGGCCTGGCACAGGTCGTTGTCCAGGGTCTGGTTGGGGTAGGTTTCCTTGGTGTTGAACATGCGGATGCGAGTATGGGTAGGCATCAGTGGGCTCCGAAGGTGCTGACGTTGCTGATCGAGTGGTCTTGTTGCTCATCCGCGTCGCGTTGGTCGCGGTCGCGGTAGGCCAGGTAGGTGCGTTGCGTGGCGATGTGGCCGGCGACATGTTTTGCGTCGTGCCACACGCCCCAGATGAACGACGAACCACGGCGCGACAGCCAGGGCAGGCCGAGGAAGTACACGCCCGGCTCGCGGGCGACGCCACGCTGGTGCTGGGGCTTGCCGTTGGCGTCGAAGGTGTCGACCTGCAGCCAGCTGAAGTCCACGCCGTAGCCCGTGGCCCAGATGATGCTGGTGACGCCGGCCTGGCCCAGGTCCAGTTGCTGCAGCGGGTTGACCATGCACTCCGGGTCAGCCAGGCGCTTGCGCGCCTCGGGCTCTTCCGGCAGGTCCAGGCCGTTGCGCTCGATGTAGGCATCGGCGGCATCCAGCAAGGCCAGGTAGTTCTCGTCGCCGCGGTTGATGTTGTCGACCAGATTGTCCTGGAAGCGTGCCACGCCGTTTTCGAACGACTGGGTCAGGCCGACCAGGGTCATGCCTTGGTGGGCGAGGGCGCGGAAGTCCACGGTGTGGCCGCCACGGGCGCCACTGACGGCGATGGTCACGTGCTCGCGGCCCGGCTTGGCGATTTCCGCGTCCCACTCGCCCAGTACGCCCAGCCACCAGCAGAAGTCGCGGTTGCGGTAGGCCCGTGGCGGGCGGTCGTGGGCGCCGACCGACAGGTATACCTGGCGCCCGGCGCGCATCAGCTCTTCGGCGATCTGCACACCGGAGGAGCCGGCGCCCACTACCAGCACGGCGCCTTCAGGCAACTGCTCGGGGTTGTAGTAGGCGGCAGAGTGGATCTGGTGCAGGTTGGCATCTTTCGGCGCAATGGCCGGGATCACCGGTTTCTGGAACGGGCCGGTGGCTGCCACTACGCGGTTGGCGCGGATCACGCCTTCGTTGGTCTCGATGGTGAAACCGGGGCGGTCGGCATTGCGTACCACCTTCTTCACTTCGATGCCGGTGCGTACCGGCAGGTTGTACTTGCGTACGTACTGCTCGAAGTAGTCGGCGACCTGGTCCTTGCCGGCGAAAGCGTCAGCGTCGAGGTTGAATTCCAGCCCCGGGAAGCGGTCGTGCCAGACCGGGCCGTTGGCCACCAGCGAATCCCAGCGGCCGGTGCGCCAGGCTTCGGCGATGCGCTTGCGCTCCAGCACCAGGTGCGGCACGCCAAGCTTGCTCAGGTGTTCGCTCATGGCCACGCCGGCCTGGCCGGCGCCAACCACGAGGGTGTCGATTTCAATGTTGTTCAGTGTCATGTCCGGGCCCTTGTTCAGGCGGTTTTTGTCAGGTCGGTTTGGAGGACCGCCGTTGCCTGGGGCCAGACTAGGGATGCCTGGAAAATCGCGAAAATAGTATTTAGCTGGGGCTTGCCGATAAAACGGCGAAGGCCCTGAATTTCCTGGGTTTGGCCGGTGCTTGCAGGCCAGTTGGGCCGGTATTGGCCGGCCTTAGTTTTTTCCTGTTCAAGGCACAGGAAAATGTTGGTTTCGTGGCCCTGAAGCTTGCGCCCAGAATGCTGGGCATCGCACAGAACAACAGGAGCTCCACCATGACCTTCTCCATCATCGGTCGTTGCCAGGAAACCGGCCAGGTCGGTATTGCCATCAGCTCGTCGAGCATTGCCGTGGGCGCCCGCTGCCCGTGGGTCCGTGCTGGCGTCGGCGCCGTGTCCACCCAGAACATCACCTTACCGGCACTCGGCCCGCAAATCCTCGATGCCCTGGAGCAGGGCCAGCTGCCGCCTGCCGCCGCGCTGGACCGGGTGCTCAGCGCCAATGGCTGGAGCGAGTATCGCCAGGTCACGGTGATCGACAGCCAGGGCCAGGTGGCGCTGTTCACCGGCAAGGAGGCGCTGGGCGTGCATAACGCCGTCGCGGGCGAGCAGTGCGCGGCCGCTGGCAACCTGTTGTCATCGCTCCAGGTGATCGAAGCCATGGTGCAGGCCTTCGAACAGGCCGGTGGGCACCTGGCTGATCGCCTGCTGGCGGCCATGCACGCCGCGATGGCTGCGGGTGGTGAAGCTGGCCCCGTGCACTCCGCGGCACTGAAGATCGCCGGTGAACTGACTTGGCCGCTGGTGGACCTGCGTGTGGACTGGGCCGATGAGGACCCGATCGGCGTGCTCGATGGCCTGTGGCAGGCGTACCGCCCACAGATGCAGGACTACGTTACCCGCGCCCTCGACCCGACTGCCGCTCCCAGCTACGGGGTACCGGGCGATGAGTGACTTCAGCAGTCGCGCCTTGCTGGAGCGGCTGATCGGCTTTGCAACGGTCAGCCGCGACTCCAACCTCGAGTTGATCGGTTTCATCCGCGACTACCTGTCCGGGCTTGGGGTGGAGTGTGAGCTGTTTCACAACCTGGAAGGCAGCAAGGCCAACCTGTTTGCCACCATCGGCCCCAAGGATATCGGCGGTGTGGTGCTGTCCGGGCACACCGACGTGGTACCGGTGGACGGCCAGGCCTGGACGCTGCCGGCCTTCGCCCTGACCGAGCACGACGGGCGCCTGTATGGCCGTGGCACGGCCGACATGAAGGGCTTCATCGCCTCGGTACTGGCTGCCGTGCCGGCATTCCTGGCGCAACCGCTGCGCATGCCGGTGCACCTGGCGTTCTCCTATGACGAGGAAGTTGGCTGCCTGGGCGTGCGCTCGATGCTGGCCGCACTGGAACAACGCCCACACAAGCCGCGCCTGTGCCTGATCGGTGAGCCTACCGAATTGAAGCCAGTGCTTGGTCACAAGGGCAAGCTGGCAATGCGTTGCGAGGTGCAGGGCGCAGCCTGCCACTCGGCGTACGCACCTTACGGGGTGAATGCTATCGAGTACGCTGCGAAGTTGATCGGCAAGCTGGGCGAGATCGGTGATGCCCTGGCCTTGCCAGCCCATCACGACGAGCGCTTCGACCCGCCGTTCTCCACGGTGCAGACCGGGGTCATCAAAGGGGGCAGGGCGCTGAACATCGTGCCGGAGGAGTGCGCGTTCGATTTCGAAGTGCGCGCGCTGCCGGGGTTCGAGGCGCAGGCGGTGGCCGACCAGCTGCAGACCTACGCCGAGGCCGAGTTGCTGCCGCGCATGCGCAAGGTCAACGCTGGCAGTGCGATTCGCCTGCAACCGTTGAGTGCGTACCCGGGGCTGGCCACGCCAGCCGACAGCGAGGCTGCGCGCCTGGTGGCATTGCTCAGTGGATCGGATGATTTCGGCACCGTGGCGTTCGGCACTGAAGGCGGCCTGTTCGACCAGGCCGGTATTCCGACCGTGGTGTGCGGGCCGGGCAGCATGGACCAGGGGCACAAACCGGACGAGTTCGTCAGCGTCGAACAGATGCAGGGTTGTGATGCGATGTTGCTGAGGTTGGTGGATTACCTCAGGCAGGAATGAGGGTGTTGGCCCGCTCCCACAGGTACTGCACAGGGCTTGAGAGCTGTAGTGTACCTGTAGGAGCGGGCTTGACCCGCGAAGAGGCCATCGGCTTGGAAATCAGATTTCAATGGTTCCGCTGACCAGTCCGTACACCGCGATAAGTGCCCCCAACACCACGACTGCAAAAACAACTCGCTCGAAACCGTTGAACACCTGCCGTTGCTGTTCCCTGCGTGCCTTGATGTACAGCAACGTCCCCGGTCCATAGATCACGGCCGATAGCAGCAGATACTTCATCCCTCCCGCCCACACCATCAATACCGCATAGGCCGTCGCCAGCAAGGCGACCAGCAGATCCTTGCCACGCTCTCGGGCGTCGTTTTCATAGGTCTCGCGGCTGGATGCCAGTTTCAATGCGTAGGCTGCCACCAACAGGTACGGGATCAGCGTCAGCGAACTGGTCAGCTCCAGCGCCAAGGTGAAGGCGTACTCGGTGAACCAAGTCAGCAGCAGGAACAACTGCACGAACAGCGTGGTCAGCCACAGCGCTGCCGAGGGCACCTTGTGCGGGTTCTCACGGGTGAGGAATGCCGGCATGGCCTTGTCGTGAGCAGCGCTGTACAGCACCTCGGCGGCCAGCAGTGTCCACGACAGGTAGGCGCCGAGGACCGAGATGATCAGCCCGATGCTGATGAAGATCGCTCCCCAACGCCCGACGATGGCCTCCAGCACGCCGGCCATCGACGGTTGGCGCAGGCCGGCCAGCTCCGGGCGCAGCATCACGCCGTAGCTGAGCAGGGTGATCAGCACTAGCAGGCACAGCACGCCGATGAAGCCGAGCACGGTGGCGATGCCGACGTCACGCCGATTGCGTGCGTAGCGCGAATAGACACTGGCGCCTTCGATGCCGAGAAACACGAACACGGTGACCAGCATGGTGCTACGCACCTGCTCGAATAGCGATTCGGTCGGTGGCAGCATCTCGGCGGCGGCATGCCCGACCCGGCCATAGTCGTCCAGATGGGCCAGGTCGGCGGCCGGGCCAGCTGCGGCGGTACCCCAGAAGTTCAGCGAAAACAGCCCGCTGTCGAACGCGGCAACGATCACCACGATGAACACCAGGATCGGGATCATCTTCGCCACCGTGGCGATGGTGTTGATCGCGGCGGCCTGCTGTACCCCGCGCAGTACCAGGAAGTGGAAGGCCCACAGCAGCACCGAGGAAACCGCGATGGCGGCGACCGTGTTGCCTTCGCCGAACATCGGGAAGAAGGCACCGAGGGTGGATTTGATGAGGATGAAGTAGGAGACGTTGCCAATGCAGGTGCCGGCCCAGAAGCCGAATGCCGAGGCAAAACCCAGGTAGCTGCCGAAGCCGGCGCTGGCGTAGGCGTAGATCCCGGAGTCGAGGTCGGGGCGGCGGCGGGCGAGGGTCTGGAACACGAAGGCTAGCATCAGCATGCCGAAGCCGGCGATGCACCAGGCGATGATCGCGCCCAGGCCACCAGTGGCGCGGCCGAAGGTAGCCGGGAGGGAGAAGATGCCGGCACCGACCATCGAGCCGACGACCAGGGCGGTGAGCGCCCAGACGTTCAGTTTGCCTTCCGTTGCGGTGGTCATCGGGCTGCTCTCCCCTGCGCTGAAGGGTTGAGTAAAGACCGAGGGTAGAGGGTGTGCCAGCTGACTGTGCTCTTCGTTACCGGCCTCATCGCCGGCAAGCCGGCTCCCACAAGGGATTGCTCATGCATTGAAGCCTGTGCATTACCTGTGGGAGCGGGCTGCAAAGCAGCCCCGGTGGCTTAGAAGGTTGCCTTGACCTGCAGGCCGAAGACCAGCGCGTTGTCAATATCCTTCCCGGAGAATGCCCCTGGCTCGATGATGTACTGCACATCCGGGCGCAGGTTCAGCCACGGCGTGGCCTGGTAGCCATAGCTCAGTTCGATCAGCTGCTCGGCGTTGTCGATGTTGGGGAACTGCTGCCCGGCATTGAATGCGGCGTCTTCCAGCACATCGCGGCTACGCGGGTTCGGCACGGCGCGGCCATAACCCAGGGCCACGGTATCGCGCGGGCGGCCTTCGAACGGCTTGTACAGCACAACACCGGCGCCGTACCACTTGGTGAACGGCGAGGCGGCCTCGCTCGCTGCCGAGTACTGGCCGAAGGCATGCAGGCTGCGGCCCGGCGAGCCGGCGTCGTTCCACACGGCCTGGTCGACCAGCAGGTAGTGGCCACCGCGACCAGACACTTCCTTGCTGCTGTCGACGCGCTTCACGTCGGAGCTGTCGTAGTAGTAACCCAGCTTGTACTCGCCCGGTAGTTCGCCCTGCAGCTTGTACACCAGCTCAACAGGCACAACGGTACCAGTGGTGTGCTTGGGCCCCAGGTGCCAGGCGCGGCTGGAGTTGCCGTTGCTTTCCGGGTCGACGTTGAATGCCGCCACGCGCAACTGCCAGGACGGCGACAGGTCATACTTCACGCGCACGCCGAGGTGGGCGTTGGGGTAGTTGGTCCAGCCGCTACCGCCGGACATGTTCAGCGGGTGGCCGCAGAAGCCGGCGTTCATGAAGTTGCACAGGATGCCGCTGTCGAGGCCACCGAGGTCGTTGCCCATGGCCATGTAGCCGAGTTTGACGTTGAGCGCCGGGGTGAACAGCGTGCGCTCATAGCTCAGTTCGGTCAGGCGGGTGTACAGGCCACCGTAGTTTTCCTGGATCGGCAGGCGGTTGCCGACCAGGTCTTCCGAGGCGCTGTTGCCGCGGCGGTCGTTGATGGTCAGCTGGACTTTGCCGCCGTTTTCCAGGCCGTACAGTTTCGACAGGTCAAACTGTGCGCCGAGCTTGATGTTCTGCGAGTAGCGCGCCGAGCGGTGCAGGCCGCCGTTGGCGTTGTAGGCGGTTTCGCCGCTGTAGTCGCCGGTGATTTTGACGCCGTCTTCTTCGAGCTGGTGACGCAGGCCGCCCCAGTCACCGGTCATGGTGCTGCGGTTGAGCAGGTCGGCGTCGGCCAGGGCGGTGGTGCTGGCCACGGCCAGAAGCAGGGTTGGGGTGATGCGGAATGCGGATGGCATTGCTGTGTCTCGTGTTGTTTTCGGGGGGCCATTCGCGAACAAGCCCGCTCTCACCAGGATCAGGGGAGAACCTGTGGGAGCGGGCTTGCCCGCGAATGCAGCGACGCGGTCTTACGGCAGAGCGTAAGAGATTACGTAGTCGCCACGATCAGTCGACTGGCGCGCACCGCCAGCGGTGATCACCACATATTGTTTGCCGGTCTTCGGCGAAACGTAGGTCATTGGGCCACCCTGGCTGCCTACAGGCAGGCGGGCTTTCCAGATCTCGTTACCGTTGCTGCTGTCGTAGGCGCGCAGGTAGAAGTCCTGGGTGCCGGCGATGAACACCAGGCCGCCTTGGGTCGACAGGGTGCCGCCGAGGGTCGGCAGGCCAATCTTGATCGGCAGGTGCATGCGGATGCCCAGGGGGCCGGTGTCTTCCACGGTGCCGACCGGTACCTGCCAGGCGATCTGGCGGGTCTTCATGTCGATGGCGGTCAGGGTGCCGAAAGGCGGGGCCTGACACGGGATGCCGGCAACCGACAGGAAGCGGTTCTTGTTGACTGCGTAAGGGGTGCCCTTGAGCGGTACAGCGCCCATGCCGGTGTTCAGCGCTTCACCGCCGGAGGCCGCGTCACCCTTGTTCTGCGACGGGATCATCTGGATCCACAGGCCCAGGCGCATGTCGTTGACGAAGATGAAGCCATGCACCGGGTCGGTGGAAAGGCTGCCCCAGTTCATGCCACCCAGCGAACCCGGGAAGCTCAGCGACAGGTCGGTACCCGGCGCAGTGTACAGGCCGTCGTAACGCATCTTCTTGAAGTCGATACGGCACAGCAGCTGGTCATACGGCGTGGCACCCCACATGTCCGATTCGCTCAGGGTCTGCGCGCCGATCTGCGGCATGCCTACCGACTTGGGCTGGGTCGGGGAGTACGGCTCGTTGGGGATGTTGCTTGGCTTGACCGGTACTTCGTCGACCTGGGTCAGCGGTTTGCCGGTGGCGCGGTCGAGCACGTAGATCTGCCCGGCCTTGGTACCGATCACCACTGCAGGCACGGACTTGCCGTCGTCCTTGGCGAAGTCGATCAGGCTCGGCTGCATCGGCAGGTCGAAGTCCCAGAGGTCGTTGTGCACGGTCTGGAATACCCACTTCTGGTTACCGGTGGTGGCGTCCAGGGCCAGCACGGAAGCACCGTAGGTGTGGTCCAGCTTGCTGCGTTCAACGCCATAGATGTCGGTGGACGACGAGCCCATTGGCAGGAACACGGTGTTCATTGCCGGGTCGTAGGACATCGGTGCCCAGCTGTTCGGGGTGCTGCGCACATAGGTGCTGTCACCTTCCGGCGCCTTGCGGTCTTCCGGGTTGCCCGGGTCGAAGGCCCAGCGCATTTCACCGGTGATCACGTCGAAACCACGGATCACGCCGCCAGGCATGTCGGTCTGGACATTGTCGGCGACGCGGCCGCCGACCACCACGGTGGTACCTGCCATCAACGGTGCGGAGGACAGCTGGTAGTAGGAGTCCGGCACGTTGCCCAGGCCGGCCATCAGGTTGACCTGGCCGTTGTTGCCGAAGCCCTGGCAGAACTCGCCGTTGTCGGCGTCCACGGCGATCAGGCGACCGTCAATGGTGTTGGTCAGCAGGCGACGCTGGCAGTTGGCTCCGGCCGCGACGCTGCCGCCGGTGATCGGCGAGCTGTTCGGCTGGGTCGGCTGGGCGATCGCGGCGGTGGCGTCGAAGTAGGCCATGCCACGGCAACGCTGCCAGACCTTGGACTGGGCGTTGATCGCGTTCTTCCACAGCTCCTTGCCGGTGTCGGCATCGAGGGCGATCAGGTTGTTGTGCGGGGTGCAGATGAACACCTTGTTGCCGATCTGCAGCGGGGTCAGCTGGTCCTCTGCACCGTTGCCGTCACTGATGGCGACGTCACCGGTGTGGTACGTCCAGGCCACCTTGAGCTTGTTGACGTTGTCGCGGTTGATCTGGTCCAGCGCGGCGAAGCGGCTGCCACCTTCGGTGTTGCCGTAGTGGGCCCAGTCTTTCTGCTCCTTGCCGGTTTCGACCGGGGTCATGCCCGGGCCCTTACCGGTGGGGGCAACGCTTGGGTGGGCGACGAACATGTTACCCGCGGCGATCACCAGCACCACGGCCAGCACGCCGGCGATGCCGTAGGCACCACGGCCGGCGCTGGCGCCATTGGCACGGGCGAGCATAGGGTAGACCAGCGCCACCACCATGCCGATCGCGCCGAACATGAACAGGCGCGAGAACAGTGGCCAGAACACCAGGCCAGCGTCGCTCAGCGCCCAGATCGCGGTACCGACCAGGAAGGCCGCATACAGCCAGGCGCCGGCCTGCTTGCGGCGAGCGATGAGAATACCGGCGATGGCCATGGCCAGGCCGCCGATCAGGAAGTACCAGGAGCCGCCCAGGCCGGCGAGCTTGACGCCGCCAGCAGCCAGGAGCAGGCCGAGCAGGGCGACGATAACGCCCAAGCCGACCAGGATGATTTTTGTGGCGCCAGAGGCGCGCGGTGTTTCGTTCATGCCAGGGATCTCAGCAGGTGGAATGTGCGCAGTTTAAGCCCTTAGCTTGCTAATTAACAAGTTGGTACATAATTTCATGAGGCTGATTGTCGCAGGGCTGAACTTGCGAAGATGTGGATAAAAGCTTAGATCTAGTCCTAAAAATTGCAGTAAAAATGGTATTTGGCAGGTATATGAATGCGGCGCTTTAGACTTTTGTAGTATGAAGGAAGGGCGTTTCAATCGCTCGGCCAGGGTGTTTCGCTGCCATGAAACACGGCAAGCCAAATGGTCGGTTGCCCCTGGGCAGTCCATTCCACGCGGTGACGGCAATGCGCTGGAATGTCCAGGCAGTCGCCAGGCACCAGCAAGCGGGTGTAGTCCTCGTGCTCGAGGCGCAGCCCGGCGGTGCCGGTCAACAATATGATCCATTCGCCTTCGGCCTGGTCATACCAGTAGCCCGATGGGCTGGCCTGGCCGCAGGAAACGATGCGTTCGATGCGCAGGCCAGGGCGCCGCAGCAGTTCATCGACCCGTTCGGCAGCGGCAGGGTCGCAAGGGGGCAGGGTGTTGAGCAGGTTGGTGAGGGTCATGGGCAGTTCTCGCACTGATGGAGGTGGTTCCACTATGGACCTGATCGCTCTGTTGTGCGCTTCTTGACCCGCTTCGTAGTTTGTAGGACTGTTCCGAGATTTAGAATCGGGGTATCCATGGACAAGCTCCTGGCAATGAGGATGTTCACCACCACAGTCGATGCCCAGGGCTTTTCCGCGGCAGCGCGCAGGCTCGGCGTCGCTACCTCGTCGGTGACGCGCCTGGTCGATGCGCTGGAATCGGAACTCGGCACGACCTTGCTAAACCGCTCCACGCGCCAGGTCAGCCTGACCGAGGCGGGCGCACGTTATTACGCCCGGGCCAGGGAAATCTTCGACGCGCTGGACGAGGCCGACGCGAGCGTCGCCGACCGTGGCGATGAGCCGGTCGGCGTGCTGCGCCTGTGCCTGCCAGTGGAGTTCGGCCGCCGCGTGATCGCACCGCACCTTGGGCCTTTCCTGGTCCGCCACCCGTCACTGGAGCTGGACATCGACATGAGCGACCGGCTCGATGACCTGCTCGACGGCCGCTACGATCTGTCCATTCGCCTGGGCGACCCATCACCGCACGACGAACTGGTCTGCCGGCCACTCGGCCGCTTCCAGCGCTGGCTGGTGGCAAGCCCCGACTACCTGGCCAGGCGTGACGCGCTGCGGCATCCCGAACAGTTGCTGCAGCACGCCTGCCTGCGTTTTCGCTACGGGCAGAAGGCGCGTGCCTGGCGCTTGCAGCGGGCCGATGAGGCGCTGGAACTGGACGTGAGCGGGCCGTTGCGCAGCGCCAACGCCGACCTGCTGCGCGAAGCGGCACTGGCCGGTAGCGGTATTGCCTTGCTGGCTGACTGGCTGGTGCGCGAGGATGTGGCGGCCGGGCGCCTGGTGCGGGTGTTTGCGGACTGGCAGGTCAGCCCCGGCACTGCCAACGACAGCATCAATGCCTTGTATTTGCCCAACCATCGCGGCTCTCGGCGGGTCAACGCGTTCATCGGCTTTTGCGAAGGCCTGCTCAGACCCTGATCCCTGTCGTTGCGCAAGGCGCAAAGCCCCGTTGCGCCGGAGCCGGATTCTCTCGCCGGCAAGCGCTCGGTAAGGTGCCTGGCATATTCCAACCCGATGCCGAGGTACCTCGATGAATTCCTCCCTTGCTGCTGCACCGCCAGCCCATGCCGGCCTGAGCCGGGCCCTGGTCGCGCTGCTGGCGTTCTGTTGTGGCGCGATCGTCGCCAATATTTATTACGCGCAGCCCATCGTCGGGCTGATCGCCCCGGACCTGGGCCTGACCACCGAGCGCGCCAGCCTGATCGTGTCGCTGACCCAGCTGGGCTACGCATTGGGCCTGCTGTTGCTGGTGCCACTAGCTGACCTGGTGGAAAACCGCCGGTTGATGATCGCAACCGCCGTGCTGGCCTGTGTCAGCCTGTTGCTGGCGGGGACCAGTAGTAGCGGCCAAGGGCAACTGTTCCTGGTCTATGCCTTGCTGATCGGTTTCAGTTCGGTGGCTGTGCAGATGCTCATTCCGTTGGCCGCGCATCTTGCGCCTGAGCAAGCGCGCGGTCGGGTGGTCGGCAACATCATGGGCGGTTTGCTGCTGGGCATTCTGCTGGCGCGGCCGCTGTCGAGCCTGGTCGCCGACCACTTCGGCTGGCGCACGGTGTTCCTGGGGGCAGCTGGCCTGATGTTGGCAATCATCCTGTTGCTGGCGCTGACGCTGCCGCGCCGGGTGCCTGAGCACAAGGCCAGTTATGCCGGGCTGATGGTGTCGCTGGTTGCCCTGCTGCGCCAGTACCCGGTATTGCGCCAACGCTCGCTGTACCAGGCATTGATGTTCGCGGCGTTCAGCCTGTACTGGACCGCAGTGCCGCTGGCCCTCGCCAGTGAGCACGGCCTGTCGCAAAGCCAGATCGCCTTGTTCGCCCTGGTCGGCGCGGTCGGTGCCATCGCCGCGCCCATGGCCGGCCGCCTGGCCGACGCCGGCCATGCCCGTGCCGGTTCGTTGCTGGCGCTGGTATTGGCGCCGCTGGCGCTGCTGCTGGGGCTGACGGCGCCCGGCTACAGCGTGATCGGCCTGGGGCTGACCGGGGTGCTGCTGGATTTTGCGGTACAGATGAACATGGTCATTGGCCAGCGTGAGGTCTATGCCCTGGACCCGGCCAGCCGCGGGCGGCTGAATGCGCTGTACATGACCAGCATCTTCCTGGGCGGGGCAATGGGTTCGGCGGTGGCCAGCGCGGTGTTCGCCCAGCAGGGTTGGCACGGTGTGGCGCTGGTGGGGGCGGCATTGCCGGGCATGGCCCTGGTCGTCTTCCTGCTGGTTGCGCGGCGCGCTTGAGCTGTTATCGGCCCAGCGGCAAAGCCACGCCAATCAATGCAAACAGGCTCCCGCAACAGCGATTGAAGCCTTTGCCGCCCTTGGCCAGCCAGGGCCGGATACGAAACGCCAGGCGCGCCAGCACGTATTCGACCACGCATTCCACGCTGGCAAAGGTCGCGGCCATGATCACGAACTGCAGCAATAGCCCACGCTGCGGGTCGATGAACTGCGGCAGGAAGGCACCGTAGAACAACAGCACCTTGGGGTTGGCGAAGGCAGACAGCAGGCCTTGACGGAACATCCCCAGGTTGCTCAGGCGGGCAGCGCGTTCGGTCACCTCCAGATGCAGGGCAGGGCTGCGCCAGAGCTGGATGCCCAACCACACCAGATACGCTCCCCCCACCCATTTGAGCACGGTCAGTACCGAGGCCGACGTCTGCAGCAGCGCCGTCAGCCCGAACATCGCCAGGGCAATCAGTGCACTGAAGCCGAACACCCCGCCGACGATGGTGAGCAGCGTGCGGCGCGCGCCATACAGTGCACCGTGGGTCAGCGCGAGCAGGCTGTTCGGGCCGGGGGTCAGCGACAGGCCGATGCTCGCCAGCAGGTAGATGAACCAGGTATCCAGAGCCAAGATGGGCGCCTCAGGTAGTCACGAGCAGCCAGTCTATGGGAAGGCACGGCAAGTGCAGGGTATGATCTGGACATTGAATGGTGTTTTCTGGACCTGTTTTGAATGACTCCTGATATCCGCCTGCTGATCCTGCCGTTGCCGGACTTCGCCTTGTTGCCGTTCGGTGCGTTTCTCGACAAGCTGCGCTTCAGCGCCGACGACGAGGACTACAGCCAGCAGCGCTACTGCAGCTGGGCCCTGGCCAGCCTGACCGGCGAGCCCGTGCCGTCTAGCAGTGGTGCGGTCATGCAGGTGCAGGCCATTGCCGAACAGTTGCAGTGGGTAGACTACGACTACCTAGTAGTGTTCGGCAGCCGCAATGCCGAAGCCACAGCTACGCTGGCGCCGCGTTACAAGCCCCTGCTCAAGCGTGCGGCCAGAGCGGGGGTGAAACTGGTCGCCATCGACAATGCCTCCTTTCTGCTGGCCGCCTGTGGCCTGCTGGACGGGCACAAGGTGGTGGTGCACTGGCGTCATGAGGCGGAGTTTCGGGCATCCTTCCCGCAGCTGCAGATGCTGCGCGAGCAGTTGTACTGCATCGACGGGGCGCGCATCACCTGTGCCGGCGGCACGGCAGCCCTCGACCTCGCAGTGGAACTGCTGGCGGGTGCCTGCGGGCGTGCCCGGGCGCTCAAGGGTCTGGCCGACATGCTGGTGGACGAATCGCGAGATAGCCGCCATGCCGTGCGTTCACTGGAGGCCGGCGCCGGGCAGGGGCGCCAGGTGCAGCGTGCGCTGGCGCTGATGCGCCATCACCTGGGTGCACAAGGGTCGATCGAACAGCTGGCTGCGGAGCTCGGTATCAGCCGGCGTCAGCTGGACCGCCAGTTCCAGGCCAGCCACGGCATGAGCGCCAAGGCCTGGTGGCTGGAAATGCGCCTGCAGCAGGCGCGCTGGCGATTGCTCAACTCCAGCCACAGCCTGGCGCAGATCGCCGATGAGGTCGGGCTGGGCGATGCCAGCTACCTGGGCAAGTGCGTGCGGCGGCGGTTTGGCTGCACGGCGATGGCGCTGCGCAGCTCAAACAGTCATTGCGGCGTGCCGAACAGGCCGGTCCAGTAGATGCCGGCATCGCTCTTCGGGTCTACGGCATAGGCCGCGCCCATTTCACGGAAGTCCGGGTTCATCAGGGTGGCGCAGTGGCCGGGGCTGTCGAGCCAGCCATCCACCACCTTCTGCGCGGTGTCGCGCCCGGCGGCGATATCTTCGCCGATCTGCTGGTACAGGTAGCCGGCCAGTTCCGCGCGGTCACCCGGTGTGCGCCCGTCCTTGTCGATATGGTCGAAGAAGTTCTGGTTGGCCATGGCCCGCGTATGGCTGGCTGCCACGCCCGCCAGTGCAGCGCTCCAGTTCAGCGCAGGGGCTGCAGCAAACGGCTGGCCGCCGCATTGGCGGGGGGCCTTGCGTGCGGTATTGATGGCCTGCAGCAGCTTCTGCCCCTCAGCCTGCCAGTCACCCAGACGCCCGCTGAGCAAGGGCCGGGCCAGCACGATGCGCCAGTCGCGGCCTTCCTGGCTGACGCCGATGTCGACAAACTGCGGGTCGAGCACGACCTGGCAGAAGCTCTCCTTGATAGCATTCATGGCCGCGTTCGCATCACGTGGGCCGGACAGGCTGATCGCCTGGACGTTGACCATCGGGTAGGCCGCGCGGCTCATGGCCTGCTGCAGGTCGCGGGTGCCCTCCGGCGAGAGTGCCAGGCGCGTGTCGCTGTTGAGCGGCGGCAGTTCCACCGACACCTGGTCCCCGCAGCGCTGGGCCTGGCTGCGGTAGGTATTGATCGAATCGATCAGTTGCGCTTCTTCGCCGGTGACGGCCAAGGCCCCGGTCGACAGGACCAGGCCCAGCGACAAGGCGGCAACGGATGACAGGACGCGCATGTGGATCTCCCTGTGACTGGCAGCGTCTTGGTATGCGCTGCTCATCCTACACAAGCGCAAGGCTTTTGGCCCAGTCTCGTGCAAAGCATCGATAACGCCAGCAGTGACTTGCGGGCGGCAAAAGAGGGAGTAGACCGATGAGCGCCAGAAAAGTGCAGTGGCGGATCAGCGCGCCAGTTCCTGATTCGGCTTGTAGAACAGGAAATGTCGGGTCTCGGCGGTCTTGCGATAGGCCTTGGCCCAGCTCGGGTGCACCTGGCGGTCATGGAAGTACAGCGCGCCGCCAGTGCTGTCCTTGAGTTGCTGGTTCAAGGCCTTGCGGGCGATTTCCTTGGCGATGTCGTAGCGGTCCTTTTCCTCGACCTGGTCCGGGCGGCCGTCACACCACCAGGAAAACTGGCAGGATTTGGTTTCCACGCCTTGCTTGACCACCCCGCAGATCGTGTCGGGAAAGCCGTCCTTGCCCAGGCGGTTGATCACCACGCTGGCCACCGCGCTCATGTCCTTGGCGTCGGCACCCTTGGCTTCCCAATAGATGGTGCGTGCCAGGCAGGTGATGCTGTCATCCATCGGCGCCTGGCCTGCCGGGTCCACCGCCTGTACCTCGCCAGGGGTGATGGTTTCCGCCTTTTTCGGTGGTGCTGCATCCTCCACCACCTTTTTTTCCAGGTTTTGCGCCTTGTCCTCGGCCACTGCGGCCTTGGCACTGTCGGCGGCATGCAAAGGGCCTGCGAGCAGGGCGGAGGTCAAGCCGATCAGCATCCACGAGAGGCGCATGGTCATGTTTCCGAAGTGTGGGCTGAGTCACAGTCTAGCCAAGCGCAATCACTTCAGCGTAAGCATTAGCACCAAAGGCAATGTCGCGGCGGCCAGCACGGTCTGCAGGGCGATGATGGTGGCCATCAGCGGCGCATTGCCGCCCATCTGCCGCGCCATCACGTAAGACGACGAAGCGGTTGGCAAAGCCTGGAACAGCACGGCCACAACCGCTGCCTGGCCGCTCAACCCGAGCAGGCGGCACAAGCCCCAGGTGGTCAGCGGCATGACCAGGAACTTGAAGGTCGATGCTGCCAGCAGGGGCCGCACCTGCTGGCCGAGGCTGGCACCACCCAGTGCCGCGCCCACGCACAGCAGGCCCAGGGGCAGGGCGGCCTGGCCCAGCGCCTTGACCGTAGGCTCCAGGCCGGCCGGCAGGCCCAGGTCGCTTATCCGCAGCAGCAGCCCCCCGGCGCAGCCGACGATCAGCGGGTTGGCGAAGATGGCTCGCAACACCGTTGCCGTGGAGCTGTGGCGCGCGCTGAAGCGGGCGAACACCAGCACGCAGAGCAGATTGACCAAGGGCACGATGGCGGCGTTGGCCACGGCGGCCAGGGCGATCCCGGCGCTGCCATAGATGCCGGCGGCGAGGGTGGCGCCGATGTAGTTGTTGAAGCGCACGCCGCCCTGAAACACCGAGGTGAAGTCGGCGCCATCGTGGTTCACTGCACCCTGGTAAAGCACCAGCAACACGGCGCCAAGCAAGGTGGAGAGCATCAGTACACCCACCATGCCCAGCACCGGCACGCCATCGAGATTGGCCGTGGCCAGGCCATGCAGGAACAGCGACGGCAGCAGCACGTAATAGCTCAGGCGTTCGGCGCCCGGCCAGAACGACTCGGCGAGGAAGCCGCGGATGCGCAGGAAGGTGCCCAGGGCAATCAGCAAGATGATGGGCACAAGTGTGGTCAGCAGCAGGTGAAGCATGGTGGTCGTTCCGTGGTCGGGTACGGGCACAGGTTAGCGCGGCTGACTGATTGGGAAAAACGTTGATTTCTGCACTGACTATTGAGAAAAACTGGACCTTCACGCTTCCATGGCGGTCCGCAGCACAGCAGTGAGGTGTCGACGCTGGCTCTTTTCGTGTTCCAGCAATACCACCCGCCGCACCAGTTGTGGTTCGCCAAAGGGCAGGCAGGTGGCCGGCGGCAAGCGTTGCAGGTCGTCATCGGCCATGGGAATGATCGCCACCCCCAGTCCCATCACCGCCATGCGCGCCAGGGCTTCCTGGCTGTCCAGCTCCATCTGTTCGCTGACCTGCAAATGCTGGCGGCGCAGTTCCTGCTCGATTTGCCGCCCGGCCCAGGCACGCTTGTCGAAACGCAGGAACGGTTGGCTGGCCAGCAGCTGCGGCAGGCTCTGGCCAGCCAGTTCGGGACTGGCGATGGCCCAGAAGCGGTCCTCGAACAGCGCCGTGAAAATCAGGTTTTGCGGGTAGGGGCTGACCGGCTCCGTGGTGATCGCGGCATCCAGCTCGCCATCCTCGACGCGCCGTGCAAGCTCGGCCGACATCCCTGAATTGACGCTGATGTGCAGTTCCGGGTGATGGGCCTTGATCCACACCAGGGCCTTGGGCAGGCGCCGGGCCAAGACCGTGTGGATCGCCCCCAGGCGCAACCGGCCACGCAGGCTCGAGCCGCTGGCCAGGGCATCGGCCAGTTCGTCGTAGGCGCCGAGTATCTGCTCGGCTCGCGCCACCGCCAGTTGCCCGGCTTCGGTCAGCGCCACCTGGCGACGGCTGCGGTCGAACAGCGCGACCTTGAGTTCGTCTTCGAGGGTCTTGATGTGCAGGCTCACGGCCGAAGGCGTGAGGCTGAGCAGGTCGGCGGCACGGGCGAAGGTGCCGTGGCGGGCGATGGTCACCAGGGTGCGCAGGGCTTTGAGGGACACGCGAACGGGCTCCGTGGCGGGACAAGGGAAGTGTTTCAGTCTGTGGCTGGATGGAATGCCTGGCAAGCTGCGCAGTCCCATTCGTTACGTGGGTACGAAACCCAACTGTCCCAAGCCATGGAGAAACGACATGAAAGCAGTAGTCTTCACCGCATTGCTGGCCTCGGCCGGTCTCGCCCAGGCCGCGCAGACGGTGGAACTGAAACTGGCCGGGGCGGATGGCCCGGGCAAGTCGATCGGGACGATCAGCATTGAACAGAACAAGTACGGCACCGTGCTCACCCCCGACCTCAAGGACCTGCCGCCGGGCGTACATGGTTTTCACCTGCACCAGCAGGGTTCGTGCGCAGCGGCAGAGGAAAACGGCAAGCCGGTGCCAGCTGGCGCGGCGGGTGGGCACTGGGACCCTGACGCCACCAACGCACACAAAGGCCCCTATGACGACAGTGGCCACCGTGGCGACCTGCCGGCGTTGTATGTCGGCGCCGACGGCAAGGCCACCTACCCGGTATTGGCGCCACGTCTGAAAGCTACCGATTTCAAAGGTCACGCGCTGATGGTGCATGCCGGTGGTGACAACCATAGCGACCATCCAGAGAAGTTGGGTGGTGGTGGTGCCCGCGTGGCTTGTGGGGTCGTTCAGTAATCCATTTCTTGAAGTTGTCGCGAGCCCTGTGGGAGCCGGGCTTGGGGGGGGGGGGGGGGGGGGGGGGGGGGGGGGGGGGGGGGGGGGGGGGGGGGGG